>JAAZLJ010000084.1 GCA_012799365.1 Syntrophomonadaceae bacterium | reverse complement strand
TCGTCAACCTGGCCGAGGATTACTTTCGCAGCCAGGGAATGCAGATGGAAATCATAAAACTGCATGGGAATATTGAACTGGCACCACTGATGGGTATAGCGGATGTGATAGTCGATATTGTTTCTACTGGGAGAACCTTGAAGGAGAATAACCTGGTGGAATTGACGGATATCATGGAATGTACTGCCCGACTGATTGTTAATCGGGTCAGTTATCGGGTAAATTATCGTCAACTGCTGCCAATGTTAGAAAAAGTTAGCCATCTAGCGCAGGAGGGATAGTCGATGATCAAACGGATGAGATATGGTACTGCTGAGTTCGAGCACTTTCTGAGTACGTCCTATGCTGACATAGAAGGGATCGAGGCCCGGGTACGGGAAATCGGTCACCAGGTCAGAAGTCGGGGGGATGAGGCGCTTTTTGACTTGACTCGTCAGCTGGATGGTGCTGACATCGGTCTACATAATTTTCAGGTTAAACGGAAGGAAATAGACGAAGCTTATGAACTGGTAGGGGATAAATATCTCACCGCCCTGCAGGCGGCTATTCGGAATCTAACCGAATTCCACCGCAGGCAATTGAAGAATTCCTGGATGGAACCTGATGATCTGGGTAACATCATGGGCCAGTTATACCGGCCGTTAAAGAGGGCTGGTATATACGTACCAGGGGGAACTGCGGCCTATCCTTCTTCGGTATTAATGAACGCTATTCCGGCTCAGGTAGCGGGGGTGGAGGAGATCGCCATGGTTACTCCTCCCGATGCCAGTGGTCATATTAATCCCTATACCCTGGTGGCAGCAGCTGAGCTGGGTCTTGAGGAAATATACAAAGTGGGCGGCGCCCAGGCGGTCTTTGCTCTGGCCTGGGGAACCGACACCGTGGCAGCGGTAGACAAGATCACGGGTCCCGGGAATATCTATGTTACCGTGGCCAAAAAGATGGTGTATGGTGACGTTGACATAGATATGCTGGCAGGTCCGAGCGAGATACTCATTGTTGCTGATAGGAGTGCGAATCCGGTTTATCTGGCAGCCGACATGATGTCACAAGCCGAGCACGATGTGCTGGCTCGTTCGGTGCTGGTAACTGACGATGAACAGCTGATCGACCAGGTGGAAGAGGAGATTTCCCGGCAGCTGTCTGAGCTATCCCGCCGCTCCATAATCGAGCAGTCATTGAGGGATTACGGGGCTTTTATTCTAGTTCAGAACCTGGAAGAAGCCTGCCAGGTAGCTAACCTTGTGGCTCCTGAGCACCTTGAGTTAATGGTAGAGCATCCCTTTGCCTGGTTGGGTTACATTAAAAATGCGGGTTCTATTTTCCTGGGTCAGTATACACCTGAGCCGGTCGGGGATTATTATGCTGGCCCCAATCATATCCTGCCTACCGGGGGGACGGCTCGTTTCTATTCTCCGGTAACGGTAGATACCTTTTTAAAGAAGTCCGGCGTTTTATTTTACTCTCAGCGTGGACTGGCCCAGGCCAGTGATGATATCATAACGCTGGCAGAAGTGGAGGGGTTAACCGCCCATGCTAATTCGGTTAGAGTAAGAAAGGAGGATCAGGCGTGAGCGACGATATACGGAGTGCAGAGATTCATCGCAAAACCAATGAGACCGAGATCTTGCTCCAGCTAGAATTGGATGGAACTGGTGTTTACCAGATCGATATTGAGGTACCCTTTTTAGGACATATGCTGTCCTTGTTGGCTATGCACAGTCTGACCAATGTCAAGGTATGGGCCCGGGGCGATACCGAGGTGGATTTTCACCATACGGTGGAGGAT
>JAAZLJ010000015.1 GCA_012799365.1 Syntrophomonadaceae bacterium | reverse complement strand
GGGCTGATATAATGTTTGGTTACCCAATTACTCCCCAGAACGAGATTATGCATTACTGGACCCGTCTGGCACCGAAATTCGGTCGCGAGTTTTTGCAGACGGAAGATGAAATTTCAGCCGGGTTTACCATGTGTGGAGGAGTTCAGGCGGGAAAGAAAGCATTTACCGCTACCGCCGGACCGGGGAATGTGCTGATGCAGGAGCCTTTTGGGATGGCTGAGGCCATGAGATTGCCCACCGTGGCTGTAATTCAGCAGCGGGGCGGGCCGTCTTCGGGAACGGTTATATACTCGCAGCAGGAGCTTACCCTGACTGCCTTTGGAGGCAACGGGGAAGGACACCGTATCGTTTATTCAACGGCTACTCATCAGGAATTATTTGATTATGTTATCAAAGCCTTCAACACCGCCTGGAAGTACCGTTTCCCCACCTTCGTGTTGGGGGATGGTTATCAGGCCAAGATGAGGGAACCCCTGGAAATATACGACCCTGCAGACAAAGGCATCCAAATGGAGCCCGGGCAGGCGATGGTGGGTCTGCCAGGTAAGATCGGAGAAGATCGTGGACCGGCCCATCTTTGTAACATATATAGTATGGAAGAAGAATTATATGATGTGGTACTGGAACTGGACTCCGCTTATCAGAAAGTAATTCCCGAATTAGTGGAATTCGAAGAAAAGCTGTGTGACGATGCTGAGATTATCATCCTTTCTCATGGTGTGGTTTCCCGAGCAGCTGATGACGCGGTTCGGCAGTTGCGTGACCAAGGGATTCGGGCCGGATATTTTCGCCCTATTACCCTGCGCCCGTTCCCGGCCCAGGCTTTGCGGGAAGTTTTACAGAAAAGCCAGGCCGGTAAAATACTGGTGGCCGAGTCTTCCCTGGGCCAGTTAATGCGCCTGGTTCGGCAGGAAATATATGGAGAAACCGCAGAGATTAGCGGGCTGCTGATGCCCGGAGTGGGCATTATTGACCGGGACATTATCGCCATGGCTAAAAGCTTGTTATAAGGAAAGGAGGACCTGGCATGAGTATGATTCAACCAGCAATGCCAAAATCGTGGTATGTTCCCACTAAACCACATAAATTCTGCCCGGGCTGCGGCCACGGCATAGTACTCAAAGCCCTGGGTGAGGCTATAGACGAACTTAGCATCCAGAACCAGGCTGTATTCGGCTGTGACATCGGTTGTTCACTGTTATCCTGGGATTTCTTTGCGGTGGATAGCACCCAAACTCATCATGGGCGCACCACGCCGGTGATGGTAGGCATGAAGAGAGCCAATCCAGCTCTTATATGTATCGGATATATGGGAGACGGCGGAGGCTATTCTATCGGCTCCCAGCATCTGGTGAATTCAGCCATTCGGGATGAGAAGGTTACCCTTATTTTAGTTAACAACACCAACTATGCCATGACCGGGGGACAGTTAGCACCCACTACTCTCCCGGGACAGGTTACTGAAACCACTCCCTATGGGCGAGATGTTACCAAAATCGGTCATCCTACCAGAGGGCCGGAGATGCTGGCCGCTATTACTGGTGAAGGTGCCTACGTGGCTCGTGGTACAGTATCCAGGTATCGGCAATTACGTACTTTTATTAAACGGGCACTGGAGAACCAGATACAGGGCAATGGTTTCTCTTTTGTAGAGTGCCTTTCTACCTGTCCTACCAACTGGAGGACCAACGCCCAGCAGACCTGGGATTTTCTCGAGGACGAGATGGAAAAATACTTTGAGGTAGGAGAAATAAAAAGCCCGTTCGGAAAGGGGGGCAAGTAAATGCCCAACTTGATTCGGATTGCTCTGGCTGGCGAAGGGGGCCAGGGCGTGCAGGCGGTGGCTGAGATTCTGGCCGAGGCTGCTTACCATGAGGGCAAGCAAGCCATTTATATTCCTAATTTCGGTTTGGAACAACGCGGTGGGGTTTCTCTGGCTTTTGTTCAGGTTAGTGATCAGCGCATCGGTGCCCCCAAGTTTAACAAAGGGGATGTGGTGGTAGCCTTGAGTGGCCGGGCCGTAGAGCGGACTCATCAATACTCCGGTCCTGATACCATGTATGTTTACGATTCATCATTTCACCTGAAACCGGAAGATCTGCCGGCAGAGGCCAGGCAGCTTATCAGCATTTCGGCCCTGGAGAAATCCAAAGAGCTCCACCCCCGCGTATTCAATATTATTGTAATGGGAGTGGTTCTGGGACTTACCGAAATGCTCCCCTATGAGGCGGTCAAAGATGCCCTGGAAAAGAAACTGGGCTATAAGTTTGAAAAAAACCCCGAACTCCGAGAACTGAATTTACGGGCTCTGGAAGCCGGGGTGGAGATGGCCAGGGAAGCTTTGAAGGGAGGCGAAGCCGTTCATGTCTAAAGAGGTACAGTTTGAAGTTATAAGTGATGATTTAGAAAAAGCCGTATTTCACATGTTTCCCTCCCTCTGCAAGGGCTGTGGTCTCTGTCGGGAAAAATGCCCTACCGACGTCATCATCTGGTCTGAACAGCTAGGAGTGTACGGCACCCCGGCCATCAAGCCCAAGGATCGGGAAAGCTGCATAGCCTGTCTCATCTGTGAACAGGTTTGTCCGGACTGCGCCATTAAGATTGAACGTAAGAAGAAGCCCAAGAAACATGATAACTAAGAATTAGGCAATTGGCGCTCTCTTAATGGGAGCGCTTTTATAGTTTGATGGAAAAGTATTGCCTGCCCCATGAGTTTTCTATTATAATGGAAGTGTATGGTGAGGGTATGTTATAAATCGGTTGGCGGCAGGTAGATACCGTCCGGCCCACACCAGATAATTTTGCAACTTTATAAGAGAATATTGCTTGACATACCCGAACAAGGATGGTAATATAATTCTTGCGCGCAACAAGCGCGGCAGTTCTTAGAAAACTGAACAGCGGAACCTGGTGAGCAGAGGGCTTTTTAAGAAAAGCCCGTCAATCTGGTCACGAGAGACAGCTAAAGAT
>JAAZLJ010000083.1 GCA_012799365.1 Syntrophomonadaceae bacterium | reverse complement strand
ATGATTTGGCCTCTGGGGAAAATCGCGAATGGGCAGTCAACTGGGATTGGCTCTATGGGAGTCTGGATCCAGGTGAATATCGCATTGTAAAAGATATATCGGATTTTAGAGGTTCCGGGGACTACGACACTTATTATCTGGCTACGGAGTTTATAATTCACTAATCGAACAAAATGAGCATAATTAGGTGCTGTTGTCGCTTAACAGCTTTAAGGGGGTTCTGAATTAAACCTTACTATGGCAGAAATTTCACTTTGAAACTACGGATAAAAAGGAACACTACTAACCAACATGGCCTTTGATTAATTGAAATGAGGAAGGGGCGGACTGTTGCATCTTCCTATCCCGATTATGATACTGGAGACAATGATTTTTTGGTATTGTTCAGGGTTTACCACCAGGAGGGGATGTTCTTCTGGTGGTTTATTTTTTTCAACCACAGGTGATACCCTGCTGGCCGCTGAAAACCGGAATAGCAAAGGCTAAACTTGACCGGTGGTTCCAGGCGGGAATAAGTGCCTATTTTTCCCTGTAACATTTGGCATGCCTTAATCGTCATTATTGATGTAAGCCGGTCGGAAGGAAAGAAGGTGCAAGGACTGGTGATTACTGGGGATGAACTTAAAAACGCTGCTGAAGGTGATATCAATTCAATTGAACTGGTTTGTTCGGATATGTGGGAGCCTCTATATCGGTTTATATATTTCAAGGTACAAAACCGCGAGGAAGCCGAGGACATTACCCAGGAAACCTTTGTCAGATTACTCACCTATGTACAGGAGCAGAGAGTATCTGTGGGCAATTTGCCTGGTTTTCTAAAAACTGCTGCCCTGAATATATTACGTGACCGTTGGCGGCAAAAACAGCGTCGGGGTATACCCATAAATTTTGAGAAAATAAATCCGGTCGAAGTCGCCAGTATGGCTGAACAAAGGGCGGTCGCTCAGCGCCTGCAAATCAATAATGCGTTGGAAAAACTAAGTACAGAGCAGCGTAAGGTTCTCGAATTACGCATCATTAAAGGTTATTCAGTAGCTGAAACGGCCAGGCTTACGGGGAAAACGCAGGCGGCGGTACGCACCTCTCAGCACCGGGCCTTGAAAGCCCTGGCTGAAATCCTGGATGACAATGATTAGATGAGGAGGGAAGAGTGCAATGGATAAAACCGAAAAACGGCTTTCCGATTATATTGATGCCTTAAATGCGGAACAAGAGCCTGAAAAACAGCAGGGCCCGGCCGATACCCCCGAATTAGAAAAACTTCTGGCCACGGTCCGTTTGATCCGTACCCTGAAAGAACCGGAATTATCTGACTCCGGATACCCGCAAAGGCTGGCCCAGGGGGTAGCTGATGAAATACAAAAAAAGCATCAAACCCATCTTCAACCGTCAGCCAAAGCAAATTTGCAGCATGATAGGCGGATAAATGCTCGTTTCCTCCGTCGGTGGGTCTTACCACCGGTAGCGGCACTGGTAGCCGGTTTATGTCTATTTGTATTGATAAGTAATGGCACTGGTTGGTTCAACCATGATGTGGTTTACGCGATGGAAAAAGCAGTCTCTAACCTGTCCAGTTATCATGGCGTTATGGAGATACGTTCTAACAACGCAGCCGGAGAGGAATGGATGGTCCGCCGGGTGGAGCTGTGGTCAGAGGGAGAAAAATATGCCATCCGCCAGAACGACGATACCCTGACTGTCAATAACGGTGAGCGCAAATGGCACATCCGCCCTGGTAACAAGGAGGTGGCGCTGCTGCCTCTGGTACCGGATCCTATCCGCCATGGTTTTGATCTGCGGGATGAAGCCAAGCGTGCCCAACAATACCCGCATGCGGTTGTGGGAACGGAAATTATAGCTGGCCGTCAGGCAAGCAAACTTGAAATCTCACCACCAGGTGGCCTGGCATATCACTTATGGGTGGATAAGGAAACTAAGCTGCCCGTTCAACTGCAAACCACCATGCAAAATGGGTTACAGACCACCTATACTTTTGTAAAATTTGAACCGAATACCCGGATTAACCCCAGGGTATTTGCCTTCCAACCGCCGCCAGGATATAAGGTGGTAGAAGAGGATCCCGGACAACTGGTAGCTGCAGTGGAGGAAGCGGCTGCCATCTGCCAGTTTACACCGCTGCTCCCGCAAGAAGCACCGACTCGTATCCTGGCTTTCCAGGACCGTATTGTCCTGGATTATGGTGAGACCACGGTTGTCGAAACCCCTTCCCGGGGGTCTTTTGAGCCGGTCGCCAATTCCGCTCTGGGCACTGCTGCCGGCGGTCCGCTGGAAGTGTGGTGGGAAAGATTACGCTGGCAGCAGGAGGGAATTGAGATTCAGGTTGAAGGGCCACGGCGGGTGGAGCTGGCGCGGCAGATTGCAGCTGACCTCACTCTCCCCGATGTGGGCCAGGAACTGGTGAGCCGGGCCCAGGTCAAGGTCCCGGTGGATAGGGAGATAGTCAAAGCTGACCAGCAGCAGGTGGACAGAGGCAGCAGTCCCTGGCAGCTTGATCCCTTGCAGGTAT
>JAAZLJ010000082.1 GCA_012799365.1 Syntrophomonadaceae bacterium | reverse complement strand
TCTGCCGTAGCAAAGTCCCGTTCCCGACGGGCCTGACTTCGATACTCCACTAAAATATTCAGGAGCTTATCAACTACGTCCTCCCGAGCCACTTCCCCTCCACTCAGCAATCCCAGAATATCATTACCCAACCGCATAAATACCTGCCGGGCCTGACGGAGCACCCCGCTGGCTGCCCCCGAAAGACTCTCATCGCCCTGAGCATCAATAAAGGTATTGATTGCGCGGGCCATATCGAACAGATATCCTACGGCTCGAGCAGTGTTGAAATCATCATCCATAGCCGCTATGAATTCATGTTCCAACCGTTCCAGAACTGCCAGCAGCTCCTGTCCCTTATCATCGGTTTCCTCAGCCCCGGCCGGTACGGAAATAAACTCGTCCATACGGCGCAGGACATTCTTCAATCTGCCCAGGGCCCGGGCGGCTTCCTCCAGCTTGCCGTCATCAAAATCCAGGGGACTGCGGTAATGAGTGGTGCCCAGATAGAACCGCACTACATCAGCTGGATACCGGGAGAGAATATCCCTTAATAAAAAGAAATTACCCAGGGACTTGGACATCTTTTCTTGGTTTATGGTAATAAATCCATTGTGTATCCAATAGTTGGCAAAAGGTTTGCCGGTATAAGCTTCTGATTGTGCTATCTCGTTCTCATGGTGAGGAAAAATCAGATCCGCCCCACCGCCATGAATATCCAGGGTGTCCCCCAGGTACTTCATGGCCATAACTGAACATTCGATATGCCAACCGGGGCGGCCCTGCCCCCACGGACTATCCCACGACGGTTCCCCCGGTTTGGCCTGTTTCCAAAGAGCAAAGTCCATAGGACTCTCCTTACGCTCATCGACCTCGATCCGGGCTCCGGCTCGCATCTCTTCCAAGGAGCGCCCGGACAGGCAGCCGTATTTATCAAAAGCATTTACCCGGTAGTAGACATCTCCCTCTACTTCATAGGCGTAGCCTCTCTCTATTAAACCCGCAATGACTTTAATTATATCGGGCATATGGTCGCTTACCCGCGGGTGTGCATCAGCTCGCATAACTCCCAGCGCATCCGCATCCCGGAAAAATTCCTCGATGTATTTTTCCGCCATTTCAGACGCTTTGACCCCTTCCTCCTGGCTGCGGGCAATTATCTTGTCATCTACATCGGTAAAGTTCTGTACATACGTGACCTGATAGCCGCGGTATTTCAGATAGCGCCGTATGATATCGAACACCACCAACGGCCGGGCATTACCCAAATGGATGTAGTTATATGTTGTAGGACCGCAAACATACATTTTAACTTTCTGCGGCTCGAGGGTATTTAATACTTCCTTGCTTTTGGTCAGGGTATTGTACACCCGAATCATAACCTTCACCTCTTTCCAGTTCCTCAATTCTATTCTCCAGATGTTGAATCTTCTCCTGCAGGGCGGTCAGGATATCGGCTATCGGGTCAGGCAAAAGATGGTGTTCCAGGTCAACCTCCATGCGCCCGTTCTCCACCCGGGCCCCATCCCTGACCACCAGTCTTCCCGGTACCCCTACCACGGTCGAATTAGGTGGTACGCTTTTTAGAACCACGGAACCGGCCCCGATCTTAGAACCACTTCCCACAAAAAAGGAACCCAGCACCTTGGCCCCGGCACTGATAACCACGTTGTCGCCAATAGTAGGGTGGCGCTTACCTTTCTGTTTCCCGGTACCGCCCAGAGTTACCCCCTGATAAAGGGTTACATTATCGCCGATTTCGGCAGTTTCTCCGATTACCACCCCGCCTCCGTGGTCAATGAATACCCCTTGACCGATTTTGGCGCCAGGATGGATCTCTATGTCGGTAAGAAAACGACTGATATGAGAGAGCAACCGGGCCAGAAAGTATAATCGGTGACGATAAAAAAAGTGGGCAATTCTGTGGTTAATCAATGCGTGAAGACCAGGATAACACAGTATTACTTCCGGCAAACTTTTGACCGCCGGGTCCCGTTCAAATACTACCTCTATATCCCTCTTGATGGTTTCCCAAAACCCCATAGTATAGTCCCCCCTCACAAAATTAAAACCAACCCCGGATGAACCTGCCCCTCTTAAGACATAAAAAAGCCTATCGTACAGAGACGATAGGCTCGCGGTTCCACTCTGTTTGGGCACACCGGCCCCAACTTAATGTTGTTAACGGTATCTCACCGGATGAACCTACTGAAACACTCCCGCGACCATCAGCTGGAACGCGTCTCCCTGAGCGTAGTTCGGCTCACCTGCTCCCGGGCGCATTTTCAACCCTCTCTGGCCTGGAAAGGCTCTCAGCCGGTGACCTCTCCTCTCTGCTCGGTGATAAGGGTTTACTTTTCCCGTTCCTGGCAGTTAAATAATTTC
>JAAZLJ010000259.1 GCA_012799365.1 Syntrophomonadaceae bacterium | reverse complement strand
GGAGACTTCTGTCGGAAGAAGTTAAACAAGAAAGCCGGGTTTCCCCGGCTTAGCTGGCTACTGATTCTTTTTGGCCTGATGGTAGATAGAAAAGATCAGGACTGTCTGCTAACAAATCTTTGTCTAAAGCGATCCTGCAAGGGATATTTATTAACTGAAATTGCGGATACAGCTTTTCGGATACGATTATCAAGCGTGATTGGTCAGATATTACTGCTGGTAAAAAAGTCATGTCGTCATCGTCGCGGACTACTGCTACAGGAAATGGTCTCTGCTCTATAGTTATGATGCCTGTCAATGGCTCAGCTGCTAGTGTGGCTGAAATATTGGCGTGTTTCTGCATATAAATACATAGCTGAGAAAAAGCCAGGTACCGCAATAATTGATCGGTACCTGGAAATATGTCGCTGGTATATACGTTTAATTTGTATTCGCCTGTTAGTTGGTGGAGCCCTATTATTCCTGCGCGCTGTAACTTCTTAAGCCTATTCCTGGCCTTAGAAACCAACGAGGCTATCTGAAAAGTCGTCGCTGCACCGCAGGAGACTATATGAGAAACTATCTTCTGCTCTTGGTCACTAAGGTTGTCTGGAGGACGCTGCGGAAAGGGTAATGAGCGAACTTCGTAGCTGCATCTAGGTGAGAATGGCGATAACACTATTGTCTCCGCAAGATGCGTAATACAAGCCCGTTTACCCTTCTAGTTTCTGCGTCCACGTTAGTGACAACAACAGCTACCTGATCGCCCTTCTCAGGCTTGCCGGATCTCATGTGTTTGCATAGGGCGTTTACACCCGGTTCAAGGGCGCAGAATACACCATAGTTGGCTACGCCTGTTACTTCTGCGTTGTAAATGCCGTTCTTAATATAACGAGTGGCAGCGTCCGGCCAGGGATCAAGTAACAATGCTTTGACTGAAATAACTACGCGGTCTTTTTCACGGTCTGCTTCAACTATCTGGGCTTTAAATACGTCGCCAGGCTGAATAAAATCAGAGATTTTGTCGATCCAGCCATAGGAGATCTCCTGTATGGGCAAAAAGGCTGGTACGCCTTCGATCTCACACATGACTCCGGTTTCTGATAGTGTGCCGTCTTTATTGGGGCGTCTTACAATCCTGCGGGCTATTACTGTTTTTTCTGCGCCTTCTGTTAACTCTGCCCAAGTGTTAGTGTTAAGCCTTTCAGTTGCGGCGGATCTGGATGCTGTGAATAAGTCGTTGTCTTTGTCGATGCCGATGACTATGAATGGGATGTCCTGCCCAATCAGTTGAACCAATCGGCCACGGGACTGGGCTCTGGTTGCACCAGGAGTTACACCGCTCTCTTGTAATGGGATTATGCCTTTTACCTGGTCTTTTGTGACTATTAAACAGGGCACTTTTGCTTCACCGTCTGATATTTCTTCGACGCCTGTTACCGGCCACCATACTATTGACCGGTTTTGTCTCGAACTGTAAATTTCCTGCCATGCCTCATCTGAGGGCTGCCTAAGTTCTGCGAGCAAAACTATCCACTCCTTTTTTGTTCGGAATTATTATCTGCCGGGCAGATGGGAATCTTGATTGCATCAGTTCCTTTTGGCTGTCCAGACAAATAATTGACACTTTTTTGCGATGCTGCAAATGAAAATATGCAGCCAAAGAATTAATTTTTACTATGTCGTTCAGAATCAGGTCTGCAACATACTCGTCGTCGGCTTCATAGTCTGCAAATGGACTATCGGTTGGTGCAAAGCCTGCAACTAGACTCTGCAAATAACTTTGGAACTCGTCGCTGTGATAGTTGTTCAATAACTGTAAAGAGTCTGGATAAATCAATAATAGAAGTTCTTCTGCCTCCTGATCATCTAAGCCAAATCTTTCTAAGACATCATGGTTGGGAGCAAATACCATGGCCCGTCTTATCGGAGTACTGCAAGCTAAAAACTTAATCTCGCCTTGTATAGCACTAAGGGTTCGGGCGTAAGGATTACTACTCACAAGATAAACTGCATACTCATGGCCATCCCTTACGACTGACCCTCTAAAACGATTGGCACGGTTTAAAGAGTATTTATTGCGGACTTCCCGGGCTGAATAAATCTCCCAGTTGGTTAGCTCCATGACTAAATCTGCCATACCTGAGTAAACCTGTCGCAAATAACCCTG
>JAAZLJ010000014.1 GCA_012799365.1 Syntrophomonadaceae bacterium | reverse complement strand
GGAAGACCACGGAATCGACCTCACCAACAACATGAAACTGGATAAAGTAAACCACAACGGTTCCGGTATTGCCCTGGGTCATCCGGTGGGATGTACCGGGCTGCGGCTCATCGTAAGTTTGTACTACGAGATGGAAAAGTTAGACCTGACCATGGGTGGTGCTTCCCTGTGTGTGGGCGGAGGACCGGCGATGTGTTCCCTGTGGACCCGGGACATCTAGAGATGGCTGCGAAAATAGCTTTGAAACCGCAGATATACGCCGATGGACGCAGATAACGCACTTCCAATTTGTTGTATTTTTATAGCTGAAGTCCGTAATAGCGGGCACCGAGTATTTACCGCCGTATGCTGCCGAGTTACTCTCGAACACCCGATATGAAGGAGGGGTGGGGCTTGAATTTTAATTCTATTCTTCTGAACCGTGAAGGAGCTGTCTGTGTTCTAACCCTTAACCGTCCCGATACTATGAACGCCTTGAGCGAAGAGTTGGTAAGTGAAATGGATCAGGCTCTGGAGCTGGTGGCCGGGGACGAGGAAATTCGGGTACTGATTATCACCGGGCACGAAAAAGTGTTTGTGGCCGGTGGCGATATCAAGGCTATGCAGGAGTGCGATCCCTTCCAGGCTCGCCAGTACGTTGCTCCTATTCATAATCTATATAACAAGCTGGAGCGGCTGCCGAAGCCGACCATCGCTGCCATCAGTGGTTATACCCTGGGAGGAGGGGTGGAGCTTACCCTGGCGTGCGATTTTCGTATTGCGGCTGATAACGCCAAATTTGGTTTCCCCGAGGTAAACCTGGGAATTTTCCCGGCTGCGGGCGGCAGCCAGAGGCTTCCCCGGTTGATAGGATCGGCCCGGGCGAAAGAGCTGATGTTCACTGCTGACATCATCGATGCCGCTACTGCTCTGTCCATCGGTCTGGTAAGCCAGGTAGTTTTACAGGAAGAGCTTATGAAATATGTTCAAGAATTGGCGGAAAAACTGGCCAAAAAAGCCCCGGTGGCCTTGAGAATGCTAAAGGAAAGTATTCATGCTGGTAGTGATATAGACCTGCAAACCGGATTGGTACTGGAAGTGGAAAAATTCTGCCATCTGTTCAGCACCCGGGACCAGAAAGAAGGGATGACCGCTTTCGTTGAACGGCGGAAGCCGGTGTTTAGCGGTAAGTAGATAGCAGAACGGATGCGCTGCAGTGCAACCTGAAGCAGAAACTGGATGTTGGTTTCGTGGGAAGAAATCCGTCAGACGTTATCGAGTGGTTGAACAGGTAAGGCATCTATAGACAGCCGGGGTATTTTCCCCGGCTGTCAATTATATGTGTTCTAAAATCAAACCGCAGCCGGTACATGTGGTTGTAACGATGTTAATGAACAAAGGAGTTCACGGTAAACACCGCCATGGTTATAGGCGGGTAGCCAGGTTCTAAGACCCGGGGAAAAAATCACCAATACCGTGAACTATACTACATGCTGTCATGTCCAACCCCTGCGAATAATTACGTTTACATACGAATAATTCTTAAGTATAGCTGATTATCAGGATATTAGCTGTTAATCCACAATAATTGAATGTTCGAACCATCTCTTAATGTTCTCTAATCTATAGCAACCGTGGGCCTTGTAATTTGATACTGACCTGCCAATACGTCGGGTTTCAGGTATCCTCCCGGTTTATTCCCTGCATACCAGGCTGCTTTACCTGTAAAAACCATCACATAAGTCCGGGGAAAATATCCAGGAAGGAGTGGATAGGGTGGAGGGGATGTATGCATGGGACTTGCTTGAGCGTCTTTTCGATCAGAACCCGTATATGGCAACTATGATGGTGGACAGGGAAGGAAAGATAGTTTTTGTCAATGAGACCTATTCCCGGGTTCTGCGGTCAAACAGTCGTGAGTTGGTGGGGCGACCCGTACAGGAAATAACCCCGGATAGTCGTACTCTGGCAGCCTTGAAAACTGGCAAAGCCGTTGTGGGTTATAATTGGATTGTTAATGGTTATCATATGATCGCCAGTGCCCTGCCCATCTTCCAGGACGGGGAAGTCATTGCCAGTTTTGCTTACAGCATTTCTCTGGATATCTGGGATGCCAAAAACATGGTGGAAGACCTTTTGTTCGAACTCAACATGTACAAGGATGAAGTCCACAGCCTGCTGCAGGCAAAATATGATTTCGATGATATCATAGGGGAAGAGGAGAAGTTCAGGAACATTAAGTCTCTGGCGGAACAAGTAGCTTATCATGGCGATACTACGGTAATGGTTACCGGGGAAAGCGGTACGGGGAAAGAGCTTTTTGCCCATGCCATTCACAATGCCAGCGCCCGCTATAATTTTCCCTTCGTTAGAGTGAACTGCGCCGCCATACCCGAAAATTTATTGGAGGCTGAACTGTTTGGATATGAGGAAGGGGCCTATACCGGCGCCAGGAAGGAAGGGAAGCTGGGGAAGTTTGAACTGGCCAATGGAGGAACCATTTTTCTGGACGAGATTGGAGAGATGCCGCTCAGTATGCAGAGCAAACTATTGGTGGTTTTGCAGGAGCGGGTTATCGAGAGGCTGGGGGGAACTCATCCCATCAAGGTTAATATCCGTATAATAACGGCGACCAATCGGGACCTCATGCAGTTGGTTGAGGAAGGGAAGTTTCGTAGTGATCTCTACTATCGGCTAAATGTTGTCCATGTAAGAATCCCGGCCCTCCGCCACCGGAAGTCGGACATACCTATTTTAACTGCACATTTACTGAGTAAACTGAACTGCCGATTAAAGACGCGGGTTACCCAGGTTTCAAAAAAGGCGACCGAGCTGCTTAACGCCTATCACTGGCCGGGTAATGTGCGGGAATTGGAAAATGTCCTGGAGAGAGCCATTATCCTGGCTGACATAGAAAGGACCACGGTGCTGGAGCAGCGGCATCTGGCCTTCCATCATCATGCAGGCGCGAAATTTCTGTCCTC
>JAAZLJ010000013.1 GCA_012799365.1 Syntrophomonadaceae bacterium | reverse complement strand
ATGATTCAGCCAAGGCCATCAACCTGGAGATCCCTATGTCCAAAGAAGAGATGATTGAGGTAGTTTGCGAAACTTGCCGACGCAATAATCTGCAGGATGCCTACATCCGTTTGGTTATATCGCGGGGCAAGGGTGACCTGGGATTGGATCCCAAGAATTGCAGTGAACCTACCATTGTAAACATAGCATCGAGTATCAGCCTGTATCCGGATGAAATGTATGAGAAAGGTATGGCAGTGGTTACCGTTCCTACCCGGAGAAATATTCCGGAAGGGGTTAACCCACGCATAAAATCCTTGAACTACCTTAACAACATCATGGCCAAGATCGAGGCGGCTATTGCCGGGGTATCAGAAGCGGTGATGTTGAATCAAGAGGGGTTTGTAGCTGAGTGCACCGGGGACAACATTTTCATAGTCAAGAACGGGGTACTGATAACCCCGGCACCGCATCTGGGATTGTTGGATGGGGTTACCCGTAATGCGGTAATTGAACTGGCCCAAAAAGCAGGTATTTCGGTGCTGGAGACCACTTTCCCTCGTTATGACCTGTTTACCGCTGATGAATGTTTCTTGAGCGGAACCGCTGCGGAGTTGATACCGGTTACCAAGGTTGACAATCGGGTTATTGGTGACGGTAAGCCGGGTCCGGTCTTCAAACAGCTGCTGCAGGATTTCCGCGAGTTGGTCAAAGAGGACGGAATTAGCATAAATTAGTCTAATGATGCATTTTAGTCGAGCAGTCAGGGGGTAACACTATGAGGAGTGACATGGCTAAAAACGGGCTGGAGAAAGCGCCTCACCGTTCATTGTTTAAAGCGCTGGGATTGACCGATGAAGAGTTAAATCAGCCGTTGGTGGGTATAGTTAATTCAGCCAATGAAATCGTGCCTGGGCATCTACACCTGAACCAGGTGGCAGAGGCGGTCAAGGCCGGAGTACGGCTCGGTGGGGGAACTCCACTTGAATTTACTACTATTGCTGTGTGTGATGGTATTGCTATGAATCACACCGGGATGAAGTATTCTCTGGCCAGTCGTGAGCTGATCGCCGATTCTATTGAGGTGATGGCGATGGCTCATCCTTTTGATGCTCTGGTGTTTATTCCTAACTGCGATAAAGTGGTGCCGGGGATGCTTATGGTCGCAGCCCGGTTGAATATTCCTTCCATCTTTATCAGCGGAGGACCGATGCTGGCTGGAAACTTTCGGGGCCAAAGAGTCAGTCTGAGCCGGGTATTTGAAGGAGTGGGAGCAGTGGCCGCTGGCAGCATGAGTGAAGATGACCTGCACCAGCTGGAAGAAGTGGCTTGTCCCGGCTGCGGCAGCTGCTCGGGGATGTTTACGGCTAATTCCATGAATTGTCTTACTGAGGCGGTTGGTATGGGACTGCCCGGCAATGGTACGGTTCCTGCGGTATATGCGGAGAGGATTCGCCTGGCCAAACAAGCTGGGATGAAGGTCATGGAGCTGCTGGAGGGCGACGTTAAGCCTCTGGATATCATGACCGAGGCGGCTTTTGTCAATGCTTTACGGTTGGATATGGCTATTGGTTGTTCCACCAATACCATTCTGCACCTGCCCGCGATCGCGCGGGAAGCGGGAGTAGAATTGAGTCTGGAAATGGTGAATCGTATCAGCGATTCTACTCCACATCTTTGTAAACTGGAGCCGGCTGGGGACAGTTTTATCGAAGATCTGTATGCTGCGGGCGGGGTTCAGGCTATTTTACACGAGCTGAATGGCGCCGGTTTAATTAACCGGCAATGTTTGACGGTTACCAACCATACTCTGGGAGAAAACATTGATGCTCATCCGGTGCTAAATCATGAGGTTATCCGGCCGGTCAATGACCCTTACAGTGATACCGGGGGTTTGGCGGTGCTGTTTGGCAATCTGGCCGAAGAAGGAGCGGTGGTTAAGAAAGGGGCTGTAGCTCCTGATATGCTCATCCATGAAGGTCCGGCGCGGGTTTTTAATTCGGAAGAAGAGGCAGTGAAGGCTATCCTGGCCGGGAGTATTCAGAAGGGCGAGGTAATCGTGATCCGATACGAAGGGCCCAGGGGAGGCCCCGGGATGAGGGAAATGCTTACTCCTACTTCGGCTATAGCTGGTATGGGCCTTGATAAAGACGTGGCTCTGGTAACTGATGGCCGGTTCTCGGGTGCTACCCGGGGAGCTGCTATTGGTCACGTGTCGCCGGAAGCTGCCCGGGGAGGGGTGATCGCTCTGGTGGAGGATGGAGATATAATAAGTATCGATATACCTAATCACAGCTTGATACTACGAATTACTGAGCAGGAGCTGGCTCAGAGAAAGGCTCTGTGGCAGGTTCCTGCACCCAGGATCACATCTGGATATATGCGACGATATGCGCAATTGGTACAATCCGCCAGTACGGGGGCTGTTTTGACAGAATAGTTGTAAGAATTTTTTGAAACTGGAGGCGGGCCAAGAGCCCGCCTTTTGTATTATAATGGGAGTACTTTTATTATTAAGCCCAAAGATGCTAACCAGAGGGGCAGGGCAGAATGGTGTTCCCCCTATCCCTGGTAAAAATTTTACGGAGGTGAAAGCATGACAATGAAAGGGGCGGAGGTTCTACTTCATTGTTTGCAAGAAGAGGAAGTGGAGGTAATCTTCGGGTATCCTGGAGGGGCCGTTCTTCCCATTTATGATGCCCTGTATGCATCAGATATAAAACATGTGCTGGTACGTCACGAACAGGGGGCTGCTCATGCGGCAGATGGTTATGCTCGGGCTACGGGTAAGGTCGGGGTATGTTTAGCGACTTCGGGTCCGGGTGCTACCAATCTGGTTACCGGAATTGCCACGGCGTACATGGATTCTATTCCTATGGTAGCCTTTACCGGACAGGTTCCGACTCCGTTGATCGGAAGGGATGCCTTTCAGGAGGCCGATATAACCGGGATAACTCTGCCCATAACCAAGCATAACTATCTGGTGCAGCACTCACGTGACCTGGCCCGTGTGGTAAAGGAGGCTTTTCATCTGGCCCGTACCAATCGTCCTGGACCGGTGGTGGTGGATCTGCCCCGTGATATTATGGCCAGGGAGGTCGACCCTTCTGAACAGCAGGCCGAGATCGGCCTCAAGGGGTACCGGGTGGTGCGCAACTGCAATATGGGGCAGGTGCTGCTGGCGGTTAATGCCATCGAGAAAGCGGAGCGTCCGGTAATATATGCCGGAGGTGGAGTAATAGGTTCAGATGCTTCCGAGACCTTGCAAGAACTGGCCCTGAAGCGAGATATCCCGGTAACTACTACCTTGATGGGGGTGGGATGTTTCCCTGAGACCCATCACTTGTCTCTGGGTATGTTGGGTATGCATGGTACCAGGTATGCAAATTACGCGGTCAGTGAATCCGACCTGCTCATCGCGGTGGGGGTTAGATTCGATGATCGGGTAACCGGGAAAATCTCCAGTTTTGCTCCCCATGCTCGGGTCATCCATATTGACATCGATGCAGCTGAAATTGGTAAGAACTACGGAGTGGATATTCCTATAGTGGGCAATGTCAAACAGGTTTTAGAGGAGATTGTAATTCGGCTGCAGCCCCGGGAAGGGCGATGCGAATGGCACCATACCATCGATCGGTGGAAGGAGCAGTTTCCTCTCGTTTATCCTGAGAGTTATGAGGATGGTAGGATTCCACCCCAGTTTGTAGTTGAACAGATTTATCAGGTTACCGAGGGGGAAGCTATTATTACCACTGAGGTGGGACAGAATCAGATGTGGGCGGCTCAATTCTACAAGTATACCCGTCCCCGTCGGTTTATAACTTCTGGTGGTTTGGGTACTATGGGATTTGGATTACCGGCTGCTATTGGAGCCAGAATTGGCTGTCCCCATCTTCCAGTTATCAATATAGCCGGTGATGGCAGTATACAGATGAATATTCAAGAGTTATGTACTGCGGTGGAGCAGCGCCTGCCGGTAATAACCTGTATTTTGAATAACCATTATCTGGGCATGGTGCGGCAGTGGCAGCAGTTATTTTTCAATGGCAGGTACTCGTATACCGATATGAGCCAGCAGCCGGATTTTGTTAAACTGGCGGAGGCTTTTGGAGCGGTCGGTATAAGGGTCAAAAAAGCTGAAGATGTGGTGCCGGCTATTGAAGAGGCTCTAACGGTTACCGACCGGCCGGTAGTTATCGATTTTTGGGTAACGCGAGAAGCCAATGTATTTCCTATGGTTCCTCCGGGAGAGTCGCTTTATAACATGCTGGGGGGTGACGAGTGATCATGAAGCATACTCTATCTGTAATCGTAGAAAACCACCCCGGGGTTCTGGCCAGGGTGGCGGGGCTTTTTCGGCGGCGGGGATATAATATTGATAGTTTAACCGTGGGCCGAACCGAGAATCCAGCTATTTCACGTATGACCATTGTGGTTGAAGGTGATGATGTTCTTATTGAACAGGTCACCAAACAGCTGCATAAGCTGGTGGAAATTATGAAGATACAGGACATTACTGATGAACCTTCGGTGGATCGAGAACTGGTATTGGTGAAAGTGAAGGCCGATGCCCAGGTCAGGGGCGAGATTATGCAGATAGTAGAGATATTCCGGGCCCGGATTGTAGATATAGGACCTAACAGTCTTATAATTGAGGCTACCGGGGATGAGAATAAGATCAATGCGATTGAAGACTCGCTCAGGCCTTTTGGTTTGTTGGAACTGGTTCGAACCGGGAAGGTAGCCATGGTTCGGGGCGGAAGATAGCTGTCTGCTGTGAATCTGGAACCGCAGCCGGGTACTCAGATGGTACTGCGTATCTATTATCAGGATGTTGAGACCGGATGGATTGGTAAAACCAAGTAGAGATCCCGCCGGGGGGCCGGCAGAAGATAAAGTAGTAAAAACAAGGAGGTTGTATTGAAATGGCCAGAAGTTTTTATGATGCGGATGCTAATCTAGAATTGCTGCAGGGAAAAACTATCGCAGTAATCGGTTATGGCAGTCAGGGTCATGCCCAGGCCCAGAACTTAAATGATAGCGGCCTGAATGTAATAGTGGGGCTGCGGGAACCGGTTGATGAACCTACCACTCGCGAGTGGAGCCAGGTCAAAGAAGACGGGCTGAAGCCGGTAACGGTAGAAGAAGCAGCTCAGCAGGCCCAGTTCATTCAGATACTGATACCCGACGATATTCAGGCTCGGGTTTACCGGGAAGCCATCCAGCCTTATCTGGAGGAGGGCGATGTGCTGGGATTTTCTCACGGATTTAACATACATTATGGACAGATAATACCGCCGGCCAGTGTAGATGTCGTAATGGTAGCTCCCAAAAGCCCGGGACATCTGCTCCGGCGTATGTACCAGAAAGGAGTAGGGGTACCGTCTCTAATTGCGGTAGAGAATGACCACACCGGCCAGGCATTGGATATGGGGTTGGCCTATGCCAAAGGGATCGGCTCCACCCGGGCAGGAGTCATCGAAACCACCTTCAAGGAAGAAACTGAAACCGACCTTTTCGGGGAACAGTGTGTATTATGCGGCGGGGTTACCGAGCTTATTCGGGCCGGGTTCGATACTTTGGTGGAAGCCGGCTATCAACCGGAGATCGCTTATTTTGAATGCTTGCATGAGTTAAAGCTTATCGTGGATCTCATCTACGAAGGTGGGATAGGTCTGATGAGGTACTCCATCAGTGACACCGCTGAATACGGAGATCTTACCGTGGGGCCGCGTATAATAAATCAGGATACCCGGGAAGAGATGAAGAAGGTGCTGGCATCCATACAGGACGGGACCTTCGCCCGGGAACTCCTATTGGAATTCCAGGTGGGGCGTCCGGTGTTCAGTGCTTTACGTAAGCAAGGACAGGAGCATCTCATCGAAAAAGTAGGGCAGGATCTGCGGGCGATGATGCCCTGGCTAAAGGAAATTAAATAAATCGGTAGTGTGGGAAACTGGAACCATTTTATGGAGGGGCGGGTTTCCAACCCGCCTTTGTTCTCCGTGTAAGTCCAGGAGAGTTCGAGGCTGGTCGATAAGTAGTTTAAGAACTGTATCATGGGGTATGCTGCTTTAACAGTTGGGGTAAAGTGCAGTCGGGAACCTGTTAGATAACCATGTAGCTCAGGTGAGATAGCAGGTTTGAGGTGGATATCGTAACGTATGGTATGCCAGAGTGTAGAAGGCGAAAGGGGAATTCTGATGGCCAACAATCAGGTACATTTTTTTGATACCACTTTAAGAGATGGGGAGCAATCGCCGGGAGTGAGCCTGAATGTTCATGAAAAACTGGAACTGGCCCAGCAGCTGGCCCGGCTGGGGGTAGATGTTATCGAAGCTGGTTTTCCCATTGCTTCCCCGGGGGATTTTGAAGCGGTAAAACTGGTGGCTCAGCGGGTGAAGGGGCCGGTAATTGCGGGATTGTGCCGGGCTACCCGTGGAGACATCGATGTGGCCTGGGAGGCGTTGAAGGGGGCGGAAAGCCCGAGGCTCCATACTTTTATAGCTACTTCAGATATTCACTTACGTTTTAAACTACAGAAATCACGGGAGGAGGTTCTGGAGCAGGCGGTAGCAGCCGTGCGGTATGCTAAGAAGTATACCTCTGATGTGGAATTTTCGGCAGAAGATGCCTCGCGCAGCGACCTGGATTATTTATGTCTCCTGGTGGAGAAGGTGATTGAGGCTGGAGCTACCGTCGTGAACCTGCCGGACACCGTAGGTTATGCGGTGCCGGATGAATTCGGTCGCTTTATCAGAACCGTGCGGGAAAGGGTGCCCAACATAGACCAGGCCATCATTGCCGTCCATTGTCATGATGATCTGGGGATGGCGGTATCCAATTCCCTGGCGGCTATCGCTAACGGGGCTACCCAGGTTGAAGGGACTATCAATGGCATTGGGGAAAGAGCCGGGAACGCTTCGCTGGAGGAGATTGCTATGGCTCTTTATACCCGCAAAGCCTTCTACCAGAAAGAAGTAGGCTTAAACTTCCGAGAAATTTACCGTACCAGCCGTATGGTAAGTTCTTTAACCGGCATGGTTATTCAGCCTAACAAAGCCGTGGTGGGCAAGAACGCTTTTGCCCACGAGTCAGGTATTCATCAGGACGGGGTATTGAAAGAACGCACTACCTACGAGATTATGAGTCCGGAACTCATCGGGGTATACCAGAGTAATCTGGTTCTGGGTAAACACTCGGGACGCCATGCTTTTAAGGAAAGGCTAACTGAAATGGGATTCGATTTGGCGGAGGAAGAGCTGGATAAAGCTTTTAAGCGTTTTAAGGAACTGGCGGATAAGAAAAAAGAGGTCACCAATCATGATCTGGAGGCCATTGTAAAACATGAGCTTTTCACGCCACCGGAAAAATACCGGCTTAACTACCTGTATTTTGCCAGTGGTACCCAGCTGATTCCCACTGCTACCATTGGTATTGTCACGAACGGTGAGGTAGTGGAAGATGCCGCCTGTGGTGATGGGCCGGTGGATGCTGCTTTTCATGTAGTTGACAGGATAATCGGAATTCACGGGGAGCTGGTTGAGTACAAACTCAGTGCGGTAACCGGGGGTAAAGATGCTCTGGGCGAAGTTACGGTGAGGGTCAAGGTGAATGGCCGTATCTATATTGGGCGAGGGGTCAG
Source organism: Syntrophomonadaceae bacterium (assembly GCA_012799365.1). Taxonomy (GTDB): domain Bacteria; phylum Bacillota; class Syntrophomonadia; order Syntrophomonadales; family Syntrophothermaceae; genus JAAZLJ01. The sequence continues at coordinate 5,565 of JAAZLJ010000013.1, read as the reverse complement.
CACCGACATCATCGAAGCCAGTGTTCGTGCCTACCTCAACGCCATGAACAAAGCCGATTATGATCGCTGTCGGGGGGAAACCGGACGTAAGATAACCATTGACGATCCCACCAATGGACACGAAGGAAAGGGTAAATAAGTACGGTCAAATAAACGGCATGATTCCACTAATAACTTGGAACCGGAGATACACGCAGATGGACGTTTCACCAGTTTTCATTCGCAGGGGTTTTCGTATTAGAATTATGGTTTACGATGGGGTTAATGATAATCGGGGGGAGGAGTATTAAGGTGGGGATGACCATTACGGAGAAGATCCTGGCCCATCATGCAGATCGGGAACAGGTTGAGCCGGGAGAACTGGTAAACTGCCGGGTTGACATTGTGCTGGGTAACGATGTCACCACGCCTGTGGCCATCAGGGAGTTTGAGAAAATAGGGGTGGAGCGGGTGTTTGATGCAGAGAGGGTAGTTATTGTACCCGACCATTTCACACCGAACAAGGATATTAATTCGGCCGAACAGGCCCGGCGGGTACGGGAATTTGCCCGCCAGTACGGAATAATCAACTACTTTGAAGTAGGCCGCATGGGTATCGAACACTGCCTGTTACCTCAAGAGGGGTTGGTAGTCCCTGGTGACCTGATCATAGGGGCTGATTCTCATACCTGCACTTATGGAGCATTAGGAGCCTTTGCTACCGGGGTCGGTTCTACCGACATGGCGGCGGCCATGGCTACTGGAGAGGCCTGGTTTAAAGTGCCGGAGACCATTAAATTCGTATATTATGGGGAAATGCCCCGCTGGGTGGGGGGCAAGGATCTTATTCTACACACAATAGGAGACATCGGAGTGGACGGGGCCCGCTACATGGCCATGGAGTTCGAGGGTGAGGCTATTAGAAATCTTAGCATGGACAACCGGTTTACCATGGCTAACATGGCTATTGAAGCCGGGGGTAAGAACGGTATCTTCCAGCCGGATGAAAAAACTCTAGATTATGTGAAGGATCGAGCCCGGCGAGACTACGATTTTTATCAAAGTGACTCTGATGCCTGCTATCATGAAGTTCGAGAATATGATGTATCGCAGCTGGAACCTCAGGTAGCGTTTCCCCACCTGCCGGAAAACGTGAGGCCGGTGAGCGAGGCTGAGGGGATATATATAGATCAGGTGGTGATAGGTTCCTGTACCAATGGTCGCCTGGAGGATCTGGAGATGGCAGCTTCTATTCTTAGAAACAAAAAGGTACACAGGGAACTTCGGGTCATCGTCATCCCCGGAACCCAGGAGATTTACCTGGAGGCCCTGCGCCGGGGCCTGATCGAGGTATTTGTGGAAGCAGGAGCAGTGGTGAGCACCCCCACCTGTGGCCCCTGCCTGGGTGGGCATATGGGAATTCTGGCCCGGGGTGAAAAGGCCCTGGCCACCACCAATCGTAACTTCGTGGGGCGCATGGGACATCCCGAGAGTGAGGTCTACCTGGCTTCGCCCGCGGTAGCGGCAGCCAGTGCAGTTCTGGGTCGGATCGCAGTTCCCTGGGAGGTGGTATCGTGATTTTAAAAGGTAAGGTCCATTGTTTTGGTGATGATGTGGATACAGACGCTATAATTCCTGCTCGCCACATGACTACTTCCGAACCAGATGAGCTGGCGGAACACTGTATGGAGGATGCGGAACCGGAGTTCGTGCGTAAAGTAAACCGGGGGGATTTGATAGTGGCTGGTAAAAATTTCGGGTGTGGGAGTTCCCGAGAACATGCGCCCATAGCCATTCAAGCCGCTGGAGTTTCCTGCGTTATTGCCGGGTCTTTTGCCCGCATATTTTACCGTAATGCTATAAATATCGGGCTGCCCATATTAGAGTGTGAAAAGGCGGTTCGGGAGGTGCAGTCGGGGGATGAACTGGAAGTTGACCCGGTGGCCGGCAGTATCCGTAACCTCACCCGCAATCAGGAATACCAGGCCATTCCATTTCCACCTTTCATGCAGAATATTATCGAAAAAGGCGGCCTGATCAACTATGTGAAGGAAAGGATGAAACAACAGTGCCAGGAATAGCAGTTCTTCCCGGTGATGGAATTGGAGTTGAGATTGTTCCCCAGGCCATAAAGGCGTTGCAAACAGTGGGGGAGCGGTTTGACCATGAATTTGAATTTACCGAGGCATTGATCGGAGGAGCGGCGGTGGATGCGGTGGGGGTGCCCCTGCCGGTGGAAACCCTGGATCTGTGCCGGAGGAGTGATGCCATTCTGCTGGGGGCCATCGGGGGACCGAAGTGGGATCAACTTCCGGTCGCCTTAAGACCGGAAGCGGCTGCCCTGCTGCCGCTGCGTAAGGAACTCGGCCTGTTTGCCAACCTGCGTCCGGCGGTCCTGATCCCTGAACTTATCCAGGCATCCTCTCTTAAACCAGAGATCATTAAGGGAGTGGATCTGCTGGTAATTCGGGAACTGACCGGTGGCCTGTACTTCGGAGAGAAGAAGAGGGATAAACTGGAACATGGAGAGCGAGCGGTAGATGTCCTGGAATATTCTACTGCCGAGGTGGAGCGGGTAGCCAGACTGGCTTTTGCCACTGCCCGTAAGCGGCGGCGGAAAGTCACTTCCGTAGATAAGGCCAATGTACTGGAAAGTTCGCGTTTGTGGCGGGAAGTGGTATCTGAGCTGGGACAGGAGTACCCGGATGTAATTCTGGATCATATGTACGTTGATAACTGTGCGATGCAGCTCATTCGGAATCCGGGCCAGTTCGATGTTATTGTTACGGAGAATATGTTCGGAGATATCCTGACTGACGAAGCTTCTATGCTAATTGGTTCTCTGGGTATGTTGGCTTCCGCCTCCCTGGGGGGTCAGGTAGGTCTGTACGAACCTTCGCACGGTTCGGCCCCGGATATTGCAGGGCAGGGGAAGGCTAACCCTCTGGCAGCCATTCTTTCTGGCGCCATGATGCTGAGGTATTCGTTTAATTTGGAAGAGGAAGCTGTGGTGGTCGAAACTGCGGTGCGGCAGGTGCTGGCAGCCGGATATCGAACCCCGGACATCATGGAACCAAACCGTACTCTGGTAAGCACTGAAGAGATGGGCGACCTGGTGGCCAGAAAGATAGAGGAGGTCGGGGTTTAGATGGGGATAAAACGATAGATGTATGTATTTATGACACTACCCTGAGGGATGGAGCTCAAGGTGAGGGCCTGACTTTTTCGGTGGAGGATAAACTGAAAATAGCGGCCAAACTGGATTATTTGGGAGTTAGCTATATCGAAGGTGGTTGGCCAGGCAGTAATCCCAAGGATCTTGAGTTCTTTCGACGGATGCAGGAAATAGATCTGGTTCATGCTCAGGTGACGGCCTTCAGCAGTACATGTAAACCGGGTGTTAGCGTCACGCGAGATGCTAATATGAAGGCTCTGGTAGAGGCCGGCACCCGTACTGTGACCATCTTTGGCAAGAGCTGGGATTTCCATGTACTGCGAGCTCTGGAGACCTCTCTGGTGGAAAACCTGCACATGGTTCGAGATACTGTCTCTTATTGCAAGGACCTGGGTAAGGAAGTGATTTTCGACCTGGAACACTTCTTTGACGGGTACAAAAACAATCCCGATTATGCTTTACAGGTTCTGGCCGCAGCCGCAGAAGCTGGAGCTGACTGGTTGGTGTTATGTGATACCAACGGGGGCTTGCTGCCCTGGGAAATGGAAGAAATCATTACCAGAGTAAAAGCGGAGGTCAGCTCCCCCCTGGGAGTTCACCTCCATAATGATGGAGCTTGTGGGGTAGCCAACTCTTTGGTAGCGGTGAGAATGGGTGCAGGCCAGGTGCAGGGAACCATGAACGGCTATGGGGAGAGATGCGGCAACGCCGATTTGTCGGCTGTGATTCCGGATGTGGAATTAAAGATGGGGAAAAAATGTTTGCCTCCGGGTCACCTGGTGCGCTTGACCGAGGTATCCCACTATGTCAGTGAGGTGGCTAACATGCCGCGTCATACCAATCAACCTTTTGTGGGGCATGGGGCCTTTGCCCACAAGGGAGGAGTTCATGTCAGCGCTTTGTTGAAAGACCCGGCTACTTATGAACACATTAATCCCCAAACAGTGGGGAACCGTCGCCGGGTGCTGGTATCAGAACTATCCGGGGTTTCCAACCTGGCTTACAAGGCCCGGGAACTGAATCTGAACCTGGATGGGGGTGACGGGGAGACCAGGAAAGTTATCCAACAGATTAAAGAGCTGGAGAACCAGGGTTTTCAGTTCGAGGGGGCGGAAGCCTCTCTGGAACTGCTGCTGCGTAAGGCCAGGGGAGAATACCGTGACTTTTTCCAATTTCAGAATTTAAAGATTATTATAGAAAAGCGGGAAGACAACGGTATTGCAGCGGAAGCTATGATCAAGCTAACCGTAGATGGCAAAACGGTTCACACGGCGGCCGAAGGGGAGGGCCCGGTCAATGCCCTGGATAATGCCCTGCGTAAGGCGCTTACCGAGTGTTACCCTTTTATTAAAGAAATGCACCTGACCGATTATAAGGTCAGGGTGCTGGACGGCAGCGAGGGTACTGCAGCCAAGGTCAGGGTGTTGGTGGAATCTTCGGATGAGAAAGAAACCTGGAGTACAGTGGGAGTTTCGGAGAATATCATCGAAGCCAGCTGGCAGGCGGTGGTGGACAGCCTGAACTATATGTTCTTACGGCGGCTGACCAGTTAAACGTAAAAGAAAGCACCCCTAAAAGGGTGCTTTTATGGTTTTTAATCGGTATCAATTTTTTTGCGGTCGAGCCCCAGATATTTTACTTTGTCTGCCTGGATTCTTCGGTCTGGATTATCGAGAATCTGGTCATCATCTTTTTTCTTCTTATCCTTAGAAATTATAGGTCCCTCCTTTCGCCTGGTTTATTCTGATTATATTTTTCCTAACTCGGGGAGGTTAACTCCAGCGGTCCTCGGCTTTCTATGTACTGCTGTCGACCGGCGCTCAGACTTTGCTCTTGCTTCCGCTAATACTTCTCGAAACTTGCCTGATGCTTGCCAAAACATCGTCAGCTTCGTAGGTCACTTTAGCCGGATTAACACACTCTTTGTGAGAATGCTAGTGTTGAGTATCTATTTTTCATATAAGTATAAAAGCACCCATATGGGTGCTTTTATACTAACGAAGCCGTTCTTCTCGATCTCGGGCATTCCTGAGGTCTTCTCTATCTCGAGAGTCTTTCAAGTCGTCTCTGTCTCGGGAGTCTCGTAAGTCTTCCCTGTCCCTGGATTCCCTCAGGTTATCATCTCTGGCCCTGTCGCTGCTGATACGATCATCTCTGCGATTCCTTTCTCTTGACATAAAGCCTTCCTCCTTTTTCAAGTTTTCAATGACTCCAACTATATTCTTTCCTTTGCCAGCGATTTTATTACACCAATAATTAACGAACAGATATTCCAAGTTTTTCTGGAGCTCTCTGTTGCCCTGGTTTTCGTTGCTATTTTGGCCATTTTATGATAATCTGCCGGGTGAAAATGCCTTGTATAATCGACAATGTCGTTTTGTTCTATGATATGACCAGGGTCCTGGGACGAT
>JAAZLJ010000081.1 GCA_012799365.1 Syntrophomonadaceae bacterium | reverse complement strand
TCCCTACTTTTCTGTAACCTCCAATTTAACTTAACCATATGCTGAATTAATATAAAAAGCGGGGCTCATCAAGAACCCCGCCAATAGTGTACTTTATTTTATGGTAATGGTTTTTTCTATTCGTAGTTAGAAACGTCGCCCCGCCGCAGGAAGTTGGCGATGGTCAGTCTCTGAATTTCGTTAGTTCCTTCATAAATCTGAGTGATCTTGGCGTCTCTCATCATTCTTTCTACCGGATACTCACGGCTGTAGCCATATCCACCCAATACCTGTACGGCTTCGGTGGTAACTTCCATAGCTACGTCGCCAGCATAGCACTTGGCAAATGCCCCTGGTCTGCCGTAAGACAGGCCCGCATCTTCTCTCCATGCAGCTTCGTAGGTCAGGAGCCGAGCGGCTTGAATCTTCATAGCCATGTCGGCCAGTTTGAAGGATACACCCTGGTTAACAAAAATAGGTTTGCCAAACTGATAACGATTAAGTGCATAGTCCAGAGCAAACCGGAAAGCACCTTCCGCAATACCTACGGCCTGGGAAGCAATACCAACCCGGCCACCGTTCAGCACTGCCATGGTTTGTTTGAAACCGTCGCCTTCTGAACCGATAAGGTTCTCTTTCGGTACGCGGCAGTTTTCAAAGATCAGTTCATAGGTGAGTGAGGAACGAATCCCCAGTTTTTTCTCCTTTTTGCCCATAGTGAAGCCAGGAGTCCCTTTTTCCACCACGATGTAACTGGTGTTGCCGTGCTTGGCATCTTTATCCCCGGTCCGAACCAGGACTACATAAAGATGACCCAAACCTGCGTTGGTGATGAACACCTTGGTGCCGTTCAGGACGTAATCATCGCCATCCAGAACCGCGGTGCAGGCAGTGGCGCCCACGTCAGAACCAGCGTTAGGTTCGGTAAGTCCCAGAGCACCCATCCACTCACCAGAGGCCAGCTTGGGCAGCCATCTCTGCTTCTGCTCATCATTGGACAGATGCAGAACCGGCCAGGCACACAGAGAACTATGCGCTGATAGGGTTACCCCCATGGAGGCACAGTTACGAGAAATTTCTTCTACAGCCATAGCATAAACCAGAGTTCCAGCTGCGGTTCCACCGTACTCTTCCGGTACAATAAGACCGGTCAGGCCCAGTTCACCCATCTGATTCCATATAGACTCATCAAACTCTTCGTTTTCGTCTCTCTCCGCTGCGCCGGGAGCTACTACCTCGTCGGAAAAATCGGCAAAAGTCTTTCTAAACATTCTTTGCTCATCAGTCAACCCAAAATCCATACTAATAAACCCTCCCTATCATTTCTTTAATATATCATGATATCCATTATAGGTGGGAACCGATGGTCCCCACCTGAATGCTAAACCTGAATCACAGTTCACCTGAATCGTAAAGCTTACATTCCCTCTACAATCAAGGCCGTTCCCATGCCGCCGCCGATGCAGAGGGTAGCCAGACCATACTTGGACTCACGCTTCTGCATTTCATACAGCAGGGTTACCAGAATACGAGCACCAGAAGCACCAATGGGATGGCCTATAGCAATGGCACCACCGTTAACGTTAACCTTATCCATCTTATCAGCCCAACCCAGCTCACGAGCAACTGCTATCGACTGGGCAGCAAAGGCTTCGTTAGCTTCGATAAGATCAAGATCGTCTACCGTCAAGCCGGCTTTTTCCAGAGCCTTGCGGGTAGCAGGTACCGGTCCTACTCCCATGATCTTCGGGTCAACTCCGCCGGAAGCATAGCTGACAACCCGGGCCATAGGCTTGACTCCCAATTCTTCGGCTTTTTCCTTGGACATTACAATAACAGCAGCAGCGCTGTCATTAATACCGGATGCGTTACCCGCGGTAACTGAACCGTCTTTCTTAAATGCGGGTCTCAGCTTGCCCATCTTCTCCGCGGTAGTTTCACGGGGGTGTTCATCGGTGTCAAATACGGTTTCGCCTTTTCTGGTCTTGATTACAACCGGTACAATTTCGTCTTTGAAACGTCCGGATCTGATGGCAGCAAAAGCCCTTTCCTGACTCCGAGCTCCAAACTCGTCCTGTTCTTCGCGGGTGATGCCCCACTGCTCGTTTACGTTCTCAGCAGTGATCCCCATATGATAATTATTAAAGGCTTCCCACAGCCCATCTCTGATCATTACGTCCACCAATACTCCGTTGTTCATCCGATAGCCGTAACGAGCTTTTTCCAAAGCAAAGGGAGCCGCAGACATGTTTTCCATTCCGCCAGCCAGAATAACATCAGCATCGCCGGCTTTGATAATCTGGGCCGCCAGGCTAACCGCCCTCAAGCCAGAGCCGCAAACCTTGTTAATAGTGAAAGCAGTAACTTCTTTGGGAATGCCAGCCTTGATCATGGACTGCCTGGTCGGGTTTTGACCCTGTGCAGCCGTTAATACACAACCGAAAATAACTTCATCCAACACATCCGCATTGATGCCAGCTCTTTTGATGGATTCTTCCATTACTACCCGACCCAGTTCTACCACCGGGGTGTCCTTCAAGGTACCACCAAAAGTACCTACTGGGGTCCGGCAAGCTCCTACCAGAACCACTTCTCTGCTCATTCCATTACCTCCTTAAAACACGCGAATCTACGATTTAGTATAACGATATTTGGGTCCACTATAACAGTCAATTCTCGCAGTACTCGGTGTGAATCTCCCCCCCTTCCCTGATGGACTAATCTATCAAGCCATTGTTACAAGGTACCTGCCCCTGTAACCGGCCGGGCACCATTTTTATAATTTGTTGCTTTTCCTCCAGATGCCCATCTTTTCTGCTTCCTTAACCAATTCATCCCGGAAATTAGGATGAGCTATATTGATTAAAGCTTCCGCCCGTTCCCAGGTGTTCTTACCTTTCAAGTTGGCCTTACCATACTCGGTTACCAATATATGAGTGGCCATCCGCGGGTCGGTCACTATACCACCCGGGGTGAGGATAGGCCTGATGCGGGAACGAACCTTGTCTCCCTTACCAAAACTAGCCGACAGGCAGATTATGGCTCTTACCACCCTTGGAATCATAGGCCCCCTGCACAAAGTCCAACTGTCCACCAGTACCACTGATATGCCGGGTTCCGACTGTTTCAGCACATACCTGACCAAACAGGTCAACTTCTATGGCATTGTTAATGGAAATAAAGTTGTCCAGTTTAGCTACCTGAGAAGGGTGGTTAGTGTAATCAACCGGATAACTGGCTACCTGAGGATTATCATCTACAAAATCATACAATTTCTGGGTGCCGGCTCCGAAAGCAAAAGACTGACGAAAACGGTCATAGTTCTTTCTGGCTCCGGTTATCCTACCGGCATTATAAATATCCACAAAGGCATCTACATACATCTCAGTATGAACGCCCAAATCTTTCAAATCTGATTCCGCAATCATCGTACCCACTGCATTCGGCATTCCCCCGATACCTAGCTGCAAGCAGGCTCCATCGGGAATCTCCTCCACTATCAGTTCTGCCACCTTCCTGTCTACTTCCGAAGGAGGAGCTGACGGCAATATTGCACATGGAGGATTAGGTCCCTCTACTATATAATCAACCTGGGAAATATGAATAGCTTCTTCGTATCCTCCCAGAACTCGAGGCATATTCTCGTTGACTTCGACGATGATGGTCTTGGTCTGTTCCAACATGGCCATCAGGTGGGAAGCCTGGGGTCCGAAGTTAAAATAGCCGTGATTATCCATCGGTGCCACCTGAATCATGGCGACATCCACATGCTTGATATGGTCACGATAAAAACGCGGAAGCTCATTGTACTTCATGGGCCCGTAAAATCCGCAGCCCATCTCAATTATCTTCCGGTCCACCCCGGTACAATGCCAGCTGGCCCAGGTAAAGTGTTTCCCAGGGTCCTCAATCTTGAATATCTCCGGCATCCACAGGGTAACCCCGCCCCGCACCTTGACGTCGGTTAATTCTTCTGCCCGAGCCGCCAGGGCTTTATCGAGAACTACCGGATGCCCTACGCACCAGCCATAATCAACCCAATCTCCTGATTTAACCTCTTGAGCTGCTCTCTCGGCTGACACCAACTTACTCCTGTACTGTTCCGCCAAACCCAAATCTCATTACCTCCTTTTCTCTCTTCTCTCT
>JAAZLJ010000080.1 GCA_012799365.1 Syntrophomonadaceae bacterium | reverse complement strand
ATGAAGCTATTTATTTAGCCGATCGTATCGTAGTTATGACGGCTGGTCCTGGCAAGATTAAAGAGTTAATCGATATAGGTATGCCCCGGCCCCGAAATAGAGCTAACCCCGCCTATGGCAAACTATCTGCCCGGATCTTAGATATGCTCGAAGAAGAGGTAGAAAAAGGCCAATATTCGGAAGAGGAAACGCAATCGACCGCAGTCAGCTCTGTATCAGCCATCAATCTGAGGTAGATAGTCAAGAGCATTTTCCTCCGATCAAAGGCCGGACGTATACACAACAAAAAGGAAGGTAGCAGTTTACTAAAAAATCAAAACAATAACCGCACTGTACCCCCGATCGCAAATTCATCTATACGGCTTCCGCATTCTGGTAGGATATACAGAAAGTATACTAAAATAGTCCAGGAGTTGCCGTTTGGCGGTTGGTCACTTCCCACGGGGGGAGGTGATGCCTATGATTAGCTGGACGGAGCTTTTCGGCTTCTGTTTGGTGATTGTAGGGGTTATTTTCTTGTGCTTAAAGCATAAGAAATGATGAGACCGCCTTTGAATAAGGCGGTCTAGAAACGTTAAGGACTGGCCGCCGTACAAAAAGCGGCAACTCCTTTTATGATTTTATGATAGCATGCATAAAAATATTCGTCAATAAAGCTCTGGCCGCATAGCTGGGGCTTTTGCTCCCAAGGTTGACACCAAGTGAATCCATGCGCAACCTGGGACATGATAAGAATGGCAAGAAACACTACAACCGCTGGAAATGCCGGCTATGCGGGTATATTCACGAAGGTCCTGGACCTCCTGATATTTGCCTGGTATGTGGCGCTCCTAAAGATATGTTTTACCCGGTAGAATAAATCTAAAAAAACCCAGCCTCTCCAGGGGCCGGGTTTTTTATTTCTCTGTTATAGCAAGGACCATGAACCCACCCAAGAGCTCTTGTCCGCTGGATAAAACGGTACCCTCACTACCGGTATATTTATCCATGTTATCTGTTATAATAGCCTTAATTAAATGCAGAAAGGACGATATCATGAATAAGAACCCGGAAGTGACTATAGAAATGGAGAATGGAAATATTATCAAGGCCGAGCTCTATCCTGATGTGGCTCCCAACACGGTAAATAACTTTATTTCCCTTATTAAGCAGGGTTTCTATGATGGCCTTATATTCCACCGAGTAATACCGGGGTTCGTTATCCAGGGCGGTTGTCCCCAGGGCACCGGCGCCGGAGGCCCGGGCTACAGCATAAAGGGCGAGTTTACCAATAATGGTTTCCCTAATCCGCTCCAACATGAAGCAGGAGTATTATCTATGGCCAGGACACCCCACCCTGATTCAGCCGGCTCCCAATTTTTCATTATGGTAGACCGAACTCCCCACCTGGATGGAGAATATGCCGCCTTCGGTAAAGTTATGGAAGGTATGGAGGTTGTGAATGCTATAGTTAACACTCCTAGAAGCTTCAGCGATAAGCCCAAAAAGGAGCAAAAAATGAAAAAAGTTAGCGTAGAAACCTTTGGGGTAGATTATCCCGAAGTAGAAAAGGTCTAGAAGTGAGCTCTTCTTTAGCGCGTTTTTCAGGGGGAGGACAATATGTATAATAAAAGCAGTAAGCAGCCTAACTCCCGCAGTTGTTTCGTATGTGGACGGGAGAATGAGATTAGCTTAAAAATGAGCTGGTATAATAACGTAGAAGAACAGCTGGTATGGTCGGAACTGACAGTACCATCCCATTTCAACAGTTATCCCGGAGTGGTTCACGGAGGAATAATTGCTGCCATCCTGGATGAGACCGCGGGTAGAGCCCTGCTAATTAACGGAGATAATGATGCGCTAATGATTACCACCCATCTGGAGTTAAAGTATCGCCGCCCCACCCCCACCGACCAGCCCCTTATAGCCGTAGGCTGGGTAGAAAGAGGCGGTAACAAACGGGCTCGGGTGGCAGGGGAATTGCGCCTGGCGGATGGCACTGTTACTGCCGAGTGTAAAGCAAACGTCCTGAAACCGCCGACCCAATTCCTGGAATCCCGCGCCTGGCAGGATGAAAAGCCCTTCTTCAAGGTATATGATGATTAATTCCTCTCAGCAGCCTGATTGAAGAGAAAATAGCTGTCGGGTAGCTGGAAGTTACCGGAAGTACACTACCCGGAAATAAGGGAAAGCAGCGAAAGGTTTGTGGTCGTTGATAATATAATGCAAAGGCCGGGGGCTACCCCCGACCTTATTGCTTACCTGACTACTTCGGCTTTCAGCTTTTGGATTGTTTCCAATGGCAGACCAGTAATCTTAGCAACAAACTCTATATCTGCTCCTTCTAGCAAGGCATTACGGGCTGTCTCTAGTTTAGCTTCCCGTATGCCCTCCCTCTTACCTTCCCTCTTACCTTCCCTCACGCCTTCCCTCACGCCTTCCTTTTTGCCCTCTTCCTTACCCTCCCGCCTACCTTTCAACTCAGCTTCATAGAGATCGGAGTTTCTGTCCATGATGGCTTTCAGTCTCTGTTCATAGATTTCTTTGGCTCGAGGATCAGAGGCCATTTTTTCCAAAGCTTTCCTGGCCTGGGCGATGGCCGGATCTTCTTCTGATAGTCTCTCCAGCAGTTCCATGTTATCCCACCCTTTCAGAAACATTGCCCACCGGTCCAGTGGGTTCTCATAATTAGCCAGTTTGGCATCAAGTTTGGGTAACTCAATAAAATGTATTTCAATGGCATCGGTTAAATCTATGTTCTCGTCGCACTCCCGCAGTCTGAATCTGGT
>JAAZLJ010000258.1 GCA_012799365.1 Syntrophomonadaceae bacterium | reverse complement strand
TGACCAGGAACAGGAGCTGGTAGTGGTGCTCTACGGCAAGCGTATTCTGGCCGAGATGACCGAAAGCTTTCAGCCCGGAGATGAGCTCAGCCAGTTTTCCAAAAACTCTCTTTTCGGAACGGTAGAGAACATCGAAGTCAAGGAAGCCCTCAAAGGCAGCAGCGACCGGGACGGTAACATCGTGTATTCCCCGCTGCCCCTGCGTCGGGACCTCTATATCACCGTTAAGGCCCGGGGGTTCAAGGACTCCTTTGGCAGCTATATCATCGACAATAATCGCATGCTGGTGGGTCGGGAAATCTACATCGACAACGGACGGTCCAAGATGTATGTAACCGTCTGTGAGGTGAGGGAAGCTCAGTGATGAAAGGAAGCCTGGTGCTAACCGCCCTCATCAAAGTGGACTCGCTGCTGGAAAAAAGCATGCGCTGGCTTACCCGTCCCCTGCTGCAGCTGGCCGGTAAATCCCGACTGCTGGGTTCGGAGAGGGAAGAACCGGAGGCTGCTGCGGAGGTTCCGTCCCCGCAGGGAAAATCGCCGACCCAGGCAGATGCGTCAATAGTCGGTATCGAACAGCCGATTCATGAAGGTATGTCGCCGACCAGCTCAGAGCAGTCGGCCCACAAAAGCACGTTAGAAGTTCCTCAAGGCCAGCTATCTACAGACCGGTCCGCGGCCGACTCTGACCATTCGGCCCGCATACCGGCTGTAGTCCGAGAATCGTATCTCTACCGCTTGTCCGGACTCAGTCCCTATCTGGCGGCTCTGACCCTGTGCCTGGTACCGTTTTTAACTTACAAATACCTGGCAGTGCTCTTTGCCGCCGTCATACTCCTGACCCTGGTGCGGGGCCAGTGGAAAGAAGCTCGCCACCTCCTGAACAACCGGTATTTCATCTACATCTCCCTTTTTGTCCTGGTGGTGTTTCTATCTTCCTTATTTACTTATGACCGGCACGAAAGTTTGAGCTTTTTTATTACCAATTTCCTTATCGGCTACACCATGATGGTGGTAATATTTATCAATTTCCGCCAGCCAGCCCACTTCCAATGGCTCAAGGATGGGCTGGTAGTTTCTTCATTGGTGCTGGGACTTCAAGGCCTCTATCAGTTCCTCCATTACGACGCCATCAACGCCCAGTGGATCAACCTGGAGGCCTCCGCCTCCTTTATGATGAGGCGCATATTCACCAGTTTTGAAAACCCCAACTCCTATGCCCAGTACCTGGTCATTGTCATCGCCCTTTTGACCGCCTTTTTCTTTCAGGAAAAAAATCGCGGGCGTAAGGCCATCATCGGCACCGTCGACCTGCTCCTCATTGTCAACCTTTTCCTCACTTTTTCTCGAGGTGGCTTTCTGGCTATCGTGGTGGTAGCCCTGCTGCTGTTCCTGCTCTACAAACAGAGTTTCATCGTCTACTCGGCCCTGGCCGGGGTCCTGACCATACCCTTATGGCCCGAAGACCTGGTGCGGAGATTTATCTCCATTTTCTCCACCTCCCGCCAGTTCTATGACGCTTCCATCAACTATCGTCAGTACGCCTGGCTCTCCGGGTTTGACATGATCCGGGATCATTTCCTGGCCGGCATTGGTACCGGACAGACCACCTTTCTCAAGTTTTACGGCAGCTACATGATCAACAACGTCCAGGTCTATCACCTGCACAACACCTTCATGCACTATTTCGTCACCTGCGGAATAGCAGCCTTTCTCCTGCTGCTGATTCTGGTGGTTTATAACCTCAAAATCTTCACCCGGGCCGCCCGGCTGGCGGAAAGGCACGCCAGCAGTATCCAGGTCGCGGTTCTGGGGGGATTGGCCTGTGGTATGGTAGGATTTTTCCTCACCGCCATCAGTGAAGACGTCTTCCGTATGTATCGAGTTTATCTCACCTTCTGGTTGTACTCCGGGGTTATGCTGGCGGCTATGGCCCGTCCCCGCCTGCTGCAGCCAGAAGTCGCCCAGGTAGGGGTTTACCCTCCACCCTCGGGGGGCATTTCTATCCACATCCAGCGGCTCTGCGACCGTCTGGATAAGCAGAGGATACCGTATAACATCTATGACATCAGAAAAGGCGATAAAGACCGGAACACCATCTATGTTGATGAAAGTCGCATAAACACCCGGGCAGTGCGCTATTTTTTCACGGCTTCCGAAGACGTAATCCATATCCACCTGCACAGCTGGACGGTGCGTTTCCTGCTGTCGCTGCTGCGGCTGCGGGGCAAGAAAATAATCATCACCGTTCACAGCCTGCGTGATGAGAAAAGCCGTGATACCCGGGCCAAGAGGCTCCTCATCTGGCTGACCGGGCTGCTGACCCACAGTTTTATCGCCGTGACCGAGGACATAAAAAATGGGCTTAGAGCCTATCATATACCCGCCAGGAAAATACAGGTCATTCCCGCCTTCATACCCCCGGTGGCGGAACCGGCTCCCCTGCCCTCAGAGCTGGTGGACTTCCTGCGTCCCGGCACTCTGAAAATCGTATCCTACGCCCAGGATATCAGCTATTTTGCCGGGGAAGACATCTATGGCGTCACCGACTGCATCCGCCTGGCCGGTAAACTGGAGGCGGAAGGCCGTGATTACCGTTTTGCCTTCATACTCAACAACCTCACTGACCCCCACCAGCTGGAAGCAGTGGAACAGCTTATCAGGCAGGAAAAGGCCGAGGAGCACTTTCGTATTTTCCTCATGGATATCGACTTTTACGCCCTTTTAAAAGAAGCCGACGTTTACATCCGCGCCAACCACCATGACGGTGACTCTCTGGCTGTGCGGGAAGCCCTGTATCTGGGCAAGCAGGTCCTGGGCTCTGACGCTGCCCCGCGTCCGGAAGGTACTTTCGTCTTCCACACCGGCGACACCGATAACCTCCACCATACCCTGCTCCAGGCCCTGAATCAGAAAAAGCCGGCGCAATACGCCGACTTCTCCAGGCAGATTATAGATAGGTATTGAATACACCCTGCTCATATTCTTCAAGAATTATGCTACAATAATCGTAGAATGATAACTGGAGGTGCTATAAATGATTATTAAATCATCCACTACACTCCGTAATGACTATAATGCCATTTCCAGGCTGGCACGTGAAAAAGGTGAGCCTGTGTATATAACCAAAAATGGCGAAGGCGACATGGTGGTTATGAGTATTGAAGCCTTTGAGCAAAGAGAAGCCCTGCTAGATCTTAAAGAAAAATTACTACTGGCCGAAGAACAGCGTCTGACAGGAGCCCCAACGGTTTCTCTGGAGGAAGCTGAAAATAGAATTCGGGAGAAAATCAG
>JAAZLJ010000264.1 GCA_012799365.1 Syntrophomonadaceae bacterium | reverse complement strand
TTCTGGCTTCCCGATCCTGGTTGATGAGATCCAGAGCCGTCATTGCTTTACCGATGGCAGGTTCTTTCATTACCAGCACCTCCTTAACCTGTTCATCCTGTACTCCCCGCAAGAACAGCAGCCAGTTAACCAGCGGGTCATCCAGCTGGGCCGGGGAGTATTCTTTTTCCAACTTGGTGAGTTCAAGAAAATGGATCTCCAATACGTCGGTAAGCAGAACACCGGTATGATCTTCAGTGATATGAAAGATATTATGATAGCGTTCGGTATTGATGTAGTTGAAGTTCAAAATGTTGATGGTGATGGTTTTCCTGAGTTCGCGATAATCATGCCCGGATTGTAACTGTCCGGTATACATCCGGCTCCAATAGAAGAGGGTTCTTTTCTCCATATTGTATTGGTTGGTCAGCTGTACTTCGATATTGATCTGTTCTTTAGCAGCGGTGATTGCTCTGATGTCCAATCGGGCCGATTTTTCGTGTAAGAGTTCCTTATCCAGTTTGGTTTCCATAATGGTGATATCGGTCAGTTTTTCACCCGGAGGCAGTTTAAGTACAGCGTTGAGGAAGCTGATGAGTATGTCTTTATTTTCCTGGCGGCCGAAGACGTATTGGAAGGCGAAGTCGTTTTTGGGGTCGATGTACATCCTTGATCCCCCCTTTACCTCATTATATCCTGTATAGAATAACTTCTCCATGGTTGACGGGGTAGGTTCCAGGCATAAAAACCCCGTTCTGGACGATATGTTCAGATACGGGGTTTAATTCTTCCGTTAAGCAAAACTCCTATAAAATATATCCACCGGAGCCTATATTTATAATCATTTGGGAATATAGCAGGTATTTGGTAAATATTGAAGAATAATATCTATAGAACAACTGTAACAAAAATCTGGAAGCAAGAAACCTCTCATTTAATGCCGCACAAGACCCTACTAACAGTTTATGGATATTTTAAAAAGGAAGGGGGGAAGGGTTTTGGTGGGTTCATACAGTGGTTGGAAAGGAGGATATGGATGCGGAGGGTTTACAGCAAAAAACTGGCGATAATACTGATATTAACATTCATGGCTACCATGTTCGTATCAGTACCTATGGCCAGCGCATCTGCTACTTATAGTGTTACTTCGGTGTCCAAGGTTACTGCTGGTAAGTCTCAGGAACTGGGTTCCATCAAGGTGCTATTCCATATGGCAGAGCTGGATAAAACAAGTTATCTGACGATGCGACTACCTTCCGATTTCAAGTTTAATCCTGAGAACGGACATAATTTACAGGGTGCAATGAAACTGGAACCGGTGGATAACGTAAATGACGTTTTCCGACTGGTTTATAATGGCGTATCGGCAGATGGAGTAGAAATTCGTATCCCGGCGGTAAAGAATGCTCTGGCAGTGGCTCAGGAGGTATACGGTATCAATAAGCATGCCTACGAATCCTTTACCATCCAACACTTGGCGGACAATGAAATCAAAATCACCATTGACCCTGGCAAGATTAATCGGAACACGAGTGAAAAACAAGGTTACTTTTTTGTAGATTTCAAGAATGTCTACGTAGATTCCGGATACAGTGGGGATATAGACGTAGTTATCGATGGACAGCAGGGTACTCTATTTAGCAGTGGCAAGTTGATAGTGGGAAGTGCCGGGACTGGTACGGTAGAATTATCGGTTGACAGTGTGAAGACTCTGACCACTGGTATCGGTATGATCGATAATATTCGACTGAAAGAAGATCGTCCGGGTGCCTTCGCGAAGGGTGAAACCATCAAGTTGAGGTTACCCGAGGGCTTTAAGTGGGACAAAGACTCTGTGG
>JAAZLJ010000079.1 GCA_012799365.1 Syntrophomonadaceae bacterium | reverse complement strand
ACACCGACGATATCCGCTACCTGTTTGAGATTAAGAGGTTTCAGGTATTTTACGCCCCGTTCCAAAAAATCCTTCTGGATATCCACTATACAGTTGGCCACCCGGTAAAGAGTCATCCGGCGATTATCAATACTGCGAATTACCCACAAAGCCGAGGCAAAACGATCCTCCAGGTACTTTTTAGCTTCGGATCCAAACAACCCCGGCTGCTTCAACATATTCTGGTACAACTTATTAACCATAAGACGAGGACCTTTACCATCACTTACCTGAACCACATATTCCCCTTCAATTCGTTCCACTATTATATCCGGCACCAGATATCTGACGTCATCATTACTGCCGTAACGGCGTCCTGGCTTGGGGTCCAGAGTACGGATAAGATCCATCATCTCCTGAACATCCTGAACATTTATACCCAGGCGAACAGCTACCTTGGCCATTCTCCCTTTTCCTATATCATGAAGGTAGTTTTTGACTATGACTTCGACCAAAGGATTATTCTTCCCGGTCATTACCAGCTGGATGTGGAGACACTCGGGAAGATTGCGCGCTCCCACCCCATAAGGTTCAAAGGTCTGAATGGCTTGAAGTACTCTTTCCACCTGCTCTTCCGAAATCCCCAGCGAACCAGCCGCTTCGGCGGTACATACACACAAGTAGCCATTTTCATCAATACATCCAATTAGAAACTCAGCCGCCACCAAATCCTCTTCTGGCAAAGTTATGTTGGCTTGAAACAACAAATGCTCATGTAAACTAGGCGCACGCGTAACCAGATTGTCAAAGCGCCTGGTATCGAAATCCTTCTCAGTTGGACCAGTATAGCCCACGTCACTCCGATCCTGGAAATAATCCAACCATTCGGCTTCGAAAATGTCTTCATCTATCTTATCTTCAACTTCTTCGGCCTCAGGTTCGTCACGTAATTCCAGAAACGGATTTTCCTCCAATTCCTGCTGTAGGTACTCGTCCAACTCTAAAGTCGACATTTGCAATATAGCAATAGCCTGTCTCAATTCAGGAGTTATCGCCAATGTTTGGCGTTGTTGCAAGGATATATCATGTACCAGTCTCAACAAACTCCCCCCTTGGACTTCCGTACCCTCTCACTAGCTAATAATATTCGATAAAATTATATAAAAATCCTGCTAACTCTTTTCCCCCAATAGTTTTTCCGCCATATCCTCGAGTCGCCTCATCCGGTACGCAACGCCAGATTTACTTAACGGCGGATTCATTAAGCTTCCCAGTTCCCTGAGACTATAATCGGGATGTTCCAATCTTAGAACCGCTACCTCCCTGAAGGGTTGGGGAATTGCCTGTAATCCTACGTTATCTATTAACCTGGAGATGGCCATCGATTGCCGCATAGATGCTGCCACCGTTTTTCCCAAATTGGCAGTCTCACAGTTAACCTGACGGTTGACCTGATTACGTACCGACTTAACCACCCTGACATTCTCGAACTCCAGTAAGGCTGAACTCGCTCCAGCTATACGTAGAAAATCCGCTATCTGTTCACTCTCTTTAATGTACAGTACAATACTGTTTTTCCTCTCGCTAATTTTGGCTTCCAATCGCATCTGTTCCATCAGCTTCTGTAGATCCCGGGCCAGATCATCCGTAGCACAGGTAATCTCCAGATGATACTCGCCTTCCGGCTTATTAACCGACCCGCGAGCCAGAAACGCCCCTCGCAAGTAAGCACGTTTGCAGCAACGGCTCCGTACCAATCGTTCTGGCAGTCGCTCCAGGCGCTGGCCTTCATCATCGTCGAGCCCCAGGGCCCGTATGATTTGTGGATAATTTTTATCCGGATGTGCCTTAACCACATATACTTTGTTCTTTTTGAACTGCCTCTTTTTAACCGCTCCCACCTTTACCGGTACGGGATATAACGCCTTGAACAATTTGAATACCTTGCGGGCAGTAGCAGCATTCTCCGTGTTTACTGCCAGTGAGTCCGTCTCATCCTTGCCCTTGAGCCCATTAACGCCGCCAAAAAGGACCAGAGCCGCAAGCTCCGCTTTTAAGCAGCACCGCTTTTGGGGCATCAACCGGGACAATTCATTCTTAGTTTCATGAGAGAAACTCATTTCTTGCTCCTTGTTCTACTCTGGATATGGTATTGAATACCGTCCTACCCAGCTTGATGGGATCATGCCAGGCTACATCTGAATCAGATAATAGGTCTTCGCCAACTACCTTTACTTTCATCCCTGCTACCCTGTCTAAATCAATCACTACCGGCGAAGCTTCCTCCACCGCATATCGATGCAGCATCTCTGCAGGAATAGGCTGATTATTGACTATAATATAATCAATAACTCCTTCCCCGGTATGCTCGTAAATAGCTGCCAGATGATCTGCCAGGGTAAAATCCTCTGTCTCTCCCCTTTCGGTCATAATATTAGCTACATAAATCTTGACCGCGGTGCTCTCACGCAAAGCCTCGGTCACTCCTTTTACTAAAAGGTTAGGAACAATACTAGTATAGAGACTGCCTGGCCCAAGCACCACTACGTCCGCTTCAGCTATGGCCGTCAGAGTCTCAACCAGAGGTTTACACTCGGACGGCACCAGGAAAACACGCTTTATGGCTTCCTGACAGTTACGGATAGCTGTCTCACCGGTAACAAAAACTCCATTTCGCATCTCCGCCGCCAGCACGACTTCCTTCAGAGTAGATGGAAGAACCCGCCCTCGAACCGCCAGTACTTTACTTACCTCCTTAATAGCGGACATCATATCCCCGGTGATTTCAGCCAGGGCCACCAGTAAAAGGTTACCCAGATTATGCCCCTTCAGACCTTGCCCAGCTTGAAAACGATGGTCAAACACACGGTCCATAAGGGTTTCGGTTTCGGCCAGAGCCACCAGACAGTTGCGAATATCCCCCGGAGGTATAACCCCAAGTTCACCTCTCAGCCTTCCTGAGCTGCCACCATCATCAGTAACCGTGACCACGGCGGTAAGATTGCTGGTATAGCGCTTTAGCCCCCGCAGTAACACCGATAGACCGGTACCCCCACCGACCGCCACCACCCGAGGTCCCCTTTCCCGTACCCATTCCTTCGGGGTCAAACCACCGGTTCCCATCATCTTAGCACTCCCTCACCTTGTATCGCTCTACATCACGGTGTTTGGTGATCACCCGATAGCCTGATTTTCTCAGGTTTTTACCCAAATGCTCCGCCAGTACCACTGACCGGTGCTGGCCCCCGGTACATCCTACCGCCACTACCAGATGGGTCTTACCTTCTTGAACATAGTAGGGTAAAAGGAACTTGAGCAAGCTGAAATAACGGCGCACAAATGACTTGGTGGCAGAAAATGACAAGACATACTGTTTGACTGCATCCTCTTCTCCAGTTAAATAATGCAATTCAGGTTCATAATTGGGATTGGGCAGAAATCTTACATCCATAACCAGATCCGCATCCATAGGTAAGCCCAATTTATAACCAAAGGACATCACCGTGATGGTCATCATCCCGCCCTCGGTATCCTCGCCAAAGAGTTTGACCAATTCCTCCTTCAGCTTGGCCACCGATAAACCCGAAGTATCGATGATGACATCGGCCCTACCTCGCAAATCTTCCAACATCTGTTTCTCCAGCCGTATAGCCTCCAGGACCCGACCAGCTGGAGCCAGAGGGTGTTTACGCCGCGATTCCTTATAACGACGGATTAACACATCCTCTGAAGCCTCCAAGAATAGGATCTCATACTTTATCTCCTGTCGCTTCAAGTCTTCTAGAACCGCAAAAAGGTCATTAAAAAATTGTCCCCCACGAACATCAATAACAAAAGCGACTTTTTCTTTCTTACTCTCCATTTGGCTCATAAATTCAGTAAATTTTAAAACCAGGGCCGGAGGAAGATTATCAACACAAAAATATCCCATGTCCTCCAAACAGTTAGCCGCCTGTGATTTCCCGGCTCCAGAGAGTCCGGTAATAATGAGAACTTCCGGGTAGTGATGTCTTTCTACCACTGCTCATCCCCTCCTCCAGCAGATTGGCGACCCGCATCGGGTCTATCCCCAACCTGGCGATAATATCTTCTCCATACTTCAGTTTGCCAACGGTTTCAGGATAATGGGAATCGCTATTGATTATGAAATTTACACCCGTCCTCTCTGCTATCATTATATCAGATAAAGACGGGTGTTCATGACCACAATTTATTTCGAATAATGTCCCCGTTGCGACACAGGCCCGGGCTGCTTGTTCTACGTCAATCTGGAAAAATAACCCGGGGTGAGCCAGAATATCAACATCGTAGCGGTACAGAGCAGCAACCACTGCTTCAGTATTGGCCTTAACCGCCCGCTCCTGCCAGTTCTGACTCAGATGCCGCAGATGATTGGCAGCAAAAAGCTCCCATCCATCACCCCAACTGCCAGGAATGGTGTAAGGGTGCAGCCCCACAATTAGAATATCCAGCTGGTCTATCACCTCATCCGCCACATCCAGATCCCCTTCCAGACTGGTAATATTGGCCTCCGCCCCTACCAATACCGTAATACCATCCATTT
>JAAZLJ010000078.1 GCA_012799365.1 Syntrophomonadaceae bacterium | reverse complement strand
GGTCTACTTTTTCCAACAGCTTCAGTTCTTCTTCGGTCGGTTCTGGATATACGGGTACATCGGTTTGCGTGATTTCCCAACCGGTGTTAGCCTTAACTTCTTCCAGAGTGGTGTAGGGGAAAATGCTGTCCAACGCCAGTTCCCCATCCTTCATCCGAAAGATGCCCAGGTCACTTACCAGGGTAAATTCTTTGGTTGGATCAGCTGCCGCCGTGGTAAAAGTAACCTCTTTTACGAAAGACCTGGTATCCTGCTTGGTCTTCCAGATAGTAGTCCGTTTGGTTATCGGAGTCAAGGTGCACTACCGGCCCCACCTGGCATTCTCACCTTGGGCTGATCGTAAGTCCCGCCGATGTAGGACATATTGATTCTACCCTTTTTGTCGATCTCCACCAGGCTGAGGAAGGATATATCCACCCGACCAGTACCTGCCAGGTCAAAGATTTCGTCCAACCCAAAGGTTGCTACTCCGCCCTCGTAGGTATTAGAGGTCAGGGTTGACCCTATTACTGCCGGCCTGGTCCAGTCTGCATCCACCCCGTCACTCAAGGTAACATAAGTGAAATTCGTACCCAGAGCCTTGGCCAGTTTCATAGCCGTCATCGGTACTGGTGAAGCCAATCCGTGGAATACTACATCTCCGTCTTTGATTTCGCGTGCCAGTGCTACACACATCATTTCTGCTTTGCCATATTCCATGCTTAAAACCTCCCTTCGGTTACCCCGGCCAGGTACTCATCCATGGTACCGCCTTTTACAGCCTTGGTGTAGGCCTTCATTCCCGCATCATCTACCTTCTGGTACTCAGGATAGCAGATACCCGGTTTGGCACCTCCCGGTACTACCACTACAGCTTCTACCAGGAAATGTGGCACCGTGGTAAGCTTGGGTTCCTCCTGCATCCGGTAGGTTCCAACCAGACGTTCAGTGGTTACAATGGTCTTTTTGGCTGCCCGAGCCAGGAGTGCATCCTGGAAACTGGGACCCAGGATACGGCAGTTACCATACTCGTCTGCTTCCTGTACATGGATAATTGAATAGTCAGGGTTCAGGGACTTGACACATACTACCTTTTCACCGGTGAATGGACTCTGCATTACCCGGAAGAATTCAGGCCGCTGTTCAATAAGATCACTGCCCCACAATCCGGGAACCGGCATAAAGGGTACTCCGTATGCTCCCCCACGGAGAGCGTTAATCATCGCCATTCACGAGCCTTCGATGGCCTTGATTTTTCCTTCCTGACATCCCTTACGGAAACCGGCCGCCAGGCCATACTCGTTTTCAAAACCAAAGAATCCAAAATAAGCCGTATCCGCACACCCTGCTGCGCACAGTACGTCTGCCCCCATCCCCGGAGCCGCAGCACAAACCTTTAGATCCTTGCGCCCGGCCTTGGCCAGGGCCTGGGTAAACACTACCGGTGAACGGTGCAGCGCATTCCCGCCAATGCCCAGCAGCTGCCCATCTTGTATGAGGTCAACCGCATCAGCCATTGACATTACTTTTTTAAACATGCTTATTCCTCCTCTTCTTTATTTTTACCTGAATCGTTACCAACTTTGTGTGGATAGCCTCCCCACTTGTACTCACTACAATAAACCTCAACTTTCACCTGGGTCAGTTCGCCTCATCTGGTCAGAACTGTCCCCACTAGGCTGCTGGTTTCTCCTTCTGGGTAGCAAATACCACCAGCCCTATAATCAAGGTTACGAAACAGAATAGAAACGCCGATTTGAATGCCGCCGCCGGAATAACTCCTCCTACCGTCGAATACTTGCTAATGATACTGGCCATAACCTGCTGGTAAATTGCACCGCCTATGAAGACGAATACATTCAAGAAGCCTATGGCAGTACCTGCTATCTGAACATCGACGTTTTCTTTGGTATTGGCGTACATTACTACGAAAAATCCTCCGAAGAACCCGAATACGAACAACAAGAAGGAAAGGAATCCGAGTGACATGCTGTCAATCTTCCATATCAATGGAATCCAGGCCAGCAGATAGAATATAGCACCCCAGAACACGACCTTCTTTCTGCTCTTCAGAACCTT
>JAAZLJ010000255.1 GCA_012799365.1 Syntrophomonadaceae bacterium | reverse complement strand
AATAGCCCTAGACCAAAAAAAAGAAAGGAGATAAAAAAATGAAAAATGAAAAAATTAAAACCTTAGCGGAATTTTTAGAAGTTGAAGAGGAAGAAATCCAAAAAGTTAGTTATAACGAAAATTTATTTGAAGCAGGAAACCAAGAATACTTAGTATTAACAGAATGGGAAAAAGAAGAAGAATTAAAAGAAGAAATTACTGAAAGTTTATGGGCATTTAACGCCAATTTTATTCTAGATCATACTGATATTAATTGGAATGAAAGAACGGAAAAAGCAATTCGGAAAATGCAAGAGGAACTTTGTGAAGATGCAAACGAAATTATAAAAGCCATGATAACAAATTTGGATAGATTTATTGATGATGCAGTAAGTGAAGATGGAGCAGGACATTTTCTAAATAGATATGACGGATCAGAAGAAGAATTAAACGGGTTTTACATTTACAGAACAAACTAAAAAGCAGGTTTATCCCTGCTTGAAGTCTTAAAACTATAACAAGTTTCAGGATTTTAAGAAGGAATAAAAACAAATAAAAAGGAGTGTTTTAAATGGGATTATATTATACTTTATCAAATGGGGAAGAAATAGAAATTAGAATAAGAGAAAATGAGGAATACAGAGAAGAATTAGAAATATTACTTTTTAGCGGATCGACAACTTTAAGTTATCCACTAGACAAAATTTTATCTTTAAATGAAGTTATAGCAGATATTGAAAACCAATATAATGATTTAAAAGAAGCCGACACAAGATTTTTTTACAAATGTAACGGGTTTTGGGTGGAGAGATTGACAAAAATGATTAATAAACAAGGAAAAACAAATAAAAAATAAAAGGGAGATGTTTTATTAATGAAAATTTACAAAGAAGTATGAGTTATTGCAGGTAATTTAAAAGGGATTAACTAACCGCAAATTAGCTAATCCCTAAGTAAGAAACTACAAAAAACCTATAATATAAAAGGAGTGTTTAGAATGGCTTGGAAAATAAGAAAAGAATTGAAAAAATATCTGCTAAATATTAAGTTTAATGTTAGAAAACAAGGTGATTGGTACGAAGTTATAATTGAACATCCATCAAGAACCATTGAAGATGCTAAAAATGCGACTGATCTTAGAGATATGCTATATGGTAAAATGTATGATTTTGAAGTAGAGAATGGTGTGTCTTTATCTATAACAATATGAATTAAAATTATAAAAAGGGAGTGTTATCAATGAGTAGAACATTATATTTCCAACAAATAGCAGACAGCAGATTTGAAACTATAGAAAAATGTTTACCAATTTTACAAGAAAGGATTAACAGAATAAAAGAGTTGTTAAACATAGAAGGTGTTAATATAACAGTAGAAGGGCCATATATGATAGATTGGAGAAACACATTAGAAAATAATATTCAATATAGAGCTAATTTCTATATAACAAAGAGAACTAGAAAGGTAAAATGGGATGATATTTATGAATTGATTAACAGCGTTAAGGCAGTACCATATAAATTTCAATAAGGCCCGCTCTGCTCGTTGCATATCAGCTTTTTGGTATGCAACCGGGAGGGCAGGAACCTCTGAAAAGATTTTAAGCCCGGCAGCTCTCAGGGAGCGGGGCCGCTCATGGCTAATAAAGGGAGGTTGGCAAAATGAACAGAATTATTAAATGGTTGGATGAAAATGGATTTGCTTTTCGCCAGGTTGTCATGACCGATGGCAAAAAGGGCCTAATGGTTGATACCGACTATGACGGGCTGTACCCGACTAGGGAATGTATAGGGAAACAACAGGCCATTAAGGCGAAGGCAAGAAGGTTCAAAAACATCAAGGTAGAATCCCGCGGTTATTACACCGCAATGTTGATCACAGAGGCGTAGCCGCAAGGCCCGCCGCTAACGCGGTGGCTGGTGCAAGTCCAGCGGGGAGAAATCCCCGGCGCTCATGGCACAATTGCCAAGCCCGGCAGCTCGAAAAGGAGCGGGGCAAGAAAAGGAGGAAAAAATGAACACTATGATAGAGGGTTTTCACCGGGGCGGGTTTAACCACAGCCCGATAGCTATCGCGATAGACACCTTCACGCGCATGGTGGAAGCGGGGTTTTCGGAGCAGGCGGCTTTAAAACTAACTAAGGTTGTTT
>JAAZLJ010000077.1 GCA_012799365.1 Syntrophomonadaceae bacterium | reverse complement strand
TGTCCCCAGGCAGCTGCTCTCTCGATCAAAGCGTGGATACGGGTAACTCCGTCCAAAGTACTCATAACCGTATGAGCATGTAATTCAACCCTTTTTTCTGCCGCCCTATCCTGGCGCACCGGTGGCTCTACCGCCTGCCAGGCCTGTAAAAACAAGACCGTCTCCTTTTCGAATTCGTCATATCTCACCGAACCTTGCATCCGAAGCCAGTCACCTACCACGATGCTTTCCTCCTGCCCAGCATCATAGAAATGCTTAACCATCAAGGTGTCATGATAATCGGTCAGGTAGTAAGTGCTTAGCCGACGATTTTCCTTAAGAGAACGCTTTTCAATTTCTACTATCTCACCTTCGACTACCGCCTGGCGCATG
Source organism: Syntrophomonadaceae bacterium (assembly GCA_012799365.1). Classification (GTDB taxonomy): domain Bacteria; phylum Bacillota; class Syntrophomonadia; order Syntrophomonadales; family Syntrophothermaceae; genus JAAZLJ01. The sequence continues at coordinate 12,674 of JAAZLJ010000077.1, read as the reverse complement.
CCCTCTTCTACCTGACTGATAGGAATCGGTTCTCCCACCACCTGCCGGTTATCCTGCCGCTCCCCTTTTTTGCGATGCTTACGAACCGGCTTTGATATGAATTTTGCCGATATAAAGTTTACTTTCCCCTTCATCTCTGGAACCACATCGGTACTTCGGAAGTCAGGGGAACCCGGCGCAGGTAGAGGCTCGGTACAGGTACACTTTACCAGTACATATATCCCATACTCCTGCTTAAACCAGTCCGCCATGCGAGAACAGATATCATCTTCCATCAAGCGTTCCCACCTCTGGCGGCTGTTAACCACGAGCTCAATGTCATCATTAACCACCCACTCCACCCCGGTCAATCCGGATACATCGGAAGTGGGAAATAAATAAGATGATAGCTCGTCCTTCCTCTGCTGCAATATAGTCCTGAACACCCGGGGACGTTCGGTGAGCTGCGGAAGCAACGTAACCTCTTTTAGATTATCTACCTGAGCAGTAAGAGCCGATTCTACTGCGCTTAGTTCCTCCCGAGGCACGGGCTGGGACATCTGTAGGTGTATCTGCCACACCCGACGTCGGCGGCTTACTACTACTTTTTGCACCCGAACCCCTTGCCAGCGCGTGCTGGCTTCTGTTCCCAGTACATCCTGTATAAACTGCCACCAGTTCATAACCAGTCCCTTTCTAGCTTATTCGATCCACTTCCTGACAGCCTGGAATGCGAGCCAGTTCTTCGGCGATCACACTTGGCGACACATGAGCAGGTAACTGCAGTAAGAGCTCAACCTCCAGACTATCTATATCCTCCAGCCGCTCCAACTGGATGTTCTTAATCAATACCCCCATATCGCCCAGGAGTGAGCCTATACGCCCGACCTGTCCGGGTTTATCCTCCAACACTATAACAAAAGCCTTGAATTCACGCAGTCCGGTGAATTTTTCCTCGAACTTGGCGAAGTATACCAGAACAAATAAGATGAGAGCGGTAGTACCCATAGCGGGAATATATAGCCCGGCTCCAACTGCTAGCCCGATACAGGCTACCACCCATAGGCCTGCAGCTGTAGTCAAGCCCCTTACCGTTGCTCCTTCCCGCATAATGGTTCCGGCGCCCAGAAAACCTATACCACTAACTACCTGCGCCGCTATACGACCCGGATCTGCATTCACCGTCTGATAATACTGGTAATACATATCCAGCGAAACGATCATAGCCAGGGCCGAACCCATACATACCAGCGTATAAGTCCGCAGGCCAGCGGGCCGGTTCAGACTCTCCCTCTCCAGTCCGATCAGTCCGCCCAGAAAACAGGCCAGGGCCAGTTTTAGAATGATCTCGTATTCGGACATCTAATACCACCCTTATGCAAAAGCGGATATTATACTTCTTACCGTATCAAGGACCTGAGCGATTTCTACCAGTTCGTAGTCTTTTTCCCAACGCTTCTTAACTTCCACCTGGCCTGCCTGCAGTGATTTGGAACCTATAGTAACCCTTACCGGAATGCCGATAAGATCAGCATCTTTAAACTTAACTCCCGCTCGCTCGTTACGATCATCCAGCAGAACTTCGATTCCCGCCTCCTGCATCATGGCATAAATACGTTCGGCCACATCTAGCTGCTCAGCATTATTTACATTAACCGGTACTATAAGCACATGGTAAGGGGCAATAGAAATTGGCCAGATGATTCCGTGTTCATCATGATTTTGTTCCACCGCCGCGGCCATGACCCGAGAAACACCGATTCCGTAACAACCCATCACCATTGGCCGTTCCTGGCCGTTTTCATCCAGGAATTTAGCCCCCATAGCTTCCGAGTATTTGGTACCCAGTTGGAATATATGACCGGTTTCGATTCCACGGGTTTCTTCCAGTTTCCCTTCCCGGCATACCGGGCACAGATCTCCGCCTTGTGCACTGCGGATATCAATAAACGCCAGAGGCTGAAAATCTCTTCCCGGGTTAACATTTATATAATGATAGTCATCTTCATTGGCTCCACATACCAGATTGGTCATCTGTTCTACTTCCAGATCAGCATATAACTTCATCTTCAAGCCCACCGGTCCCAGAGAACCAAAATTAGCCCCCACCATCTCTTTAACCGTCCATTCGTCAGCCATTTCAATAAAGTTACATCCTAGATGGTTCTTCAACTTAATTTCGTTAATTTCCCGATCTCCTCTGACCAGAACCGCCACCGGTTCTTCATCTGCCATATAGACCAGGGTCTTGACCAGCCGGTGGGAAGGCAGTTCCAGAAAACGGCACACTTCTTGTATGGTTTTCTGTTCTGGAGTTGAAATCTTCTGTAGAGTTAAAGCTATCTCTTGCTCTGCCCGAGGTTCTGGAACACACGCAGATTTTTCGACATTAGCCGCATAGCCACAGCTGTCACAAAAAACCACCACTGATTCTCCCGTGCTGGCCAGAACCACAAACTCATGACTTACGCTGCCGCCAATGGCACCACTGTCAGCTTCTACCACCCGGTAGGCCAGGCCCAACCGGTCAAATACCCGACTGTAAGCCTTGTACATCTTATCATAAGAAACATTCATACCCTCTTGATCAACATCAAACGAATACAGGTCTTTCATGATGAACTCCCGGGCCCGCATTAGACCAAATCGGGGCCGGATCTCATCCCGGTATTTGTTCTGAATCTGGTACAAAAGGAGGGGCAGATCACGATAAGAGTGAACATCGTGGTCTACTACATCTGTAATAACTTCTTCATGAGTGGGGCCCAGGCAAAAATCGCGTTGATGTCGGTCTTTTAGCCGGAACATTTCATCCCCGTAAACCACCCAGCGCCCGGACCGCGTCCAGAGCTCTGCCGGCTGAATGATGGGCAGTCCCAACTCCTGACCTCCAGCCCGATCCATTTCTTCCCGGACAATATTCATTATCTTCCTTAAGACTCTGTAACCCAGCGGTAGATAAGTATAGACTCCGCCTGCCGTTTTTCTAATCATCCCCGCTCGATAAAGCAAGCGATGGCTGGCGATTTCCGCCTCACTGGGATCTTCACGTAAAGTTGGAAAAAATAGTTCTGAAGCTCTCACGCTTCTTTGCCACCTCCATATAGCATATTATTTATCGCTTCCATCAGAGTGTCTACCAGCTTACCCTCTTCTACTTTCTGGACTATTTCCCCTTTTTTAAAAAGTAGGCCCAATCCACGACCACCGGCAATACCGATATCGGCTTCCCGAGCCTCACCCGGTCCATTGACCACACACCCCATAACCGCCACTTTAATAGGTTCATTTATGGTCAGCAAGCGACGGTCCACTTCCTCAGCGATACTTATAAGATCAATTTCCGTCCGGCCACAGGTCGGACAAGAGATAAGCTCAGCACCCCTTTTCCTCAAACCCAGGGCCCTTAAAATCTCGTAAGCAGCCCATACTTCATAAATTGGATCAGCAGTAAGGGAAATCCTGACGGTATCACCGATACCTTCATTAAGAAGTAGTCCCACGCCCAAAGCTGACTTTATCAAACCTCTCTCTCTGGTCCCAGCTTCGGTAACCCCCAGATGCAGGGGATAATCAGTTTTCTCCGCCATAAGGCGATAAGAATCCACGGTCATCCGAACGGACGAGGCTTTCAAAGAGACCTTGATATCGGCAAAATTCATATCCTCCAGTATAGAGATATGCCCCAGTGCACTCTCCACCATAGCCTCGGCTGTCGGTCCCCCGTGCTTTTTTAGCAGCCTCTTTTCCAAAGATCCGGCATTTACCCCCACGCGGATGGGTACCCCTCGATCCTGAGCCGCCCGCACCACCTCCTGTACCCGAGCCCGAGTACCGATATTGCCCGGATTGATGCGCAGGCCATCAGCCCCTGCCTCCAAACTCAGCAAGGCCAAACGATAATCGAAATGAATATCCGCTACCAGTGGAATAGAGATCTGGGAACGAATAGGCCCGATAGCCCGGGCGGCCTCTTCATCAAGTACTGCTACTCGAATGACCTCACACCCGGCCTGTTCCAGTTCCCGAATCTGTCCTACAGTGGAATCTACATCCCGGGTATCGGTGTTGGTCATGGACTGAACCACCACCGGGTGCTCTCCGCCTATGCATATACCACCCAGGTTGATTACTCTGGTTTTTCTTCTCAATTATGTCAACCCCTGAACAGCTTTAAAATGTCATTATAGGTTACGACTACGATCAGTAACATCAGGAATATAAAGCCCAAAAAATGAATCATGTTCTCTTTTTCCGGCTCCAACGGGCGGCCGCGCAGGCTTTCAATTCCGGCAAAAATTATCCGGCTGCCATCCAGGGCCGGTATAGGTAAAAGATTCAAAATGCCCAGGTTAATACTGAGCAAAGCAGTAAAATTCGCCAGATACACCAGGCCTCCGGCGGCCGCATCCCCGATCATTTTAGTTATTCCTACCGGACCTGCCAGATCCGCAGTAGAAGCAGCCCCGGTTATTAATTGTCCTAATCCCACCATTATCAACCAGGTTATCTCAAAAGTCTGATAGAAGCCCATTTTCAAGCCTTCCCATACCCCGACTTTCTCGAACACTACGGGAGCAGTTACTCCGATCACGCTTATACCCCTGGTCTCATCCAGCTCGGGTATCACCACTAACTCCAGAATCTGCCCCTTCCGTTCCAGAGTGATCTCCATCGGTTTACCGGGTGCAACTTCCCTTATTTGTTCGGTAAAAGCATCCCAGGTCGCAACTTCTACCCCGTTAACCGTGGTTATATGGTCCCCACTCCTGATACCGGCTTCATACGCCGGTCGTCCTTCGATTACATCCCCTACCACGGCATTATTAAGAATCTGCGGAGTCCCTACAAAGGTAAATGTATAAATAAAAATGATAATGGCAAGAACGAAATTCATAGCCGGACCGGCGAATGACACCGCCATCTTCTGTCCCGGCGTTTTCTCGGCAAACCCCCGCGGGTTAGGTTTCTCCTCTTCTACCATCCCGGCCATCCGTACATAACCGCCTAACGGTAGGATCCGTAAAGAGTACTGGGTTTCCCCCTTCTTAAAAGCCAAAAGCTTGGTTCCAAAACCCAGGCTGAATTCGTTGACCTCTATGTCCACCCTTTTGGCCACCAAGAAATGGCCCAGTTCATGCACCAGGATAATAACTGCAATCACCAACAGCGCAGTTATAATTGTCATACGCCTTTCACACCTCCACATTTATCGGGCTCTCGATGGCATAATTAGACACAGATAAACGCTGATTAATTATGATTTACACTGATTTTTCTAGTTTTTGACGCAGAGAACGCAGATAGACACAGGTTATACCTTAATAATAAACCACTCTTACAGTGTATTCTGCGTCTATTTTCAGGGAGACATGAGAGGTTTTGTTCATCTCACCCCTCACTCCTAACGCTTCACTACTATCCGGTCCATCAGCGTGAATCTGCGGTTTGATTTATGTTCATGCTCCGAAAACAATCGCGAGCCCAGGTATCAGCTGCTTGAATCTGCGCCAGGTCAGGAGACATGATAACCTGGTGCCGGCTCATCACCCGAGCAATTATATCCGGAATCTCGGTAAACCCCAGATCACCGGTCAGAAAGCTATGGACCGCCTCCTCATTGGCTGCGTTCATAACCGCCGGCAGGGTTCCTCCTCTCCTCCCCGCCTGAAAAGCAAGCTCCAGAGCCGGAAACTTGACTGTATCAGGTTTCTCGAACTGGAGCAGTCCAACTTCCGCCAGATCCAGGGGACTGGTGGGCGAGTTCCACCTTTCCGGATAACTCAAAGCATACTGAATGGGAATCCTCATATCCGGTACCCCCAGATGACCTAGAAAAGCCCCATCGACAAACTCTACCATAGAGTGAACAATGCTCTGTCTATGGACCAGCACCTTAATATGGTCATAGTCCACGTCAAATAGGTGATGGGCCTCAATTACTTCTAGGCCTTTATTCATCAATGTAGCCGAATCTATCGTGACTTTCTTTCCCATCGACCAGTTAGGATGCTGCAAAGCCATCTCTGGAGTTACCCGCTGCAGGGCGTCTGGTGTATAATCATGAAAAGGACCACCAGACGCAGTTAGCCATAGATTTTTAACGTATTTGGCCTCATCCCGAATACACTGAAAAATAGCCGAGTGTTCACTGTCTACCGGAATCACCGGTACTCCATGGTCCCGCGCCAGACCCATTACCAGGTCTCCAGCCGCTACCAGAGTCTCCTTGTTGGCCAGCGCCACCCTGTGGCCCGCCTTGAGAGCCTCTACAGTTGGCATTATACCCACTGCCCCACTCAGGGCCATCAACACCACATCGGCTTCCTCCATAGCTGCCACCTGGCACAGGCCCTCTTCCCCGGCCAGGACTTCCGGTCCTTCCTCAAGCATTTCCTGCAAAGCAGGAGCCAATTCTTCATACCCGGTGGCCACCATCCGCGGCCGAAAAATGCAGCACTGTTCAGCCAGTCGTTTGATGTTTCGGCCTGCCGCCAATCCCACTACTTGGAAACGCTGCGGATGAAATGTAATTATCTGCAAGGCCTGTTCTCCTATGGAACCGGTTGAACCTAATATAACTATCTTTTTTTTCATTTTTACAACACTCTCCGAAAATACATCCCCAGGCGTTCAAAGGCACCTGAACGCTGAAAAGCAAGATATAGAATAACCACTACCGGACCCAGAATAAGACCCACCGGGCCGAGTAATTTAAGACCCACATACAGAGAAACCAGCGTGGCCAGCGGATGTAAACCAATACTGTCTCCTACCACTTTAGGCTCCAGCACCTGCCGCACCCCGGTCACTACTCCGTACAAAACCAGCAGCCCAATGGCAAACTTGGTATTGGCAGTTAAAAGAGAGTAGCCGATCCAGGGTAAAAATACAATGCCCGGGCCTACTATCGGAAGAATATCCAGGAGCCCGGTCACCAAACCCAGCGTCAGGGCATAGTTTACCCCCAACAGTTTCAAACCAATTATAGTCTGCAGTGCGGTCATCATAACCAGAAAAGAATAGGCCTTGAGAAAGCCAGCGAATACACCAAACAGATCATTGATTACCGAACGCGTAGTTCCCCGCCAGCTTTCGGGAATCACGGCCATAAAGCTTTCACGTAACCAGGCCCGATCTTTCATAATGAAAAAAGTGGCTACAGTGGCTATGAGAAGAAAAATCATAAAACCAGGCATAGCCCCTAAAAACCCAACCAATGCATTGGCACTGTGGTTTAACACAGTTTCCAGATTGCCAAAGTATTGTAACAAGCTCTTTTGGGCCGATGCTTGTACATTATCCGGAAGGTTTAACTGTACATAAAAAAGCTGAATCCGGGCCAGCCCGTCAACGATGGAAGTGGTTATTTGTTCAGAATGTTCGACCAGTACCTTGTAAAGCCCGATCAATTCTTCTGTAAGCCTGACTATCAAAGCGGTCAGCAAAAAGGCAACGGTTCCCCAGACCAATACCAAACTGGTGAATACCGCCCAGCCTCTCCTCAGTTTCAATTTGCGTTCAAAAAACTCAACTACCGGCTCCATCACTATGGCAAATAATATGGCTACCAGGAAAGGCATGATATACTTGGGAATAGCCGCCAGCAGCCTTCCCAGTAAAGGAAGAACATAAATAAACAATAGATAGACTACCAGGAGTATGATAGCCACTATCGCCATCCGAACCAGTAGTTTCAAGCTTTTACGGAGTTCAGGATCCAATCGTTCCCCTCCCTGTATCCGATAAATGCCAAAATCCCGTCACATGCTTTCGATTCACAGCCCGACCACAAAATAAAACACCAGGGGCAGCACCCACATAAAGCTATCAAAACGGTCCAGGACACCTCCGTGCCCGGGGATAATATGGCCGGCATCTTTGACCCCAAAATGCCGCTTGATAGCCGAAACGGTCAGGTCACCTGCCTGAGCCATAAGGCTGGCAGTCACCCCCAGCAGTACGGTATGTAAAACCGGATACCTGCCCCATCCCAGAACCACCGCTACCGCCACCGTGAGTAAGATGGCTCCCCCTGCTCCTGCCCAGGTCTTTTTAGGACTCAAAACAGGTGCCAGTGGGCGGCGTCCCAGCCAGCGCCCGGCAAAATAACCACCGGTATCACTGGCCCAGGTTAATAAAAAAACCAGGAGCAGGGCGTAAAACGGTGTGCTCGCCTGGTTTTCGAGCAAAATAGCATAACTAAAGAATACTCCTGTATACAAGGCCCCGAACCAGGTAACCGCTGCATCCACCACCTGGCGCTCAGGATAATACCAGAGCAGCAATATTGCGGTAATCAGCAAACCCAGGAAACAAGGAAGTACTCCACCGTATCCTACATCCAGGGTCGCAGTAAAAACCAACATGAACAGCAGCAGTAAACCATACCCCAACCCCAACATAGGGCGGTGTCTCCCCTGCCTGGCCATGTCGTAAAATTCATATAAGCTGACGACAGCCAGAACGAGTACCAGAGCCAGCCAGAAGTTCCCTCCCAGGTAGGCCAGTACCAGAAGCAACGGTATGCCGAGCAGAGCAGACAGAATACGGATCTTTAGCATATCCTCACCTGCCTTTGGTACTCTTTATGGCCCCGAATCTTCGCTCTCTTTGCTGATAATCTATTATAGCCTGAACCAGATCATCCTTAGTAAAATCTGGCCACAACACATCGGTCACCCATAACTCAGTATAAGCTATCTGCCAGAGCAAGAAATTACTGAGCCGCCTTTCCCCGGCAGTGCGGATCAGAAGATCCGGATCCGGTACACCGGCCGTGAACAACTGACCGGCAAAAACCTCCTCATCAATGGCAGCAGCCTCCAACTCCCCATCTCTTACCATTTCCGCCAGCGAGCGGGCCGCCCTGACCAGTTCAGCTCTCCCACCATAGTTTAAAGCTACATTTAAGATGAGTCCTGTATTGCTGCTGGTTAACTTTATCGAACGTCTTAGTTCTTGCTGAATATGGGGCTCCAGCCCCTCCATCAAACCAACCACTTTGATGCAAACATTTTCCTTGTGCAGGGTATTTAGTTCCCGATTCACGTACTCCTGTAAAAGATTCATCAGGAACCCGACTTCTTCGCGAGGCCGTTTCCAATTCTCAGTAGAAAAGGCATATACCGTCAGTATCTTAACCCCCAGCTCAGAACAGGTCTCCACAATTCTCCGTAAAGCCTCCATGCCCGCTCGATGTCCATAGGATCTGGGCATCATACGCTTACCTGCCCATCTTCCATTGCCATCCATTATGATGGCAATGTGCCGGGGTACCCTGCTGAGATCGAAGGTATTATTAGCAGATCCAGCCACTTTACTTCCCCTTCATAACCAGAATTAACAAAACCCCCGGGAGGGGGTCTTTAGTAGTCCGTCTAAACTTCCATAACTTCTTTTTCTTTAGTTTCAAGAACCCGGTCTATGTCTTTTATAATATTATCGGTTAACTTTTGAATATCATCAAGCCTTTTTTTGCTCTCATCCTCAGAAAGCAGCTTATCCTTTTCTGCCTGCTTGATGTCATCATTGGCTTCCCGCCGTATATTCCGAGTTGCTATTCGTGCTTCCTCTGCCCGCTTTCGCACCACTTTTACGATTTCTTTACGTCTCTCTTCGGTAAGCGTAGGAATGGCCAACCTGATGACATTGCCATCATTGTTAGGATTGATCCCCAGGTCTGACTTCATAATAGCCTTTTCTATTTCAGGTATAACCGATTTGTCCCAGGGTTGAATCACCAGCAACCTGGCTTCCGGGATAGCGATATTGGCCAGTTGATTTATCGGCGTCGACTGTCCGTAGTAATCAACCATTATCCCATCCAACAGAGCGGGATTAGCCCGGCCAGCCCGTACAGCAGCGAGATCCCTGCTCAGATGTTCCACAGTCTTTTTCATACGTCCTTTAGCATCATTCAGTATATCCTTGACCATAAAAACTTACCTCCCAACCAAGGTTCCTATTTCCTGACCCGTAACCGCTTTCATAATGTTACCGTCCTGGGTCAGATCAAATACTATTATCGGTATCTCGTTGTCCATACACAATGAAGCAGCGGTGGAGTCCATGACTCCAAGTCCCTGATTAAGAACATCAATGTACCCCAGACGGCGGTATTTTTGAGCCTGAGGATTAGTTCTCGGATCAGAATCGTAGACTCCGTCCACTTTTTTGGCCATTAAAATAACCTCGGCCTCGATCTCAGCGGCACGCAAAGCTGCAGCCGTATCAGTGGAGAAATAGGGGTTCCCTGTGCCAGCAGCAAAAATAACCACCCGGCCTTTTTCCAGATGGCGAATAGCCCGCCGGCGAATGTAGGGTTCGGCTACGGCCCTCATTTCCACAGCCGACTGAACTCTCACTTCCAGGCCTTCCGCTTCGAGGGCATCCTGCATAGCCAGCGCGTTGATCACTGTGGCCAGCATGCCCATGTAATCAGCTGTAGCTCGATCCATGCCCTTGGCACTGCCAGACACCCCGCGCCAGATGTTACCACCCCCGACTACAATGGCCACCTCTACCCCGAATTCGACTACTTCTTTGGTTTGCACCGCTATGCGACACAATGTGTCAGGTTCTATACCATATCCCCGTTCTCCAGCCAGAGCTTCTCCGCTTAGTTTCAAAACAACTCGTTTATACCGGGGCTTCACCAATTATACAACCTCCCCAGTAATGTTCTTATCCCCTGATCTGAGCCATAACTTCACCTGCAAAATCTTCCGCTTCTTTCTCAATGCCTTCCCCGACTTCAAAACGGGAAAATCTCCGTACGGTTATGTTTTCACCGAGCTTGCTTATTATCTCATTGAGCAGATCTTGTACGGATTTATCCGGATCTCTGATGTACGGTTGTTCCACCAAACAGTTCTCTTTGAAGAACTTCCCTATGCGGCCCTCGACCATACGTTCAACAATTTTTTCTGGTTTTCCTTCCTCCAGAGCCTGTTCTCTTAGAATCTGTTTCTCTTTGTTTACAACTTCCACAGGAACATCTTCTCTACGCACATACTCGGGCTTGGAAGCCGCGACCTGCATAGCAATGTCTCGACATAAATGACGGAACTCATCAGTCTTGGCGACAAAGTCGGTTTCACAGTTTACTTCTACCAGAACCCCGATCCTGCCTCCCAGATGAATGTAGGCCTCAACCAGTCCTTCACTGGCTACACGTCCGGCTTTTTTAGCCGCCTGAGCCAGTCCCTTTACTCTCAATATTTCGATAGCTTTCTCGATATCACCTTCTGCTTCGACCAGAGCATTTTTACAATCCATCATTCCGGCGCCGGTCCTCTCGCGCAGTTCTTTTACCATAGCCGCGGTAACCATATCCACAACCTCCCTGTATACTACACTCATATTCAAAAAAAGGGGTGCTAAAAAGGCATCACCCTTTACACCCCATTAATGACAACTACGACTTGCCGTGAAGAGGTGTCTCCTGCATCACTGGCATCGGCCTCTAGGCGTCCAACTGTTCTCCCTGTTTACCTTCTAGCACTGCATCGGCAATTCTAGAACTAATCAGCTTGATCGCCCGAATGGCATCATCATTACCCGGTATGACGTAATCTATCTCGTCAGGATCACAGTTAGTGTCTACGATACCGATTACCGGGATGCCCAGTTTCCTGGCCTCTGCCACCGCTATCCTTTCTTTGCGGGGATCAACCACATAGACAGCTCCAGGCAATTCATTCATATCCTTGATGCCGCTTAAGAAGCGCTCCAGTCTCTCCAATTCAGCTTTGAGTCTGGCTACTTCTTTTTTGGGAAGGACTTCAAATGCTCCTTCCTCTTGCATTTTTTCCAATTCCTTAAGGCGATATACCCGTTGACGAATAGTTCTAAAATTGGTTAACATACCTCCCAGCCAACGCTGGTTTACATAGAACATACCACACCGGGTAGCTTCCTCGCGAATGGTTTCATGGGCCTGCTTCTTGGTTCCTACAAAAAGTATGCTCTTGCCCTCGGCTACGATTTGCTTGACAAATTCGTAGGTCTCGGCAAATTTCTTAACGGTCTGCTGCAGGTCAATAATGTAGATACCATTACGCTCCATATAGATGTAGGAAGCCATTTTGGGATTCCACCGCCGGGTCTGATGCCCAAAATGTACCCCTGCCTCCAGCAGCTGTTTCATGGTCACAATAGACATTACCCCACCTCCTTCCTCAAGTTATTCCTCCGCCGCTTCATCCCGGAAGGATATCTCTTAATGAGCACCGTCCTCCCAGTCCGACAGCGTGTGTAATATTAATGACCACTGGTCAAATACCAAAAGTTAGTATACCACAATAAGAATCCTACTTGCAACCAATTCTGACCCGTACATCTGCGGTTTCAAAAACTATTTTCATGGTAGACCACCATGATACCGGAGATATCATCATCAGGGACATGAAAACTACAGATTTATGGAGTGTGGTTAACCCGCTCGCTCCCGGACTGGTGACTGCAGTACATCAGCTTGCTTCAGGCGCGGTCTGCTGTCGCAGACCGGCAAGCTTCGCTTAATTATTTACAGCGCGCAGCTTATCCAAGAAACCACCATTATGAATAGCTTGAAACCAGACGTGAACAGGTTTCTTGGGCTGCGCTAGGCGGACCCCTCAGGATTCGGCGTCCATGCACTCAGCCTTCGGTGCTCGAAACGTCCTGTTTCTCGCTCCGCTTCACAGCCCTCA
>JAAZLJ010000012.1 GCA_012799365.1 Syntrophomonadaceae bacterium | reverse complement strand
TTTCAATATGGTGAGCCATCCAGGATTCGAACCTGGGACGCCCTGATTAAAAGTCAGGTGCTCTACCGCCTGAGCTAATGGCCCACATAAATTGTTTTCAATGGCTGGGGTAGCTGGATTCGAACCAACACATGGCGGAGTCAGAGTCCGCTGCCTTACCGTTTGGCTATACCCCATCGTCAGTTATAACTCTATATCAGATTAAATATGGCTGGGGTGGCTGGATTCGAACCAACGCATACCAGAGTCAAAGTCTGGTGCCTTACCGCTTGGCTACACCCCAGCACGCCCACCTGGCGAATAAGAGTATATATAAAATCTTAAAAAGTGTCAAGAATCTGTAATCAAATTGGGGTGGGCGATGGGACTTGAACCCACGGCCCCCAGAGCCACAATCTGGTGCTCTAGCCGGCTGAGCTACGCCCACCATGATAAACTGGCGTCCCTGGAGGGATTCGAACCCCCGGCCTACGGATTAGAAGTCCGTTGCTCTATCCAGGCTGAGCTACAGGGACATCGAAAATCCCTACATGGGAAAATCCGTGCTTTATTATCATACACGAGGTATATCTTGATGTCAAGTTTTCCGTCAGAGATGGTTCATAGCGCACAAAATATATGGAGCGGGTGATGGGAATCGAACCCACGTAACCAGCTTGGAAGGCTGGGGCTCTACCATTGAGCTACACCCGCTCGCGACCTTTATTATACTGCTTCCAGAGTTATTTTTCAATGATCAGTTCATAATTAATTAAATCCCCTGGATATATTCTGCAGCTAAAACACAGTTTTATTCCATCTACAGAGATCACTGTTTCTAATAATAACACATTTCAGACTTCCATGATACCGCCGGCATCACAATCGGAGCCATGAAAACGGCACATCTCATTGGGATGCTAACCCACTCGCTCTCCGACTCGTACCCTGCAGTACTTCGGTTGGCCTCGGTGTCTATCGGCAGTTTCATTCTGATAGTCGTACCATGGCAGGAATTAACTTTAAACTTTAAGGTTCAGCTAACCAACATTGGTTAGAGTCGGGGTCAAATATATTTTATCAGCGTGTTCATAAGTTTTCAGTGTATTCTGCGTTCATCAGCGTGTATCTACGGTTTCAAATCATTTTCACAGCCGAACACATCGTCAAACCGGCAAGTTGTGGCGCCAGTTTCTGTATTCGATCAGTTCCTGCAGCACAACCTGTATCTGGTCCTGCCTTAGTGACGGGTTCATTAGTTCCAGGTACGAGTAGACGGCTCCCAGCGGCAAAATGGTGGGTTCCAATTTTACATGGGAATGAGCCGGGCAATATGGGACTTCATTCCCCTCCAGCATCAGGTTAGTCCAGTATTGGTTTTGGCCGAAAGCCAGCTTACACAGTATAAATCTGTTACCGGATACTCCAGGTGAGTAGCGGGCATGGTAATGAGACCGCTTTGTTTGGGAGTGACCCGTTTGAAACTGATGATAAGTCTGGCTATGCTCAAATACAGCGAAACTACGAGGTCATACCAGGGAGCTGTTTTTTTGGTATCAACGAATTTCTGCAGAGCATTCTGGTCCTTTTTGCTCTCATCATTTAACAAGTTACAAGCCAGTTCACCGGCCAGATTATATATCTTTTTTAACTGCTTATGGTTGACCGTAATCGCGATTAAATCTAAATTAAGTCTTTCCACCATTCGTTTTAATATCTCTTCCGCTTTATCGCCCTGCACCAGATTAATAAACTGGCGATGCGGCAGCCCCCCGATAGGTCCCCCGCCGATAAAAGTTAGTACATTGCGTACGGCAGGATGCAGTCGGTGGCCGAATTCATAGAGTACTTCTACCGAGTTGGCAAAACAGGTGTCCAGGACCAGTATATCGATATACTGCCCGGTATCTTCCTTTATCAGCTCCAACGCCCGGGCCAATTCCGCAAAGCCCATGATGTACGGCTGTTCCTGGTTATAATCCGGCATCATGCCCACCAGTTGAAACGCATACCCTCCCAGTATCAGTATATATTTTCGAGCCGGATAATTCTCTATTCCCCATTTAATAAAATCGAAAAGGCTGCCGGGATGGGCCATATTTATGTTTCCCAGGTCTTGTAGAAGGTCTGATTGTCCTTTCCGTATATAATACCTCCGGGTTCCGCTCCACGATTCATCAGTATCTGGTATCTGATTTTCGGGACGCATAAGCCTGGCCAACCTTCGATTCGCCCGGGCAATTTGCATTACTACATTAATTTTCGAACTCAAAACCGCCTGTTCTGCCTCTTTTTTAGCCTGCCACATTTCCGGCTCCAGCTCATTGTTACCATTGGCATAGATAAATATGGTCCATTGTCTTTTATCTGTGCCCATTCAAGTTTCACCTGCCCCATTTATATATTATGAATCCCCATCATGTCGGGTACCCGGGTAACCAGCCGAGCCTCTGACCCATATCATATGGTAAGAATTTGAAAGGAGGTGTATACTATGTCTCAACCCAATAATCAACTACCCTGTGAAACCCAAATTGACTATTCTATAATATATGTAAATGGTAGAATACTTCCTTTCCGCATCGAACTCGACTTGAACTTATCTAACCTGGCTCCCGGTCCGGGGGAATTCCAGCGGTTCTGTTATCGTATAACCGGTATCGGACAAGATCTGCCTGTGTTTGCTGACTTGAGCCACCTGGTATTTGGTATCTGTCAGGACATTACTGCGGTTCAGATTCGTAATGTTCAGGTATTCATCGACGGAGAGCAGCAGGACATTACCGGCAAGGTGGAACTTAAAACCCCGAGTAAACCAGATCCACCTACCGGCTGTCCCGGGTTAAAATTCGATTTTGGACTCAACAAAATACAGGGTGATCCCGGTAGCCAGATGTTAATCTGCTTTGAGCTGACCACGCCGTATCCGGTTGATGATATTCAGGTATGTCTTTTCGGAGGCGGTAAAGCCGCCCGAGGATCAACCATCTGTGGTCCTGCTTGTACCGGCCCGCCAGCACCTGAACTAAGCCTGACCAAACAATGCGAAGCTCCTCCTGATACCTACTTTAACGTCGGAGAGCAAGCCACTATTACTCTTACGGTGGTTAACAGCGGTGGTGCCGCTGTCGCAATGCCGACGGTGGTAGATAGAATTAACGTTCCTGATAATGTGCAGATCAGCAGTTTAACAACCAACCCTGCAGCCGCGACCATCAGTCCTCCCACAGGGCCGTATTCCGGAACCAACATTGATATTACCTGGACGGGATTAACCGAAACCCTGCCGGCTTTTTCTTGGGTGCAGCTCACGGTAACCTTTACCATACTGGATGCCCCTACGGAAGGCGCTGTAATTACCGACGTGGACGCCGGAATCGGCCAGTTAAGTGGTACCCCGCAATATACCTGTACCATCCCGGTTAAGAAGACTCCTCCTCCACCACCTCCGCCACCGTCGCGGGGACTCAGTATCAACGACTTCATTATTACTACACGCCGCTTTCCGGAATAGGCAGAACAAACTGAGCCCGGTGGGATTCGCCGCCGGGCTCAGCTTATGACCCTGCACCCGGGTTCGGGTAGTGGCTGCCCCACTTCCTTACAGAGTCATTTTTCAGTACTGTCTACGTTAATCTGCGTTCTCTGCATCAAAAACAATTAAAAGAACAGCAGCGTAAATCATAATAGTCAGCGTTCACCTGCGTCTTACAGCAGCAGGAAATAAAAAAAACACCCTATGGGTGTTTAATTCTCTCGTATTAGTTATATTTGCATAGCTTTTTCTTCTGACAAAAGCTGCCCGGTTTAACTCTCCTGCATTGATTTATATCTACCAGATTATCTCTTTGGCACCTGCTAACTTTACACCATACGCGTAATACTTGTCCGGGTCTAATTCTCTCATCGGGTATACCCCTACATAAACATCGTAATGGTCGTAAATGCTGCCGTAAAGATCCCCGCCAGGTGTATCTAGACTGATCTGGGAGTCAATTACTGTGCCTACCTGCTTTACCGCCCCTAACCCTAATTGTTTCGCATTGTCCTCACTAATCGCATGAGAAGCCATTATTATGATTTTAATCATGTTCTGGTCTACGATAATGACTGCCTCTCCAATCCGATCGTCTCCACCTTCTTTGGTAAGTTCATCGGTTGCCAGCTTGATTACCTTTTCAGATATTGAAGGGCGTTCCGTGTCTCCCGACCGCTGGGGTACGTTCCCGGTATTTACCGGTACCGGTTCTTTCTTTAATTGCTCTGTACTGTTAAGACCAAAAACAATCACTCCCATAACCAACATTACCACCAGCAGAAATATGATATTCCTTTTGCGCATGCGTACTCCCCTTTTCGCGGTTTACAGATGATATTATCTCGATTTTCCCTGTAAAAACGAAATAAGTCAAGCTCGGCTCATTGCAGCATGATTCAAGAGTATCACCACCGAGGCATGAAAACTACATAGTTCTGGAATACGGTTAACCCGCTTGCTCCCGGAATTTTCGACTGCAGTACATGAACCTTACATCGGTGTCCCATATTACGCCTCACATCTAACGCCTTACACCTCATACCTTACTACTATCTGCGTCCATCTGCGGTTGCCAGGACATTTGCACAGCAGCAGTAGTTCACGGTAAATGGTTTATAGTAAGATCGTCTATACCGATAACATCCAATCGGTGGGTACCATTGCCCAGTTTAGCCTGGGCTTGCATCGGCTGCTCCCTACCCTGGTCATATTCCTCCTGCCTGGCAGTAGACGGAGAAGGGGTGATATTCCATGCCAGGTTACCGTGCAAATACTTTTCATCTTTTAACAACGCAGTTACAGTAACATCGGCCGCTGTAGGAAGATTTATCGCACACCTGCCCGGGCCATTTATTTTCCAGTCATTTTTTACTGAATCAAGGTCAATCTCCGCCGAGTTGCCGTCCAGGCCCAATTGTACGGCAATATTATTCGGTACCAACAACGATAGGTCATATTGTACCATATCGGAGTCCAGGGTAGAGCCGAAACCTAAATACAGCGTGTTACCCGCCTTTTGCCGGGTTAACAGGGTATTTTGATCAACTCTGGCCGAGGCTTGCTCGCTGCTTTCTGCCCTTACCTTTATAGTAGACCGGGCCAGAATGGAAGAGCCCGAGTGGGTACTCAGCTTCACATTACCGTTACCGGTTTCCAACACCACTTTCTTGAGTTCAGGGTCCAGGGGTACCTCCTGAGCAGCGGGCACTGAGAACAGTTGCTGGTTAATCTGGTTATGGATAGCCTGGCTGAGGCCGAGTTCGCTCATGGTATGCAGTCCCAGCCCGGTCATAACTATAAAGAAGACTATGATTATACTCAATATGTCGTAGCGCAGCCCACTGCCCTCATCTTTTTTCCAATAATTCTGAACCAACACCTCAATCCCCAGAAGAACGAAGATAACTGGCCACCATTGGAGAAGACTTCCCACGGCACCAGCCCGGTCGAATTGGGCATAGAGTAAACCAATCCCGGACAACACCAGGACCAGGCCCATGGTCAGAGTACCTACTCGCCACTGTCGCATGATTCTGTTTCCTCCTTTTCTTCATACCGGGTACCCGCCAGTAATTTAATACCAACGGCAATCAGAATCAGAGCTACCACTCCGGTCTGAATATAACTGTAGATTTGATGGTCGATGAGGGGCATCAGGAACGGAGCTACTATCTTCTGCAGGATGAGCAGCCCTCCCAGGATTATCAGGCCCCATCCCACCCAGTTCGGGTGTTCTTCCAGCCATTTAAACCCGGAACTGCGGTCCGGTCGGAGACTGCCGTTCTCCTCCACCAGGTGGTAGGCATCAAAAAGGCTGTAGAACCAGATTACTGGCAGGATAAAAACCAGAAAACTCAGCCAGCGGGTCAGGAAAAGGGTCAGGAAAAAAGCCATCATCAGCTGAGCCCCCTGCTTGAGCAGGCCCAAATACATATGCCCGGCACCCGGTATCACGGAAAGGGCTGTAGTGACGGTCTTGCGATTATTGAGCAAATCCATAATATCCCCGTGCGGCTCACCATCGAAGCCTTCTTCCTGGCTGTCAATCAGCGAAAAAACGTCAGTCAGGGCAATAAACCAGATTACCGCCAGACCGAATAGTACAAGAACAGCAGCAAATCCACTGAGAAATTGGTTGCCCAGTATCACGCCTCCCAACAGCACCCCCAGAAATAATACGAAAAAGATCAGGGCGCGCTGGGCAAAACCCGCATATAAATGTGAAATCCCCGGTACGATGGACAATATGAACGCTACCAATTTGCTTTTTTTCTTCACTTCCCAACCTCCTTAATCTCAATCGGGTTGTTTGACACAACTCGGTCCATCAGAACATGCGACTTCTCCGTCAAAACTTGCGGCCAGTTATAAAGCCAGGATTCACTGATTTCGGTTTGAACTGCAAAATCAGATGGCGGCATCTTAACTGTTTCCTGGGCTACGGCCTGGAAAAATCCCTGGCTCACCAAAAAGAGAGTTACTATAGAAGCTGCCACATAATAGGCAAAAAACCTGCGCTTTTTCCGCACCCGGGAGGTAGATGATGTTTTTCGAACTTTCGATTTCTGTATGGAATTCATGGTGCGCTGCGTGAAATCATCGGGAATAAAACTGCCGGCCCGGGCTATTTCTGCTTCATCAATCAGGTTCAAGAACCTGGTCATGCAGTCCTGACACCACAATAAGTGGTCCTCCATAGCTGCGGCGGTCGGTACGTCCAACTCCCCGTTCTTAAAAGCCCTCCACTCAGCCTCTGTATAATGCTTCATTCTTCGACCTCCTTCCAGCGCTGACGGATAAGGGCCCGAGCCCGATAGAGACGCGATTCTACGGTTCTAACGCTGACCCCTTCCTCCCGAGCAATTTGCTGATAAGATTTCTTCTCGTAGTAATATTTGTTCACCGTCTGTTGATAAATCGGAGGCAGTGATCGACATATTTCTTTTAGCATACGCTCCTCTTCCCCGACCAGCAGTGTTTCTTCGGGACCTGACCCGGTTTCGGGTATAGTGGTGATATCAATCTCCGGTTGTTCCAGCTCACGGCGTGACCAACGTCTCTTCCAATCTATGGCTTTATTTACAGTAACCTTGCCTATCCAGGCTTTCAGGTTGTGCGGCTGGAATCCGGGCAGGGAACGGTAAATGGTCAGGAAGACCTCCTGGGCTATGTCCGCAGCCTCGTCAGGACCGGTGAAGTTTAGAATGATGGCAAATACGTAATTCTGATAGTGCTCGACCAGTCTTTCAAAGGCTCTATCATCGCCAGACGTATAGCTTTGCCACCACAGTTCGTCATCCCAAACTTTAACCGCCTCCTTCCCTGCCATGCCTTCCACTTATTATAACGCTAGGCAAAACAAAAACCCTGCACTATCAGGCAAACATTTGCCTGGAGCAGGGTAACTGGAGAACTTATTCAAATCATACCGATTAGTCCGTACCCATATGAGTAACGATTCCCTGAAACGAATTCCGGCACCAACACCGTCAAACCCCACTCAGCGGGAGTGATGGAAAAATCTGTACGGCGCTTAACCAGGGGAACCATATGAAACACATTCATAAATTATTTATAAATATCCCTTCGGTGTCCGATTTCAATAACCGTAATTAATACTTTTTCATCTTCTATGAGAGCAAGTATTCGATAATCTCCCACCCGATAGCGCCATTTGCCTTTATGATTTTTATTTAGAGGCTTCCCATACAATCTCGGATTCTCGCAGCCTTCCAGCTTTTTTTCGATATAACCTATTAACAAACTGGCAGTAGTCTTATCCATTTTCTGCAGTTTTTTAAGAGCAATATCAGAAAACATTACACGATATGCCATTGGACTATATTCCTAAATTCTTCTTTACTTCATTTAAAGAATAGCTTTCTTTCATTTCTCTTAAAGCATTATCAAAAATTTCAACATCAATTTCATCTTCTATTTTTTCAATTACGGCATTTCTAATTAAATCAGAGACAGAAATATTATGCATCTCAGCATATTCCTTGATTAATTTATTATCTCTCTCAGTTATACGCACAGAAATTGTAGGCATATAAATACCTCCTTCTCAGTGTGTAATACATTGTATTGCACATGTAGGAGAAAGTCAATGCGTTAGATTAAATGGATGCTTTCCCCAGGCAGTTCCCTCTCCTGAACTTCTATTTCAGCAGGTATACGAAATAAACTTCTTCTTTTGCCACCGTATCAATAAGTCGCCTGACTGTCTGCTCCACCCTTCTCCTGCCACGATGTGGTTATCTCCAAAGTTATAGGCTAGAATAAATATATGCTTAACCAGGGAAACGAGGTTTGATTATGGGAATGAAAGCAGTTATATGTAAAGCTCTTAATAGTATATTTCCTCTGCCTGTCCATCCCTTTAATTTACAAAACGAAGGGGTTCAATCTTATGCCCAATGGCAGTACGACAGAGGTGAAGATACTCTTAAATTTTATCTAGACAAAGTTACCCAGGAAGATATGTTTCAAGACAAGGTAATATTGGATATTGGCTGCGGGGCTGCAGGCAAGACTTTGTACTATGCAGCCCTGGGAGCCCGGAAGGTTTATGGTATTGAGGTAGTAGAACATTATGAAAAAGAAGCGAACGCTCTAGCCAGGGAAAAAGGCTTGGAAGATAAATTTCAGTTTATATTGGGCGATGCTGCCAATGTTCCTTTTGGTGATAATTTCTTTGATACCATAATTATGAACGATGCCATGGAACATGTGGATGAACCGTTAAAAGTTCTTAATGAGTGTTACAGGGTGCTTAAACCAGGCGGCAGGCTGTATGTGAACTTCCCACCATACTATCATCCTTATGGGGCACACTTAAGTGATGTCATGGGATTTCCCTGGATACACCTGTTTTTTAGTGACGAAACGCTGATAAAGGTTTATAAAGATCTGGTAGAGGATCTGCCTGATGGACAAAGCCGTATAGACTTTAGAATTTCCCGGGATGAAAAAGGCAGGGAGTATTTTTCTTACATAAACCGAATGACCATCAAGAGATTTAATAAGATATTGAACGAAACCGATTACCAGATTATCTATTACCAGGAGGTTCCGCTGCGCAAATTCTTGACCCCTTTAGCCAGGGCACCGTTTTTAAAGGAAGGCCTGGTTAAAATGGTGGTAAGTATCCTGGAAAAGAGGTAACCGTATGGATGCAGGAAACATTAACCATGGAGGCGAATTGGTTCATTGAGGTGAATATAAATGAGTCAAGAAGTCTTGGAAGAGTGGCTCATAGAAGCGATACAGGCCCTGGGAGGGTCAGCAGCCATACTAGAAATTTGTCAGTGGGTTTGGGCTGAAAAGGAAGAAGAGCTTAGAAATGCAGGAGATCTGTTCTTTACCTGGCAATATGATATCCGTTGGGCGGCCAGTAGATTGCGAAAAAAAGGAATACTTCTTGGAACTGATGAATCCCGTAGAGGAATTTGGGAACTGAAGCGTGAAATGATATAAACATTAGCAAGTAACCACGCCGACACCTGTGCGGTTACTTGCTTTATCAATTGCCCAAATATTTGATATACAGGTCATCATTCAGGCACGTCAGTTACAGACATATTGGGGAAAGTAATACCCCTATTATCTAAAATAACTTCAACCATGAAGAATTGCAGGATAGGGTAAATGTAAGATACCCGGAAAATCTTGAATATTTCGGCACGAGATCACCTGCTTCTAACAAGATGCTTTCATCCCCGAAATGAATTCCGGATTTCTCGCACCTACTCTACAAAAAATCCTTTACGTCTTCAATCGTCTCTATATCGAATATTGCTTCCGCCAATTCCTGCTGCTTTTCTACAGACAAATTCCTTACCCTGTTTTCCATTTCAACAGGTATATGTCCAAACTTCTTTTTCAGGATTCGCACCAGTATATTGGCCTGCCCTTCCACCCTACCCTTTTGTTCCCAGGAAGTGGTTATCTTCATCATTCTCTCGGCCTCCTTTTCATCTATTTTACCTATTTCCACCTCTAATTGCTTTTCTTCTTCCTCATTTAATTTGAGATAAGTCTCAAAAAAGCCGGTCAATAATGTGGTACGAGCTGGATCCAGTTCCATCCGTACCAGCATACGTAAAAACTCCAGTTTTACCTGTACCCGTTCCTTCTCCTGGTAACCCATCTTACTCAGCAGTGCTGCTGCTACCGGACTGTTGCTGCGGATATAGTTTCGCCAGTTGTGTTTCTTTAATTCCAGGATTAGAAAATGAAAGTCCAGTACCAGCATAAATGGAAACTCCAGCTTAAAGTAATCAGGTTCATCGTGTTTCTGCGGGTAAGTAAATACCGCCATGGGTAGTATCCGACAGCGGTGTTCCTGATAAAGCCTGCTGAAATAGACAAACATGCGCTCGGCAAAATCTTTTTGGACACTGGCCTGGTTCTCTATGTGTACCAGAATAATGCCCGGTTCTCCCTTGAGCCTGGTTTGTACCAGTATATCCACCAGATGTCTATCACCGCGAGTAACATCGGTAAACAATTCCTGCTGCAAGAAGTGGATATGTTCCAGGTCTATCGCCTCATAGACCTGGGGAAAGAAAAGTTCTACGAACTCGCCGAAAAAAGTTTGCAACAGTTCCTTAAAAAGCCGGTCATGGTCAATACGCTCCCCCATTCCCCCACCCCGTTTACATTTACTCGCGAACATGTGTTCGCTATGGCAATTATAGCATAAGTTTCCATGTCAGGGCAATGGGAAGTTAAAATAAATTTTTGTTGTTCGCTTTTCCCCCGATAGGATAGGTGGTTCTGATTCTATTTTAGCGTAGTTGGTAGGGTAAGGGAAAGCAGCAGGAGAT
>JAAZLJ010000076.1 GCA_012799365.1 Syntrophomonadaceae bacterium | reverse complement strand
TTATCAGTATATGTTTGTTTTCTTCAGCACCGAAAACCTGTTTAAATACCACATCGACTTTGGGATCCAGCATCTCGGGCAAGCCGGTCACCACCTCTTTTGTATTTATTCTATCATACCGTATCCGAATAAGTTCGGGGAATATTCCCAGGCTTATTCCCCCCCATGCTCATCCTGGCCTGGCAATTGTGCCCCTTACCTCTCACAGAACCGTGCGTGCGCTATTAACGCACACGGCTCTTCGCGTTATCATTTACGGTCCAGCTACTGTAAACCCCTGGTTTGGCTGGTATACACTTACATTAAAACATTGGTATCTGCAGGGTGGGAAATTGAAATATATTCCATGCCATGCTAGACTACAATCAGAATAAGTTATGTCCGTATAATTGTGCAAAAGGCGATCCGCTGCGGCAACGATACGCAGGGACTGCTCTTTAAATGACTTGCATTGTTCCGTTAATTTATAAATGTTATTCCGTTAATGCTGGTACTATTCCGATAATGTGGTATATTCATTCTGAAACGGAGGTTTGTGACCATGTATATGACAGTCAAGGAAGCCTCAAAAAAGTGGGCTATATCCGATAGACGGGTCCGAACTTTATGCGCTGAAGGGAAAATCCCCGGAGCTTATCAGGAAGGTAGGATCTGGAAAATTCCGGTGGACGCGGTCAAACCTGCTGACGGAAGATATAAGAAAGCAAAAAGCCTTCTTCCTATCATTGACGAGAAGAAGAAAGCTATGGATGGCCTGCGCCCTCTTACAGAGGGCGAGCTTGAAAGATTGAATGAGGAATTCACAGTTGAGTTTACTTACAATTCCAATGCTATTGAAGGAAACACACTGAATCTGCGCGAGACGGATCTCGTGCTGCGTGGATTATTATTCGCCGCTGCTCACTCCCGAGTTCTGCCCCTGGTCTCCCAGTTCCAGGCGGTGGCGATGATATGCTGTAAGTCATCGTGCTGGGGCCGCCAACCCAGGTGGGACTGTAACTTGCTGGAATCGGCTACCAGGGCTGGAGGATCCCCTTCCCGCCGTGGTGCCATGCGCACCGGAAAATCCACTCCGGTGGCCTTGCGGGCCGCTTCCACCACTTCCAACACCGAAAAGCCACGGCCATAGCCGCAGTTGAACACCTGGCTCTCCCCGTTCTGGAGCAGATACTGCAGGGCCAATATGTGGGCTTCCGCCAGGTCCTCCACATGGATGTAGTCTCGTACACAGGTTCCGTCGGATGTGGGGTAATCATCACCGAAGATGCTCATCTCTGGCCGCAGCCCGGCCGCTGTCCGTACACACATGGTTATGAGATGGGTGGCATCTTCCTTACCTTCCCCGATACGACCCTCGGGGTCAGCCCCGGCCACATTAAAATAGCGCAGGGCCACATAGTTCATGCTCCCAGCATAAGCCATATCTTCCAGCACTTTTTCCACCATCGCTTTGGTTTCGCCGTAGGGATTTATCGCCTGCAGTGGAGCACTTTCCCGCACCGGTATTTCTTCCGGTATTCCATACACCGCAGCCGAGGAGGAAAAGATGAACTTGTCCACCCCATGTTCCTGCAGGGCCTGGAGCAGGGTCAGACTTCCCCCTACATTATTCATATAGTACTTTAACGGCTCCTGCACCGATTCCGGTACCACGATGTGGGCGGCAAAGTGCATCACCGCATCAACCTCATATTTATCCAGTACCTGATCCAGCCGACCCCGGTCACGAATGTCGCCTACCACCAGGTCGCCGTGCAGTACCGCCCACTCATGGCCGGTAGAAAGGTTATCATATACCAGAATGTCATAACCCTTTTCCCCCAGGGCCTTTACCACATGGCTGCCGATATACCCGGCTCCTCCGGTCACCAAAATCTTGCCCATTCACTGCCACTCCTTTATCCTTGCTCTGTTGGTCTACAGCTGCGAAAATACACGCAGACAACGCTGAATATTGTGAAAACGCTGAAAACAAAAATTATCCTGAAAAAGAATATGTTAACCACCGACATCATGGGGGTCTTGCTGGTCAATAGTTGGCATATATACTTATTCGCCAGTCTCCTTACAATCCCTTTTACCCATCATTGACCACTCTTCGGTAACCGTCCCCGGCCGGTTTTTTGACACCGCCAGTCTTATATGGTATGCTACATTTTGTGCCTTGAAAACGGTCTATCAATGATTTTAGATGCCTCTGTTTTCGCAACAGGGGCATTTTGCATCTCAAAAAAAGGAGGGATTATATTGTATACACAATTAGCCATCGTGTTCTGCCTGAACTGTCTCAGTACCAGTCTGAGCACTTTAAAGACTATGTTTCTCAGCAACCGGATTATTGCACCAGTCTACATAACTACATTTCTGGATGCGCTTATCGTTGCTTATGCGTTTAGATTGGTTGCTACGACTTCTAGTTTTTATTATATCATTGCTTTTGCTCTGGGGAGAATAGCCGGAGTGTTTCTTGGCAACCTGATTGAAGAGAAAATAGCTGTCGGGCTCCTGGAAGTTACCTTATATAAGCATCCAGCTGATGGCATAACTCTGGCCGATGAGTTAAGGTTTAAAGGCTATTCGGTAACTACAGAAATGGGTTACGGTCTGGAAGGAAAAACCCGCCTGGTTCTGAACATCATAGTACCCCGCAAGAATTTTCCTGAATTGCAAAACACGCTGGAGGAACACGGTAATGTTAATATGGCGGTGAAAACCGTAACTAAAGTTACCGGCAAGGTCGGCTATAAGCAAATACCAGAAACCCAACAGTGATTGTACTGCTATGAAAACTTTTTGAAACCGCAGATATACGCTGATGTACTGCAGTCGATAAGTCGGGGAGCGAGTGGGTTAACCACACTCCGTAAATATATAGTTTTCATGAGAGCCCAACACTACAGTAAATTCTTTCTGAAGATAAGAAACCCCGGAATTCAACTCCGGGGTTTTATCTTTCATTAATATAATCCAAATCCGCCTCCGTGGCTTCTAACACTGCTGAACGTAACCCGCTCAGATTCCTTGTGCAGTGTTTTACATAAAACAGTCTTCGTTGCCGGGGCTTTCATTATTATAATCCGAATTCCCCCTGGTTATACGCCAGGTTCAAAGCCGGATCCTACACAACTTTCCGACTGGCATAGCGGGGCATGATTTCTTTCTTTTTGGCCCAACCACGGTAGATCCGGTCACCCAGACACGTTATTACGGTAGCCTTATTGCTTTCGTCGTCTATATCCGCAACTACGTAGATGTCCCGATACCTTAATTCCCAGACATCACCTGGCCTGCGCGACAGGATCTCGCCTTTTCGTACCACTCGAGCCAGCATAGCTTCGACTTCTTTGTCCGACTGGCTAAAATCGAACGTCCGCTTGCGATATCTTTTAATAGCGTGTCGGCTCACTACAACATCCATTGTAACCCTCCTTGCATCCATCGCTAGGGAATCAACCCCGTCGAATCAAATTTGTATCTACGTATATTTTTACAAAACAGCAGCCCGCATCGCGCCTCACACCTTACTACTATCTGCGTCCATCAACGTTCATCCGCGGTTTCATTTTATAGAAGCCGTCTATAAGATCGGCGGCATCATCAAGCAAACACATAAAAACAGTACTACCTGGTAAAGATTTGTTTTATATCCTCAGCGTTATTCATAAGTTTCAGAGTATTCCGCGTCTAATTTTTGCGATTTATCTGCGTCCATCCGCAGTTTCAAACCCATAAAAGAAAACGCGATGGGGATACCGAAAACCAGCACCCCCACCTCGTTCGAACCCGTCAGGTGTTTGGGTTGGCCATAAACAAACATATCCCACCCGACAGGCCAAGGAATATAGTATTTTATAAAGGAGGCCTTAATTTAAGCAGCCCTGGTCTCTTGCGTTAAGCCCCTGCTCCTTAATAAGCTGTCGGGTCACTATTATTCCAGGATGTACTCCATTCCTTCCCCAATTATAACCAGTTCATCTTTCTGATTAACACACCGGGTTTCGAGCTTGACCATGTGTTTCTTTTCAATCTTTTCTACAATAGTTGCAGTAGCTGTAACCGTATCCCCTATATATACCGGTTTCACAAACTTTATACTTTGATTAGCGTATACATTGCCGAAGGTGGCCTGGGTAACCACGGTAGATATCAAGCCCGCAACCATAAGGCCAGGAACCAGTACATCACCAAAGCGAGTGTCCTTACTATACTCCTTGTCGATGTGTATCGGATTCATGTCGCCAGTCAGGCCAACCCACATGATAACATCCGTCTCGGTCATGGTCTTGGTAAAGCTGGCACTATCCCCTATCTGGAGATCGTCCCATTTTTTGATTTGATCTTCATAACTCATATTGTAAACCCCCTAAACTCCTACCTGATGATACTGTTAGCAATAACCACTCTCTGAATCTCACTGGTACCTTCATAGATTTCAGTTATCTTGGCATCACGCATCATCCGCTCTACCGGATAATCACGCGTATAACCATAACCGCCAAATATTTGCACCGCCTGGCTGGTTACCCACATAGCCGTCTCCGATGCCTTCAGCTTGGCCATAGCCGCTGCCTGGGCATACGGCAGATCCTGAGCTTTGCGCCAGGCCGCATCATGGGTCAGCAGCCGGGCTGCCTTAATTTCCAGCGCCATATCCGCCAGTTTGAATTGAATAGCCTGCAGATTCGCAATCGGTCTTCCAAACTGAACTCTCTGTTTGGCATAGGCCACAGCCTGTTCAAATGCCCCCTGGGCAATTCCTACGGACTGTGCCGCGATACCAATTCTGCCGCCATCCAGAGTAGACATGGCTATTTTAAAGCCCTGCCCCTCTTCACCCAGCAGGTTCTTTTTAGGGATACGACAGTCTTCAAAAATCAGGTCACAGTTCTGGGTTCCCCTTAACCCCATTTTTCTTTCAAACTTACCAAAACTGAACCCTGGAGTACCCTTTTCTACGATAAATGCACTGAACGCCCTGCTCCGAGCTTCCTTCGGCCCAGTCCGAGCAAAAACAATATAAATCTCAGCTGCTTCGGCATTGGTAATGAATATTTTGCGCCCATTTAGTATATACTCGTCCCCGTCCAGGACCGCTCTGGTGGTCATGCCCATAGCGTCACTACCCGCATTGGGCTCGGTCAACCCATAAGCTCCCTGTTTGGTACCGGTGGCCAGAGGGACCAGGTACTCCTTCTTCTGCTCCTCGTTACCATACTTCCAGATCGGCCAGGCACCCAGGCTGACATGAGCAGACAGGGTATCAGCCGCCGAGGGATCCACTCGGCCCAGTTCTTCCACCGCAATAGCATAGGCAACTTCATCCATACCGGCGCCACCCCATTCAGCGGCAAAAGGTATACCGGTCAAGCCCAGCTTAGCCATTCCATCAAACACTGCCCGATCAAAATACTCCCGCTCATCCCGGTCCGCCACCTGGGGGCCCAGGACTTCCTCAGCAAAGTCTCGCACACTCTGCTTCAACATTTCATGTTCTTTCGTCCAGCTAAAGTCCATTTCCATTCCTCCCCTAAAATATTCGCCTGCAGCGACATCACGCTTCCCGATTACCGGGTTCTGGTACCCTCTACTTTACAAATTTAGATATATCTAGGTTGCCCCCGTAGTACAGCCGGTTGGCTTCTTCCGCAATTTGTTCCCGGAAATCCGGATGACTTATGGCAATCAAAGCTTTCAACCTCTGCTGATTGGTTTTCGCATTCATCTCCGCCACCCCGTATTCAGTAACGATATAATCCACATCAGTTCGGGTGGTGGTTACTGCCGTTCCCTCATAGAGAGCGGGAACTATACGGCTTACTTTACCCCTGGCGGCCGTTGAACGCATGGCAATGATCGACTTACCTCCAGCCCGTTTTACCCCACGGATAAAGTCAACCTGGCCCCCGACCCCACTGTACTGCCGGGGCCCGAGTGTATCCGCAGCTACCTGCCCCAATACGTCAACCTGCAGGGCTGAATTGATGGAAATCATTTTATAATTCTGGGCGATAACATTAGGGTCATTTACATAATCCTCGGAATGCATTTCGATGAAAGCATTGTCATCCACCCATTCGTACAGGTCTTTGGTACCCATGATAAATGTAGAAACTATCTTATTGGGATGCAGCGTCTTTTTCGAACAGTTGATTACGCCGGTTTCTACCAGCTCCATAACCCCATCAGAAAACATTTCCGTATGGATACCCAGATCACGCTTTCCCTTCAACGAAGACAGGATAGCATCCGGAATAGCACCGATACCCAGCTGCAGGGTAGAACCATCTTCAATCAAGTCCGCAATATAAGCGCCAATCGCTATTTCCGCCTCGGTTATCTCCGGCCTGGGTATCTCAATTAAAGGCTCATCCACCGGTACGAAATACGCAATTTCATCTACCCTTAAAAAAGAATCTCCATGCGTCCGGGGCATATGGTTATTTACCTGGGCTATAATGGTTTTCGCTGACTTGGCCGCCTTCAAGGTGTAATCAATCGAAATCCCCAGGCTGCAGAAACCGTGCTCATCTGGAGGACTGACCGTTACCAGGGCCACATCCAACGGAATATGTCCCTCGGTAAACAGTTCCGGAATCTCAGAAATGTTCCGGGGAATAAAATCCGCCCGACCCTCGGCTATGGCCTGCCGGGTGCTGGGGCCGCCGAATAACGAAATATGACGAAAGTGCCCCTCCATTTTCGGCTGTACATATAAAGACCGTCCCTGTCCCACCCGATGAACAACTTTGACGTTTTCCAATTCCTGATACCGCTCACTCATGGCTCTGGTTAAAGTCTGCGGTTCGGAACAGGCGTGGCCAACCACCACACTATCCCCCGACTTTATACATTTGACAGCCTCCTCGGCGGTACAGATTCTGCTTTTATAATATTCGCGCCAGTCTTTCAACCTGCTTCCTCTCCTTTGTCCAATAGTTTCCCGGCCACCACCTCGGCCAATTGGGCCGGACGGGTCTGGCAGTAATCCACCAGGTACCCTCCTACCTTAACTGCTTTCTTACCCTCGGCTATTTCCTGGCTTACATCCACACAGCACACGGAGCAGCCCCCCATCACCAGCAGTATATCTGGCTGTTCAGCGGTAACCTCGACCGAGGTATGCTGTCTCAGGATTGCAAGCACATCATTAACTACCTTTTTGCGATCAGTTACAGGGTTACAGCCACCGCAATATTTGATTTTCAGCTTCATCAGCACTCACTTGTCTCCCACACCTGAACCAGCTGCTATTCCCAGTCAATATCGTCGCGGTCTTTAACCCCGCACAGCTTTTCCGCCAGCTCTTTACGGTGCTGGAGATTAACCAAACGCGAAATCATGATGCGCTGGGCCTGAGGAGAACCAGCTCCATGCATAGACTCGGTCAGGTATCCTACCGCCCCGGCACCCATAGTCATGTTCTCAATCAGCCGCAGTATTCTCTGCCGGTTTTCAGGCGGTACTTCACCTGACCCCTGCGTATACTTCCTTACCAGCGGCCCGATCTCGGGATGGTCAAAGTCTTTATCAGAAGGCATGGTAACCATAAATCCTCCCGCGATATCCTGCGCCAGCCGGGCCATTTCATAAGGAAAGCGGGTGACATTCTGTTTGCAGATATTGGCCAGCAGCACATTTATCAAATAGTTACCGGCGGCTGTGGGCCTGCCTTCAGATGAACAAGCGATACCACAGGCATAAAGCGTCTCATTGAGGTGGCACATTTCGATAATCTTATCTTTTATATGCGAGGCTCTGGACACTCCGTTGTAGTCCGCGATGGCCTGAGCCGCACCGATCAGGGTGTCACCGACCCCCACCTTGCATCCGCCATAGCTCTGACGATGGTATCCGGCAAAACGCTCCACCAACATCCCGGCAAACTCTGTTTCTCCATCCATGAACACTCTGTCCCAGGGCACGAAAACATCATTAAATATGGTCATAACTTCCTGCCCACCAAAATGGATATTACCAGTATCAATACCGCCGCTCTCCAATTTTCTGGTGTCACTGGACTGCCTGCCGTAAACATAAATCACACCCGGTGTATCCAGGGGAATGGCAAACATAACCGCCCATTCTTCTTCACCCTCGCGCAAGGCATTGTTCGGCATGACCAGAATCTCGTGGGAATTAATCATCCCGGTCTGGTGCAGTTTACATCCCCTGACCACCAGGCCATCTTCCCGTCTCTCCACCACATGAAGGTATGCATCGGGATCCGGTTGGGCCCCCGGTGACTTGGACCGGTCACCCCGGGCATCGGTCATACATCCGTCTACCGCCAGGTCATTGTCCTGTACATACTCCATATACTTCTTAAACCGCTCATGGTACCCGGTTCCTTTGGCCTGATCCATTTCATAGGTGGTGCTGTAAACCGCATTAAAAGCGTCCATTCCCACACACCGTTGGAAACAGCACCCGGTCTTTTGCCCCAACAGCCTCTGCATCTTAACTTTCTTCACCAGGTCATCGGTGCTCTGATGTAAATGGGTAAAACGATTGATTTTGTGGCCGGTCAGGTTCGAGGTGGCTGTCATCAAATCCTCATATTCCGGCTCCTGGGCCAGCTTATACGTCATAGCCATCGCATTGATGGAGGGCCGTATAATAGGATGGTCAGCGTAATTCTCTACCTTCTCCCCAAACATATACAGCTCGATCTTCATTTTTCTAAGATCGTCAATATACTCCTGTGGCGTCCTTAAAGGCATACAAGCTCTCTCCTTTCCCAACTGGTTATTCCGCTTACGCTCATCTCCTCCTTGAACAACTATCAATATCCCTCCGCTACCCCTCCCTTTTTTCGCTCTATCTATATAAGATGCAAGTTCCGTGCCAACTCCAGGTACCCCGTAATACTGCAGGTTCATGAATTTTTGATCCCGATCAGCGAACCGTTTGCGGTTCAACTGCACAAGCTCGGACTGCGGGCAGCGGAAGACTCCTTAAAAAGACTCGGCCGAACCGTATGTGGTTCGGCCGAGTCTTTTTGGGTTCACTGGTAAATGAGGAGCTAGATTCCGAGATAGGCCTTTTTAACATGGGGATTATTGAGCAGCTCATTACCAGCGCCCTCCATCGATATGGTGCCATTCTCCAGCACATAACCACGATTACTCATCTGTAACGCCTGCTTGACGTTCTGTTCTACCATTAAAACAGTAGTTCCCATTTCACTAATCTTTTTAATTAATCCGAAAACGGTACTTACCAGCACGGGAGAGAGACCCAGCGAAGGTTCGTCCAGCATTAAAACGCGCGGCATCCCCATAAGAGCCCTCCCAATGGCCAGCATCTGCTGCTCGCCCCCGCTCAAAGTACTGCCCACCTGATCTTTGCGCTCTGCCAGTCGGGGCAGAAGCTCATAAACCTGTTCCAGGTTTTCTTCCCGTTGTTTACGGACCCGAGCCATAGTGGAACCAATATAAAGATTCTCTTCCACGGTCAAGAGCGGGAAAATCTTTCTTCCTTCCGGTACCTGAATGACCCCCAGCTCCACAATCCGGTGAGGGGCAAGATTTTCTATCCTCTGATC
The DNA here is from genome assembly GCA_012799365.1 of Syntrophomonadaceae bacterium. GTDB lineage: Bacteria > Bacillota > Syntrophomonadia > Syntrophomonadales > Syntrophothermaceae > JAAZLJ01. The sequence goes on along the minus strand of JAAZLJ010000076.1, from coordinate 2,684 downwards.
ACCCATCCAGATTTCTCCCTGAGTGGTAGTAACCAGTCCGGAGAGGGTACTTAAAAGCGTGCTCTTGCCAGCACCGTTGGCACCGACAATACTCACCACTTCCCCCTCATCCACGTGTAACGAGATGTTATTCAATACCATTGCATCGCCGTAACCGGCGGTTACATTTTTAATTGACAGTAGTTTCATATTCATCACCTAAATATGCTTTAATTACTTCAGGATCCTGCGTTACTTCGGCAGGAGTTCCCTCCGCGATTTTCTTTCCATAGTCCAGCACCACAATCCGGTTACATATCGCCATTGTTGCCTGCAGTACGTGCTCAATCATTACAATGGTAATTCCACTCGCATTTATCTCTTTTATCAATTCGACCGATTCATCCACCTCGGTAGGATTCAAACCGGCCAGCACCTCGTCCAGAAGAAGAATTTCCGGTCGGGTAGCCAGGGCCTTGGCCACTTCTAATCTTTTTCGATCACCGATGGTAAGGTTTTTAGCCAGAGCATCCTTTTTCGACCCCAGCCCCACCATTTCCACTACTTCCGCCGCTATTTGTCTGCATTCCTGCGGATTTCTGGTCCGGGAAAACCCTCCTACCATCACATTTTCCAATACCGTCATCTTCCCAAATGGTTTTACGATTTGGAAAGTACGGCCGATGCCTTTGCGGCAAACGTCATAAGGCGCCAGTCCCGTAATTTTTTCATTCATAAAAACTACGTCGCCCCGGGTCGGTTTGTAAAACCCCGAGATAAGGTTAAAAACTGTAGTTTTACCCGCACCGTTGGGCCCGATCAGCCCTACGGCCTCTCCTTTTTTCACCGTCATGTTCAAACTGTCCACTGCTACCAGTCCGCCGAAATTAATGGTCAGATCTCTAAGATCCAGAACTGTCTCCTGCACCACTTGCCACCTCCCGGTCACGGAAATTCATCAATCGTCGATAATAATGCTCTACCACCTCGATGATTCCGCCTGGTTTGTAGATTATCATCAGCACAACTATTAAACCGTAGATGAATAAGTGCAAGCCCATGACATAGCCTCCGAGATAAAATCGAATAATTTCGCTTATCAGGGCCAACAAGATACCACCGATTACCGGCCCCATCACGGTTCCCGCCCCACCGACAATGGCCAAAAATACCATCTGGGTAGACATGGCGGCTCCGGCTATGGCTTGCGGCTCAAGATACCTGATTAACATGGCATAGAAAATGCCCCCAATCGCCGCACAAAAAGCACTCAATGCCCCGGCGATAAGCTTGGTCCTGCGTACGTCGATTCCCAGAGCCCTGGCCCCATCCTCATCTTCCCGCAAGGCCACCAAATAATAGCCCAATCGGGATTTGGTTATCCATTTAGACAGCCCAATAATGAGGAGCAGCATGACCAGGGCTATATAATAGTAGGGAATCTTCGAAGTAAACTGCAAATGGAGAGGAGCATCGCCGATAAGTTTGACGATCAAACCCTCGGCCCCACCCAATCGCAATCCGCCGATTGTCATGGTGTTTTCATACAGAACCACCAGTCCCTCGGAAATAGCCACGGTAGACAAAGCATAATACGCGCCTCGAAGTCCGAAGGTAGGCAGTCCAATTATAAGACTAACCAGGACTGCGGCACCGGCCCCGAAAAACATCCCCAACAGTGGAGAAAGGCCGAACTCATTGAATAGAATTACAGTTACATAAGCCCCTACCGATGTGTAGATCCCGTGTCCCAAAGAAAGCTGTCCCGCGAATCCACCCACGATATTCCAGGCTGAAGCCAGGTACGCCCACAAAAGGCACATGGTCAAAACGTGGATGTAGTAGGGTTTATCCAACACTAACGGAATCAACACCGCTATCAACAGTACAATTCCTGCCACCAAACGGTTTTTGTTCTCATTTGTCATGTTTTTTACCATTTCCAACCTCATCACCTACCATTCAAAGGGAGAACCAAACAGGCCTGATGGCTTCAGGAATAGGACGGAAATAAATATCAGATACACCAGAACCAACGTAAGTGTGGCCGTCATGTACTGAGCACCGATGGATTCAACCAATCCAATAATGATACCGCCCAACAGCGCACCAGGAACACTACCCAATCCTCCCAAAACCACCACAATAAACGACTTCGTCATAAAAACCTGTCCCACAGTCGGATGTATATAATAGAACGGGAGCAGCACCAATCCTGCTATCGACAGCATGGCTGTCCCTACACCAAAAGCCAGCGCATAAGTTTTGGTCACGTCAACTCCCATCAAAGCCGCTGTATTACGATCCTGCCCCGTGGCCCGTAACCTGCGTCCCAACTCCGAACGCATCAGGAAGGCGTAAAATCCCAGTGCCGCCAGCAATGCAATCACCAGGGCATACAGCCGCGCCGCACTCAAGGTAACCGAGCCAACACTCAGGGTAGCGTCGGAGAAAGAAGTTTTCGCCATTACATAGTCCGCACCGAAAACCATCAATGCCAGATTTTCCAGAACTACTGCTAACGCCGCGGTAAGCAGTAGAACACTAAGTGGTTCCCGCACATCCTTCTGGGCATCAAGCACCGGCTTGATAAGAAAACGTTCGCAACAATAACCTACGGCAAACATAATGGGCGCGATTACGAATACCAGTAAATACGGATTAACTCCCGTAAATTTCCAAACCCAGTAAGATGTCAACATTGA
>JAAZLJ010000075.1 GCA_012799365.1 Syntrophomonadaceae bacterium | reverse complement strand
GTTCCAGTAATGCCAGCGTGGCCACGGTAGACGGAAATGGCAAGGTCATTGCGGTTAAAGCAGGCAGTACAGTCATTACCGTAAAAACCGCGGACGGCAATAAGACGGCTACCTGTCAGGTGACGGTTGTGGCGGCTGCGGAGGATCCCGATTCTGCGCCCCTGACGTTCGTAGGAGCATACCTGGCCAGAATGAACGGCCTTTCCTCGGTTACAGTTTCAGAATTGGGGCAAGGTGAGACTTCGGTCAAGCCCATGATCAAGCTGGTGTTTAACCAGAATGTGGTTAATGATACGGTCTGGAACCATAATCGTCAGTGTATCAGCCTGCAGGACAGCTCCGGTGCCAAAGTTCGGGTTATGGTATTCAGGATATCAGACAAGACCAACCCGGATGAGAGCACCAATATTTTCGTGACTCCGCTGAACGAACTTCAGCGGGGTGGGGTTTACAAACTGGTGGTAAGCCCGGAGTTAAAAGCTAAAGATGGGCAGGCCCTGGGCGAAACTGCCAGCCAGGTAACTGCAGGATTTAAGGTTACCAGTTACAGCTGGTTTCAGCGGCTGAGCAATTTTATACAGGGCGATAAGTGTGCCGACCTGTTCTGCAGCCGGGTACAGTTTATTACTCAACTGTTCAAGAGCAAGTGCAAAGGCGCAGCAGGATATAAAATGCCGCTCCGGTTGGCATAGTCGATGAGTAATCAAGGCCTCGCCCGGGAACGAACCGGGTGAGGTCCTTTAATCAGGATGAATTAGCGAAATATAGTTTGGTTGGATGAGGGCTTCGAGCAGCATGTGGCTGTTCGAAGCCCTTTGTTTGTGAGTAATGGTAGGTGATACGGGTAAAAATGGTGGGTCAGGTAACCGTTTTGACGGTAAAACCATATATTGTAATGACAGTCGAACCGACTATAGCCAGACCAGTAACTTCAGGAGCTCGGCTGTGAAATCAGAGTAAAGGAGGTTTAGTTAATGGACAATACAGGTATATTACCGCTTGAGGATTGCCTGCAGGCAACCGAAAGAGATTGTATTGAAGTGGTTAAAGTATACGACCAGTGTGTGGGGACTAACAGGCTTTCTCAGTGTGTTGCGGTATCTGAAGTCTGTCCGGAACCTCTACCCGCAGGGGCCAGGATTACGGCCAGACTAATCCCTAATACAGCTCGCTGTTTCTTTAGCGGTTTCGGACCTTTTAATCCTCCCTTTTTCCGGGCAGTGCGTATAGCGACCCAGGTTGATCAGGAAGTAACCATCGTCGACGCCAGCGGGACTCTAATTTGCAGTTTTACTCTTACCCAACAGGAAATAGCCCGGGGATACATGTGGGCACCAGAGGGTACTTTTGTTCAATGTCAGATACTTGCTTTGGGAGGAGGGGGCTGTGATCTCACCGTTGATCCGGAAACCGGACAACAGCTTCTGTGCTGCCGGGCCAATCTCTGTGTTCGGATTCAGGTCAAGGCAGAGGTAAATCTGGTGGTACCCAGTTTTGGATTTTGCACGGCTCAGGAATGTGTCGGTGAACCTACTCCCGGATTTGTCTGCCCGCCAGAGCAGCTCAACGCTCCTCAGATATGTGAAGAGCCGCCCGTGTTTACCCTGAAAAACGAACAGGGAGCTGGTATCAGTGGTGTAGCGGTATCATTGAATCGAACGGTGGCTGGTGCGACGGTTACTACTACCAGTACTACCAATGCTCAAGGAGAGGCCGTATTTACTAACTCGGGAGCTTTTGCCAGCGGTTTTGACCAGATTAGATTTGTGGATCCGCTGGGCAATGTCACGAAAACCTTCCAGGTACCTGCTCAGTTTGAAGACGTAAACGGAGTGACCCATCAGATTACCAATGCTTGTCGGATTACATTCAGACGGGCAGCGGCCGGTTCCAATCGGTTCTTAGTATTTATTGATGGCGTTCAGTTAGCGGGAACGGTCTAGGTTTAGTAGTTACAATATGGGGAGACCCCGTCAAATTGCCAGACGTTAAAGTACTGAAGGCAGCCCTAGGGCTGCCTTCAGTACTTACTTGGCTGTGTACTGTGACGTCGACTTCGGCCGGCGCTCAGGCTCCGCCTTCGATTCCGCCGACACTCGCCAAAACATCGTTGGCTTCGTAGGTCGCTTCGCCGGGTTACCACACTCCCGTATAAAGTTATTTTGTTATTTTTTATCATCTGCATGCATCAGCGTATATCTGCAGTTTCAAAAACTATTTTCATAGCTGTTCCCGTTTTATCCCTGAGGCTTGGAGGGAGGATATTCAGGGACGACGAGGGGAACCGGATCATCACCTGTCCAACTGGACTCTACTTCTAGCTCTCAGGTTTTGATCCCGGGTGGTTTGGGAGGGGGTGCGGTATTGGCCAGAGATGCGGCCAGGCCGGGACGACTGGGAATTTGAGCCAGAGGGGGTTGTGTATTGCTAGATGGTGGCAAATAAACAGTGGATTGAGCCAGGATTTCACTGGTTAATTTGTCCGGGGAAGATTCCGGGGTAACCGGAATCATGTCATTTCCAGGAATTTCCGGCAGTGGTTCATCCTGATGAACAGGTTCTGGACTTTCCAGTGGGGAATCTTTTGCGGGAGGAGAAGCACTGGTTTGTACACTAATCTCTCCTTTTACTGCCACTTCCACATAAGTAGACCACCTGGAAAGGGGTTTGGCCTCTGCCCGTAGGGGTTGGCTGAATTGTACTGAAATGGAGCCCGTTTCCTCCTTCGCGGACTGTACGGGTATGTTTTCACAGAAGGTTCGTTCCAATACTACGGTTTCATAAAGCGGGGTAGGCCTGCCGGTTTCCCGCTGGCAGCTGAAGACCAGCTTATATCCCCCGAAAACAACAACTGAGTCCGGGCCTGCAGGTTCAGCAAAAATAAAGGTACCGGTGACCTGGCAGGACAGGGGGCGACCGGGTAGGAAAAGCTTCTCAACCGTGGAGAAATCCTGGTTGGTTTGCACCGGGTTAGGATTTATCATGGCTTTCACCTCCTTTGTTTGGGTAATTTACTTTGAATTCCTATAAGTTAGGGCTCACCGAGCACAGTGTGGTTTTATAGGTGTCTGCAGTTATCATATGCAACGTGTGTATATTCCGGTATTAATTATGGGGGTTCAGCTGCTGCCATTTTTATGTAAAGAGGGCGGAGACTTGATGAGGGATTGAAAAAAGGGTCAGGCTCATGTCATAATACATAGTGATGCTTAATTGTAAATGACCTTTGGTTAGTTCATAATTTATCGAGAACCATCAGTGTGTTCTTACGTCTATTTTCATAACAGGTGAGGTGTGGTAATTAATAATGGATTATCAGAGTATGTATCGCAGCAAGGTTGTACCGGTTGAAGAGGCTCTACAGCAGATCAAGAGTAATGACGAAGTGGTATGCAGCCTGGTGGCCTGTGAACCGGTTACGTTACTTAAGAATCTCCATATTATCAAGGAACAGGTAAAAAATGTCTCGGTGGTAAGTGCTTTCATGCTGGGGAATTATAAATTTTTTACCGAACCGGAAATGAAAGGACATTTTTTCCTGAACAGTTGGTTTTACAGTGATGCTCCTCGGGCAGCCCACGATCTGGAGACGGTGTCTTATGTGCCCATGGAGCTGCATCGCTTTAGTCGTGCTCGGTTGGGTTATCGCCGTCCCAATGTTTTTTTGGGCTGTGCTTCGCCCATGGACGAGCATGGATATGTATCTCTATCTCTTTGTACGGTGATAGAGAAAGATTTCATTGAAAATGCCGACATCGTTATTATGGAGATTAACCCTGAGTTTCCGCGTACGCTGGGTGATACTCATGTTCACATTTCCGATATTGATTACATAGTGGAGACTGATCGTGAAATTCCCACCTTGCCTTCTCCTGAACCCGGGGATATCGAGATAGCCATTGGCTCCTATGTTGCTGATTTGATCGAGGATGGCTCTACTATTCAGATCGGATGGGGTGGTATCACCGCGGCAGTAGCCCTGGCCCTCAGAGACAAGAAGGATCTGGGGGTGCATTCGGAGATGCTTACGGACTCTATTTTAGATCTTTACGAGGCAGGGGCGGTAACCAACCGCAGAAAGACCCTGTGGAAAGATAAATTTATCACCAATGTGGTGTTTGGTACCCGGCGGCTGTACGATTTTGTAGATAACAACCTGGCGGTGGAGATGCATCGGGGCAGTGTGGTTAATAATCCACATATAATCGGCCAAAATCATAAAATGGTCTCGGTTAATGCTGCCTTAGAGATGGATTTAACCGGGCAGTGCTGCGCCGAGTCGATTGGACCACGTCTGTTCAGTGGCACTGGAGGTCACAAAGAATTTATCATTGGCTCCCAGAGATCGGAGGGGGGCAAATCTATCGTGGCTTTCCATTCTACTGCTAAAAGGGGAACGGTATCCCGCATCGTGCCCTGGTTTGAACCGGGGACGGTGGTCACCACTTCGCGGGTAGATATAGACTATGTAGTCACCGAGTATGGGGTGGCTCACCTGAAGGGGCGTTCCTTGCGGGAAAGGACGCAAGAGCTGATCAATATTGCCCATCCTGATTTTCGGGATTATCTGGCCAGTGAAGCCCGGCGCCACCATATTTGGTAGGGAAGCATTCGACAGCATACGGTAAAACGGGTATATATTACAAGTTTTTTTCTGCCGTATCTTATGTCCACCTGTGCTATAATTTTCTAAGAAGGCGGGTATATTAGATAAAAACGCCAGGGTATTTCAAAATTTTTTGGAGGTGGGTATATGTCGAAAGGAAAGATTTTTGTACGTGAACGTCGTAAGGTTGGTGAAGGGGAGAAAAAGCCGCGTTATAACATGGTAGGCGTGGCCGGGGTAGATCTGAAGATCTATGTCAAACATATCAGGAAAATGGAGTTGGAACAGATTGCCGAGGCGATAGGGGCAGATGTGGTGGTGCTGCAGGCTGGTAAAGACGAAGAAGACCTGGATGATGACGAGTAGGGAAAGAGGGTTGAGAAATGCCTCTCATTCGTGAAAGGGACAGCAAGAGGCTGCACATAAAAAGCAAGCTGATGGGAGAGTCCCTGGTAGGCAAAACTTTTCTCCAAAGTTTGGAGTATGGAAAACAGTTTCGGGCTTTCCCTGATGTAAACGTGCTCAAGGTGGGAGGCCAGAGCATTACCGACATGGGGGCCAGGGCAGTCATTCCCGTAATTGAAGAAATAGCGGAAAATGCCAGGCAGCATAAACATAAAATAATTGTTTCAACCGGGGGAGGAACCCGTTCCCGCCATGTCTATGCCATTGCTATGGAATTGGGCATGCCCACTGGTATCATCTCGAAGTTGGGACAGAGTGTATCCGAGCAAAATTCGTTGATGATAGCTACCTTGCTGGCACCGCACGGGGGCATAAAGGTAGGGCATGATGATATTCCGCTGCTGGGAGCCTTTTTTGCCCAGGGGTGTATACCGGTTATTCATGGTATGCCGCCTTACGGGTACTGGGAACACCTTCCTGAGGAAGGACGCATTCCTCCTAACCGCACCGATGTGGGAGTTTATCTACTGGCCGAGGTGATTGGTGCCCGGCAGTGCATATATGTCAAGGACGAGGACGGGCTTTATACTGATAACCCCAAAGTAAATCCGGATGCTGAGTTTATACCCCGGATCGGAGCCGGTGAATTGATCGAGATGGGCCTGGATGACCTGATTGTTGAACGGCCGGTGTTGGACATGCTTCTGCGGGCTCAGAGCGTTACCCAGATACACATAATCAATGGTCTTAAGCCTGGGAATATCACCAGAGCCCTGAATGGTGAACACGTAGGGACCATTATTTACAAAGACAAATAACGGTGGTAATTAAATAAATAAAGCCTTCCATTAAAGGGAGGCTTTTTGTTTGGGTTAAATTCCTGGGAAAAATATAAGCCCCTGATTTTTAATAAAACCAAGGGCTTCGGTAAAGTTGGTACTGGTAAAGGTTAAGCGGCTTTTTTCGCTTGTTTTTTGAGTTCATAGCTTTGTAAGAAATGACTTCTCCACTCTTCATTGACTTCCTCCATAGTTTGATTCCAGGTAGGAGTCAGCGGTCCGTACAGATTCTCAATCTCATCCAGATAAATGGTAAGATCCATGGTTTGTTCCTGTTTCGGCGCAGCGTATGCGGCCCTCCAGGCTTCATTTTCTTCTTCCAGACTAAGTACGTCTACCACCGGTTCATCAACAAATTCTTTCCACCAGTCGTTCCTAATTTTGTTCCGGTCCGTCATTTTAATACCCCCTTTCATTTTTAGATTGTTATGAGCACAAACCGACCCTTGTGACTGTGAACTCATTCACAAACTCCAGCCTAAAAAAATCCCCTGTACAATTATTACCGATGTGTATCGTC
>JAAZLJ010000074.1 GCA_012799365.1 Syntrophomonadaceae bacterium | reverse complement strand
GAGGGTGGTTCCAGGTGAATACGGGTAAGAGAAAAATCAAACTGCTTCTGGCGGCTGGCGGGCTGATGGTTCTGGGTATTGGTCTGATGTTAATGACCCGGCTTCCGGTTCTGGGACTGGAGACAGCGGGGTTTTGTGGACGCTGTCATGCTATGGATTCCCAGGTGGAGTCATATTTCCATTCCGCTCATCGTGAGGATGTGACCTGTGGAGATTGTCATGATCCGCATGGTCTCATGAGCGGCAGTGTTTATGCGGCTTATACCGGTACCAGAGACGTTTACCGGGTGGTGAGTGGAACCATTCCCCCGGAGATCACGGCTACGGGAACCAGTCAAAAAGTGATCCAGGGCAACTGTCTGCGCTGTCATGGTGAGATGCTGGGGGAAGTGGGAGATACCAGCCGTGGTGACGGCATGTACTGTTTTGATTGTCATCGGCGCACTCCACATAACAAGTAAAAGGATAAGGGGAGGGAGGATATAATTGGTGACCAGGCCGCATAAGGTTGTAATTCTATCGGTTGTAGTGGTGATGATCGTCCTGGGGGCGGGGATTTATTTTTTCTCAGCTCATAACCAGGATCTGCAGGAGCCTCCATTGGGAGAAATTGCTGCCGGTGAGGTGGATCCGGCCGTGTGGGGTAAATATTATCCCCGGCATTATGACAGCTATCAGGAGAATTTCCAGGATAAAGAACATCCGTCTCATTTTGAGACCAGGCCTTACATGAAAACTATGTATGCGGGCGGCGGGTTTGGGGTGGAATTCAACGAGCCCCGTGGGCATGTATATACCCTGGAGGATATCCGCAATATCGATCCAGCCCGGCGTAAGGCGGGAGCCGCCTGTAACACCTGTAAGTCACCGGAAATTCCTGCCTTGATGGACCAGTATGGCGATAAATATTACCAGATGACTTTTGAGGAGATCAACGATAAACTCGAGCATCCTATTGCTTGTTTGGACTGCCATGACCCTAAAACCATGGATTTAAAATTAACCCGGAAGCCGCTGTTGGAAGCCCTGCAGCGCCAGGGACAGGATACAGGGAAGTTTACTCGTCAGGAACTGCGTTCTCTGGTTTGTGCTCAGTGTCACGTCAACTATTATTTTGAACCTGGAACCAAGAAGATAGTCTTTCCCTGGGACCAGGGACTTGATGCCGGGCAGATGCTGAAGTATTTCGATGACCTGCAGTTCGTTGAGTGGAACCATCCGCTGGCAGGCACCGGGCTGTTGAAGGCCAGGCATCCAGATTATGAGATGTTCCAGGGCAGTACGCACCAGACGGCCGGGTTGGCCTGTGCGGATTGTCATATGCCCTATACGCGGGTAGGCAATGTGAAGATAAGTTCCCACCGCTGGACCAGTCCTTTGAACAATATAGAGCAGAGCTGTACTGTGTGCCACCGGGAAGGGGTGGATTGGCTGCAGGAACGTGTACAAACCATCCAATCTCAAACCAAACAGCTGGAGGATCTGGCGGGACAGGCTGTGGTTGAGGCTATTAACGAACTGGCGGCGGCCCAGGAAACCCCCGGAGTAGATGAAAAGCTTTTACAGGAGGCCCGGGAAATGCACCGTAAGGGGCAGTGGTACCTGGATTATGTTCTGGTAAATAACGGGGGTGGTTTCCATAACCCGACCGCATCACTTAACTGTCTGGGGCAGGCCATAGATTACGCTCATCGTTCGGTTGAACTGGCCCGTGCATCCAGGAATACTTAGATGTGCAGCAACCTTGGTTTTTGGGGTGAATGTATATGATAAATAAAAAGGGCCCATTGAGAAACAGTATGACCGGAATTTTGTCCTCAATGAAAACGGCCCTTTTTCTTTTGTTATTACTGGGGGCAGCCAGTGCAGTGGGAACCCTGATTCCCCAGGGAGAACTCCCGGGGTTTTATGTCGAACGATATGGGGTAGCGGGTGCCAGGATTATTCAGGCTCTGGCGTTGGATCATCTTTTTTCCGCCAGGTGGTACATCTGTATTGGTTTGCTGCTGACCACCAGTATTCTGATCTGTTCCTCAAGGCGTATTAAACGACGGGTCAGTAAGAGGAATGTTGTCTCGGTAATCGCTCACTGCGGTGTAGTGGCGGTGTTCGTCGGAGCTTTAATCTCACTTAACCTGGGACAAAGTGAGTACCTGCAGATAGGAATAGGAGATACCGCGGATCTGGCTGAGCTGGGGATGGGAGAGCAGAAGATAACCGCGCAGGATTTCGTTATAGATTACTACCCGGGGGGAGAGCCCAAACAGTATACCACTTATGTGGTTATAACCGGCGGAGCAGATGATGGGGAGGTCGAGAAGAAGATCAGTGTCAATCACCCGGTGAAAATAGGCAGGCTGAAGCTGTACCAGCAGAGCTATGGGTGGTTGGTACGCGGTGAAGTAACGGAAGGGGATCGGGTATTAACCCGGTTTGAAACTATCGACGGAGGGGAAGTTGCTATCCCCGGAGCTGCTAATATGAGACTGCGCACCTTTGTCGCAGCTGGAGAACGGGATCAGGGGATGCCCTCGTCCAGTGGTGAGCCGGTGCTGGCTTGTGCTTTGTTGGATGACCACGGAGTTGCTTATACTGGCAGGCTGCAGGCGGGAGAAAGTGGGGAGGGAGCCGGGTACATGATAACTTGCGAAGGTTTCCGCCGTTTTACCGGATTAATGGTGAAAAACGACCCGGGAGTACCGGTAGTTTTTCTGGGGTTTCTGATGATGGTGGT
>JAAZLJ010000073.1 GCA_012799365.1 Syntrophomonadaceae bacterium | reverse complement strand
GGGACGGGGAAGGTATTCGATCATTGTACGTAGAAATCAATAGATAAAGATACAAGCTAAGCTTAGAATGTGCACGAGTCTACCCTACGGGGATATAATCACCGGCCGATGCAGGATTATAAAATAAGAGTCTGTACAATAAGAGTCTGTACAGTGAATGGCAGTCCCTTCTCGCGTACAGGGGGTTATAATGGCAACATCGGATCTTCTCTGGAAATTAGGAGACATCATATTTTTAATCAACCTGATCTTGGTGTTGGTAGTGGTGGTTTTCGAAAGGCGTAACCCCACGGCTACCCTGACCTGGATACTGCTGTTGGTTTTTATACCGGTACTGGGTTTCCTGTTTTACGTTTTTCTTGGACAAAATCTGCGCCGGGAAAAAAGGTTCCATCTTAAAGAGGAAGAAGAACGGAAACTGAGACCACTGCTGGCCAGGCAGGATGCCAGCCTGCACGAAAACAGGTTGGTTTTCAATGATGTTCGCACCAGAAAATATCAGGAGCTTATCCACCTGCACCTCAAAAGCAGCCATTCTCTTTTGACTCAGGACAACCAGGTGGAAGTGTTCGACCATGGCCCGGAGTTGTTTGAAAGAATGCTGGCCAGCATGAAACAGGCCCGGAGCTATATCCATATGGAGTATTTTATAATCCGTAATGATTCTCTGGGGCGGCAGATCATGGAGACCCTGGCGGAGAAAGCTCGCCAGGGGGTGGAAGTAAAGCTGCTCTATGATGGCATGGGCTGTATAAGGTTGACCCGGCGCTTTTTCCGGGAATTGCATCAGGCCGGAGGTCAGACGGCGGTGTTTTTCCCTCCATTTTTGCCCCATATCAACTTAAGGATTAATTTCCGTAACCATCGTAAAATTTGTATTATCGATGGAGAGGAAGCATATGTAGGGGGATTTAACATCGGTGATGAATACCGGGGAATTTCTTCTCGGTTTGAATACTGGCGCGACACCCATCTCAGCATCAAAGGCGGCGCGGTTGATGCTCTGCAGCTGCGGTTTTTGCTGGACTGGCGTTTTGCAACTCGGGATCCTTTATTGGGAAAAGACAAGTACTTTCCGGAACGCCAGGCACAGGGCAACAGTGCAGTACAGATTGTATCTAGCGGCCCGGACCTGACCTATCCGGTTATAAAGTATGGTTTTCTCGGACTTATCAGCCAGGCCCGGCGTAATATTTACATCCAGACTCCATATTTGGTACCGGATGATAGCATACTGGAAGCTCTAAAAATTGCGGCTCTGTCCGGGGTGGATGTTAGAGTGATGATTCCATATAAGGCGGACCATTTCTATGTCCATTGGGCTTCTCTTTCTTACCTGGGTGAGTTGCTGGAGGCCGGCGTCCGCTGCTACATGTATAAGCGGGGTTTTCTGCACAGCAAGGTGGTTGTAACTGATGGATTTGCCAGTTCGGTAGGAACTGCTAACCTGGATATCAGGAGCTTCAATCTGAATTTTGAAGTAAATGCCTTCGTTTATGACCAGCAAATTGGCAGTCGACTGGAGGAACAATTTGTGCGTGACCTGGATGACTGTATAGAAGTCACGCAGGAGGCCTACCGGGGCAGATCTTTTTTTGTTCGTTTTAAAGAGGGATTTTTCCGTCTCTTGTCACCGATTTTGTAGACATATTTGAACCTGACTTGATATAGTCTAAAAAGTCTTGACTGACAAAGGAGGGATGGACCTGCTGTTACAAGTGGAATGCGACTTTAACCTTGGCGATACGGTGATGGTGGAACAGGAGGGCCGTTTGGTCGAGGCTGAGGTGAAGGCCATAATTATTGAAGTCAGGGGAGAAGTTAATGTTTATTATGAATTACATAGCCAGGAGGTAGAACTGGATTATCCTCTGGTGATAGAGGAATACCTGGTGAACCTGGCGTCCCGGGTCGATTAGCGAAGCTCGTTAATTCATTGACACTCATGCTGTATGTATTTGGGCTATATTCCTTAAAGTACCTTGACAAAACCCTTTACAAACTACAATAAAGGGATATATAATACTGGTGAGGGGAACGCCAAATACCAGTAGTCTTTTTGAGGTTCAGGTTTTGTGGTTTGGATCAGACCGTATATCTATGTTAATGGTAAGGTTAATCGAGGAAGGTTGCTACTCTGAAAGTACGAATGGAAAGTGGGTTCCCAAAGTTAGAATTAATGACGGTTCGCGACGGATATTTCGGGTTACGACACTAGATGGCGTTCCCCGCGTTTTGAGCCCAGGGATTTAATCCCTGGGCTTTTTAATGATCGAGGGCCCCTTAAGATGTAATCGCTGGCTTAAAAGGGGCTGTACTCGGAATTGTCTTGCGGTTAGTTTAAATTCGTTGGCAGCCGGGGCCGCAGATGCTGCTGCGGCCGCTGGTGGTGGGTATGACCTCTATCTGAGTGCTGATACGCTCCTTGAGAGCGGGGACATGGGAGATTATACCGATGAGTTTCCCATCCTGCTGCAGTCCGGCCAGGGTATCCAGGGCGATATCGAGGGCATCTTCATCCAGGGTTCCAAAACCTTCATCCAAAAAAAGCGAGTCAACACTGACCTTGCGGCTGGCCATGTATGACAGCCCCAGAGCCAGGGCCAGACTGACGATAAAACTCTCGCCTCCAGACAGGTTCTTGGTGGAACGAATCTCACCCGCCTGGTAATTATCGATGACGTTGAGTTCCAGAGGCTGGCTGGTATCGCGAACCAGCAGGTAACGTTCGGTCATCTTTTGCAGTTGGCGATTGGCCTGGTTGACCATCATTTCGAAGGTCAACCCCTGGGCAAAATTTCGGTACTTCTTGCCATCGGCAGAACCGATGAGTTCATGAAGCATCTCCCAGCGCTGGCATTCTCTTTTTTGTCGCTCGAGGGCCGTGAGGCGCTGTTGTTGTTCGGTCCGCAGAGTATCGTTTCGATTCAGCTGCTGCTTCAAGGCACCTATTTCCTGCTGAAGTTCTTTCTGCTTGGATTCACAGGCGGCCAGTTCTTGTTCCACCTTCTCCCGGGGCTGATCTGTAATCGCTTTTTCTTGTTCAGCCTGCAGGGCGGTGGTCTTATCTTTACGGCGGGTTTCCAGCTCGGTCTGTTCTCGGGTAAGAGATTCGGCCTGTTGGGTTAATCGCTCCCGTTCTGTTTCAGGCAGACGGGAGGCCAGGTAGTCATTCTCGTCGTCAAAGCCGGCCTGCCGTAGATGGGTATTCAGATTCTGTTCCGCCCGGGGCAGTTCAACCACAGCCCGCTGCTGGATAGTCTTATCCAGTGATTCTATTCTGGCCTGCAGATTATTGACCTCTTCCCGCAATCTATCATGTTCAGACCGGGCCTTCTCCAGGTGGTTTTCTGATTTTTCCACCATAAGCGCCAGCCGTTTTTCCTCTACATCTGGATCTTTGTCACCATAGAGCTTCGTACGTTCCTGATGCAGGAGCGTACATTGTTCCAGCAGTTGGGTATGATCTTCGCGTACTTTTTGCAGCTCCTCATCCAGTTTGTTCTGCAAAACCGTCTGTTTTTCCAGTTCGATTTCTAACCCGGTGATATTCTTTTCCACATCGAGTTTTTCAGTGATTTTCGCCTGCCAGGCATCCCGCCGCTGAGTAAGCTTTTCCAGTATGCTATCTAACCGGGCCACAGGCAGTTCAGTAACTCCATAGGCGGCAACTTCCTGGCGGGTTTTTTCTAACTCTTCGGTAAATTGTTTTTTAAGAGCTTCGTACTCCTGTTCCAAACGATCATACTCACGTGCCGCCATCTCCTGTGCATGCTGGGCCTCCTGGAACGATTGGTTGGCTGTGGTCCAGGCCATGCGGGCAGTTTCCCGGGATTGCAAGAGGGCTTTTTCACTTTTCTCTTTCTGCTCGATCTCGGTGATAAGGCCGGTATAATCTTCTATCTTACTTTGCCCGGTCGACAGTTCACTTTGTAACCTGGTCAGGGCGTCGGCGGTATCGACTGGAATTTGCAGCTGGTGCAGGGTCTCGGTACACTGTCTTTCGTCCGCTTCCAGTGCAGCCTGCTGTTTTTTCGCTTCTTGCCGTACCTGGTCAATATCTTTAATAGTGGTGGCCTGCTGAATCTGTAGATGCGCCAAAGTATTTTCCGTATTTTTCAAATTGGCATTGGCCTGCTGCAGGGCCAGTTCAGTTTCATCCAGAGCCGGAACATTGCCTCGGGCATAAGGGTGCCGGGTAGCTCCACACAGGGGGCAGGGTTGGCCATCCTCCAGTTTGGCCCGTTCTGCTTCCAGGTCCCGGATGCGGTTAAGCAGCACCACCTGGGTCTGCAGGTGTTCGACTTTACTGGCTAGGTTCTTCTTCTTTTCGGTATAGAGTTTGATTTCGTCAGCCAGACCGGTACTTTCTTTGACCAGGGAGTCCTCGTCGATTTTCAGCTCACCCAGTAGTTGTCGGGCTTGATTCATCCGCATCATTGCTTCTACAGTTGATTTAAGCAGGCCCTGGCGTTCCTTTAGAGTTTCAAGTCCAGTACGCCACTCGCTCAGTTCGCGCCCCTGGAGCCGGGCTTGAATTTCTTGAGTCAGCTGCTGGTGTTCACGTTCTATTTGTTCCAGGGTGGAACGGGACTTCTTCAGAGCCGCGGCCAGTTCTGCACAGGTTCTGATGGATAATTCTTTGTTTTGGCCAGCGGCCATGAGTGCCTTTTCCAAATTGCTGTGTTTACTCTCCGCTGTCTGCAGGCTCGCAAACATTTGAGCAATCGCCTTGAGGTTTACCACCAGTTCGGCATCAACGGTATTTTCTTGCAGATAAGATTCGATCTGATGCAGGGCTTGCTGGGATGCTTTTATCGATTCTTTATGGGCTTCTATCTGGCTGCCGCATTGCTGGTATTGCCGTTCCAGCTCTTGAACAGAATTGTGGGACTTTACCACCTGTTGTTGGGCATGGGCGATGCGCAGATCCAGCTCCCGGACTTTTTTGGTGATGGCTGCTTCTTGATTCTGGGTTTCCCGCGCAGCTGTAAGTTTTTTTTCAGCATCCTGCTTGTTCTTAAAGGCAGTATCCCGGCTGGTTTCCTGAGCAGGCAGAAGCTCCTGAGCTTTTCTTAGCTCGTTGACTTCCTGACTCTGCCGGGTGCGCAGCTCTGAAACCCTTATGTAATCACCTTCTATGGTCATCGCTTTACGGGCACGTTTCAGTCGTTTCAGATCCGGTTGGAAACCATCCCATCGTTCTTGAAAGTTCTGCCATTGTTTATCGAGAGCAGAAATTTCTGTTTCCAATCCCGCTATTCTATCCAGCCAGGTCAGGGCCTTACGCTGGGAATTGACCTGTTCGGCCAGGTTTTTCTCCAGCTGCGATTTGTCCTTTAGAATCGAGTGCAGTTCCTGTTCCTGTTCCGGGCTCAGCAGCTGCATCCCGGCCAGTTCGTTCTGTAGAGCTGCAAGTTGGGTGCGTTCTTCTGTCCGCCGTTCATGGACCTTGATGGAGATCTGGCTGTAGATCTCGGTACCGGTAATCTGCTCCAGGATGGGAGCCCGTTCATCGGGTGGGGCCTGGAGAAAAGCGGCGAACCCTCCCTGGGCCAGCAGCATGGAACGGGTAAAACGGTCAAAGTCCATGCCGGTAACCTGTTCAACGCGGGCGGCTACATCACGAATCTTTGATTCCAGCACCTCTCCGGTCTGAGCATGGGAAATTTCATGGCGGGGACTTTGCAGGTTACCATCCGGCTTGCGGCGAGCTCGGTGCTGGCTCCAGTGGCAGCGGAAACGACCCTTGCGGGTCTCAAAAACCACCTCGGCAAAACACTCACCCGTCTGGCGCGTCATTATCTCATTGGTGGTGGCGGAGATATTGTTAAGACGGGGGGTTCGGCCGTAAAGCGCCAGACATACCGCATCCAGAATAGTTGTTTTCCCGGAACCGGTGGGACCGGTGATAGCGAAGATGCCATCTGAGGAAAAGGCGGGATGGGTAAGATCCACTGTCCATTCACCAGCCAGTGAATTCAGATTTTTGAAACGTATCTCCAGTATTCGCATGCCTTACCTCCTTATTCAGCGTTCGGGTCGTCGTCATCCAGGGAAGCGACCACTTCCTGGTAGGCCTGCAATAACTCCATCCGCTGTACTTCCGGTACCTCATGAGCTTCCAGGCAGCGCCTGAATACATCGGTGTCCTCCAAATCATCCAGTGTTTCTATACACTTAAAATTCATCATAGCCTGCTGCAGCACCCGGTTATTTTGTACCCGTAGGATCTCCAACCCGGTTCCTTCCACGGTTTCGTCCAGGCGCTCCCGTAGGTCCCCCACGATTTCATCGCCTTCATAGGTAATTTCCAGCCATGCGTCACTGCCGTGGGAGCGGAGTTCATCCAGACGAGCGGCAATAGTATTCCAATCACCTTTAATGCTCACCAATTCCTGGAACCGGGGAACCGGGATCTCGGTAACTACCGGTCGGGTACCGGAGAACACCACCTGACAGACACTTTTTTCCTGGGCGGCCTCGCCGAATCCTATGGGCAGCGGAGAACCGGAGTAACGCATGGTTTCTAACCCTCCCACTCGTTGCGGCAGGTGGAGATGTCCCAGGGCCAGGTAATCAATAGAGGCGGGGAAGACATCCGCTCCCACATAGGCCAGAGAACCGACATACAGGTCGCGTACCCCGTCGCCCTCCACCGTCTTGCCCCCGGCGGTAAACAGGTGCCCCATGGCTACAATCGGTACCGGTCGGTCTAGTCGGGCTCGAATCCTTTCGGCCTCTTCCACCACCTGGCGGTAGTGCTCACGAATTCCTTCCACCAGCTTGCGTTCCTTGTCACTGATGGTTTCTCCGGCCTCAGCCTGGCGGATATCGCGATCCCGGAGATAGGGAACCGCGCATACCACAAGTTCCGGCTTACCCTCCGGGTCGTGCAGAACCAGCACCTCATCACCGGGCGAGGCAGAAGCGTTCCCTACCACATGGACATTCAGGAACCGCAAAACTTCCCGGGGTGCATTCAAAAAAGAAGGTGAATCGTGATTACCCGCCGTTATCACCACATGGCGGCAGGCCGAATTCGCTACCTGATACAGAAAACGGTAATACAGTTCCTGGGCCCGATTGCTGGGAGCACTGGTGTCAAAAACATCGCCCGCCACCAGCAGAACATCAACCTGCTCGGCATCAATTAGTTCAACCAGCCAGCTCAAAAAGGCCTCAAACTCTTCGTATCTACGGCGTCCATACAAGGAGCGCCCGATATGCCAGTCCGACGTATGTATCAGTTTCATTTTTTATTCGGCGCTAAAGACCCGGCCTGCGGAGCCAGGCAAGAAAAGCACCTACCCTCCTTTCGCTCATTGACGGCTTGAAACCGCAGATATACGCTGATTAGACGCAGATAACGCAGGATACAGGGACAATTTATGAATACGCAGAAAATACAAACAAATTTTAGCCTGACTTTAATGCTACTGATTCTTATAGTTCTAAGATTAACTTTTGTCAATTTTTCAGGTTAATCAGGTTCTATTTTAAAATGAAACTACAGCTATCCGTAGTGAACGTCGATGTATTGCAATCAGCGAGTCGAGGAGCGAGCGGGTTATCACACCTCGAAAAACATGCTGTTTTCATGCGCCGGGTAGTGATACCACCAGTATCATCACGGTTTGCCGGAAGTAGGCATTGAAGCCGCAGATATATGCAGATTGATAAAATCAGGTTCTGCGTTGTTTACTAATATGTTACCATGTTTGTCCATGCCGAACAAGTGTTTTATAGAGGAGGTTATGAAAAAGGAATAGTCACTCTGATCAGCGGGTTTATGAGTGGGGTACCAACTGCTATTTTGGCTGGTCCCTCCGAAAATGCGATTTTCTTATCAGCATATTACAACCTGGTTTTTTGGTCGAGCAGAAACCTGGGATAGGCAGCTTTTCTTTTGGGACACGGATGTCTTGATGTGGCGAAGCGTGTATATCACTTACTGGTAGGTAAATAGAAGAGGCATATTTACAAAGACAGTGATAAAGCAGGAGATGTTGTGATGAAGGTGGAAGATTGTTGTTAGGATATGGGGATGGTTACATAATATTCTATTAAAGGAGGAGGTATTGGTGAAGAACTGGCCCGATTATGGCCGACTGGATCAGCAGCCCATGCTGGCGCAATATCTGTTGTTTCCACGTGCAGACCATACTCCACCGCCGCCGGGAGCGTTTGACCTGATGGTCCCGGTGGAGCCCAATCGGGATATAGAGGTAGCCTGCCGCTTTTATAGTGGTCAGGCCGAGTGGCCCTGGATGCTGTATTTCCACGGTAATGGGGAAGTGGCTTCCGACTATGACTATATATACAGGATGTACCATGCCCATCGGATTAACCTGGTGGTAGCTGATTACCGGGGCTATGGGATGAGCAGTGGTTATCCTAATTTTCGGTACCTGGCCCGGGATGCCCAAGTGCTTTATGGTGCGGTGCGGGAGGAATTATCGCGACGAAACTACCTTTTAGACTTATGGATCATGGGGCGTTCTCTGGGCAGTATGTCGGCCCTGGAACTGGCGGCTCACTACCAGGAAGAAGTGCAGGGATTGATCATTGAAAGTGGTTTTGCCAGCGTAACCCGGCTGGCCCGGCAGTGGGGTCTTCCCGTCGATCTATCGGTTCTGCTTTCGGTGGAAGAACAGTGTCTGGCTATGATTCGTACCATTACCCTGCCCGCCCTGGTTATACACGGGCAGGTGGATAGTCTGGTGTCCCCTCGAGAAGGCCGCCTGATCTATGAAACTCTGGGCAGCAGTCAGAAACGCTGGCTTCCTATTCCCGGAGCAGATCATAATGACATCATGATCGTAGATCCTCAAAAATATTTTACCGGGATAGGAGAGTTTGTGTCAGGTGCGTGACCTTCTTAAGTATTTTGAGGACGAGTACGATAGACCAGGTGTTCCAGGATGAGGACGGCCAGGACTCCGACCACAAAACCATTGGTAATAATGGGACGTAAACCGGCCGGAAATTGGGCCATAATATCAGGGGGTAGAAACGCAACTATAGTACCCAGCATAAGGGGAAGCCCGATGATAAGACCATCGTCAAATGCTGAGGCGGCGCGAGATTCCAGAACCAGCAGCAAAGCAGCTGCAATTTGAGCGGTCATAATGTAGACCATAATGGCACCTATTACAGGAGAAGGTACGCTGCTGATGAAACCGATGGTGAGCGGCGAAAAGGCCAGAAACAGAAGGCCAATTGCAGCTGGAACCAGAGCGTACCGAGAAGCACAACCCGTAGCTGCAATAACCCCCGGACTCATAGAAAAATTCACCGGCCCGATTACACCGAAAAAGCCTGCCAGTACATTGCCGGCTCCAGTTACGGTCACTCCTTTGGTGATACGCTTTTCCATCTGCCCGGCCTTGAGTAATGTTCCCACTGACTGAATAGAACCCAGGTCGTTTATGGCTAGAGCCAGGAAACAGATTAAGAAAGCTACCAGGACTCCGAGGTCGGGAAGGGCTAAAGCAGGCAGGAGATTACCGGGTAAGGCCAGTCCGGCCAAGTTTTGAGGAGCGGTATATAATGGAAAAAACCAGTAATACACCAGGCTGCCGACGAGCATAGACCAGATAGCCAGAGTTGACTTCCAGATGCCCTTGAGCAAGCCATTAGCTATGAATATAGCCAGGGTTAATAGGATGGCAAAGCTGAAATTGGCTGAACCAGAAACGGGAGCGGTGCCTACCATTAGATTCAATATGGTGGGAGCCAGGGTAAAGGCGATCAGCATCAAGATTACGGTGATAACTCGCGGCGTAAAAAGCTTGATCAAACGTTTGAAAAGCCCGCTAACTGCGAGAAGCGCCAGTATTCCCCCTCCTATTATAATGGAAGCATTGATGACAGCACTGCCTCTTTCCAGAGAGGATATAATTCCAATCAGGAGTACAGTGGCCGGTCCCACTACCAGAGGTAACTGGTGACCCCAGAATATCTGCACCAGGAGAACCAGACCTATTACCAGGAAGAGTTTTTGTAAATAAACTATAGGATCAGCGCTGCCGCCCTGAAGGACAGCCACCACTTTCCCAATAATTATGATGGACGGAATACTGATGGCCAGCCATTGCAGTCCAAATAACAGCAGTTCTCCCCATACGGGCCGGTCGTCAAGGCCATACTTGAAATGCATTGTTTTACCCCCTCTGGCAGATGCCGTAACTATACCTCCCCAAAATTAACCAGCGTTATTTTCATCCATTATACTACATTTGTCAGGTGTTATATTTTCATACCCCGGGAAGAAAAGAAATCGTAATTTCAAAACGGTGTGATATCATGGTTGGCAATAAGGGAAAGCGGTGTGTATAAGAGGAGGAAGTATTGTTGAACGAAGAGGAAGACTATTACGTATATATCGTCAGATGTTCCGACGGGAGCCTGTATACAGGCTCGACCAACAACCTGCCGGCTCGCGTAGAGAAACACAACCGGGGGGAGGGAGCCAGATATACCCGTGGTCGGAGACCGGTGACCCTGGTCTACTCCGAATCAGCGGCCAGTAAGTCTGATGCCCTGAAACGGGAAATTCAGATCAAAAAGATGACGCGCGCGGATAAACTTTCATTGATCAAGGAACAGTCTTGATGTAGGTCGGTTGTGTGTCCAGGGTGTGGGGTATGTGATCGTATGGCTGGAGCCGTCGGCTGAGAGGACGGCCGATCAGTAAATCTGGCCATCGCTTCTGATTGGTCGAGTACAGGTACAAGTGGCATGGCTATGTTTGGCATACAGGGGAATATCGTCGCACACCTCCATCGTTTTGCGGCATGGACGGTACGGATGTTAAGTAACCCTCAGGACCTGATTTTGCTTTTTTATGAGTAAACGAGTAAGCAGTCTGGATTCGGGTTCTAGTATGTCTCCAGCAGCAAGCGGCGCTGGTAAACATGATCTGCATCAGAAAAACTTGCATTTAATGAAGGATTTTAGCGATCAATGTAAAAATTAATATTACTTGCACTACCAAACGTTCTTTTTAACTGAAGTACTACATAATAATAGCCGTGGCTCAACGCACAATCAGCATTTCAAATTGTAAAAAGGGTTTCGCAGTGGGGACAGTTTCATTATTTAACTGAATATTCTCCGAGCCCGGGGACCTACAGCAGGAACGCCATGGATCCCAGGCCGATAGGGAATATCGGGAAACCGATATACCTCCCAACGAGGAAAGGAGAAGCTGAACCTCATGAGTAGTAAAGGGCGAGTCGGTTTTTTCCACGGATTCGTTCTTTTTTTGTAGAAATCTATCCAAGCTCGGCGTTTCTTTCTGCCGGGCTTTTTTGTTCCCTGTAGACCAAACCCCAGAATTCAGAAGGAGGTGGAACCAGAAGGACTACATTATCACTGTAAAAGTTAAACTGGGATTGATAAGTAATATTAGGACGGGAGGTTAAAATGGGTACAAGAAAAAGATTTATAATAAGTCTGGTATTGGCATTATGTATGGTTACGTGTCTGGCAGGAATGTCTTTGGCTCAACCAACAGACATTGGTGGTCACTGGGCAGAGAATCAAATTAATGAATGGGCTGTTCAAGGTCTTGTCCAGGGATATACGGATGGAACGTTTAAGCCTAATAATAGTATTACCAGAGCCGAATTCATGGCCATCGTGAACAGAGCCTTTGGCTTTACAACGATTGCTGAAACGGATTATAGTGATGTTTCGGACAATGATTGGTTTGCTGCAGAGGTGGCTAAAGCGAAAGCTGCCGGTTACATATCAGGATATGAGGATGGAACCATGAGGCCAGGCCAGCAAATTAGTCGACAGGAAGTTGCTGCCATACTGGCAAGAATACTAAGTCTTGATGTTTCAACCGATGTTGATGCATTAAATAAATTTAAGGATGCAGGGGACATTCCAGAATGGAGCAGAGGCTCAATAAACGCAGTTGTGGCTAAAAACCTGATGGGCGGATACCCTGATCAGAGCTATAAACCAATCAGGAGTATTACTCGGGCAGAAGCGGTAGTGACCCTGGTTCGAGCTAGTAAAATATCAGTCGAACCTGTACAGGTCCAGGAAGCTACCATATACGATCAGGCTGGTGACTATGGCCCAACGGCAGGGGAAAAAATCATTGATGGTAACGTTAATATCAGTGCAGCAGATGTTACTCTACTAAATGTAAGAATAACAGGTGACTTGACTCTAGATGAAGCCATTGGAAGTGGTAATGTTACTCTAAAGGGAGTTGAGGTACAGGGAACTACCGTTATAAAAGGTGGAGGAAGCCACAGTATAATTATTGACAGCTGTACCCTGCCCGTTGTTAAGGTCTATAAAGAAGATGTACGGCTGCTTGCTGCGGGAAAAACCGTCATAAAAAGGGTATCTCTGCAAAGCGGGGCGGCTTTGATTGAAGAAAACCTCAAGGGCGCGGGTTTCGAAGCAGTAACTATAACCGAGGAAACCAAAGCCGAGGCCCGGGTAATCTTGAATGGTGATTTTTCCAATATTAAAGTCGAAGCCGAAAAAGTAAAGGTCGAGATCACCGGTGGTACCATAGTCCAATTGGAAGCAGCGGAGAAAGCATCTGGTGCTGCCATAGATATTGCTGGTAAAGGGAAAGTGAGTACTCTGACCCTTAATGCGGCCGTATCCGTGAGTGGCAAGGGTACTATCGAAACCGCCAAAATATGTGTTTCAGGTTCAACCATAGAGCAAACCCCGATTAAAGTTGAGAAAGCAGACAATATTTTAGTTAATATCGGGGCAGTTTCAGAACAGTCCAAGGCTGGAGCTGGCACAGGAGCCAACAAAGATGAGGATTTTATCGTAGAAAAGTTCAGTACACCGAGTCTAGACGCAGATAACACTGTTCTGTACTTTGATTTCAGCAAGGGTGTTGATACCTATTTGGATGATAATCTCAGCAAGATAAGGGTCTACGAAAAGTCCACTGATAATAGTGTAAGGTATACGAATCACACCTATATCAAACAGGGTAATAAGGACAACCCGCCTAAGATCCGGAGGCTGGAACTTTCTTTTAACAATTTGAAAGCGGCAACCACCTATGGAGTGCAAATAGAAGGTGGGTTTAAATCTAACAATGGCAATGAACTTACTGGAACGCAATATTGGGATTTCACCACTACAGGAACAGCCGGAGGGAACAGCGGTGATGGAAAAGATTCACCAGCCGCACCACAGTTTGTGAGTGCAGAAGTTACGAAAAAGGGAGATATAAGTATAACCTTTGATAAAGATATGGCCGATCCGAAAGATACGCAAGATCAATTCACAGTAATCGTTAATAGTGAAATAGTTGCTGTTCAAGCGGTTGAATCTACCGATACCAGCACAAAGATTAAATTATTACTGGAACTAAAGGTGCTGGGGGGACAGACTGTTACTGTTGCTTATAAAAAAGCGAAAGATGGAGTTCAGGTCAAATCCAAAGACGGGGGAGTGCTAAAAACCTTCTTGGCTCGGTCGGTAACCAACAACTTGGGGAGTGCTCCAGTTGTCCCGACATTTAACAGTGCAATTACCAATGTTGATGGGGATAAGGTCATTATGTCCTTTAGTAAAGAAATGGCCGAACCGCAGGGGGCGAAAAGCGAATTTAACGTATTGGTCAATGAAGAAAATAGAGAGATAACCTTCGTAAAGTTAAACCTGGAAGATAAGAAGAAGATCGATTTGAGTCTTAGTTCGGCTGTTACCAAAGATGATACCGCTACAGTATCATACACCAAAGGTACAGTTACTGCTGCTGATGGGACTACCCTCGAGTCATTTGGTCCGCAAACTATTATTAATGCGGTTTATGGAGCTGTTCCGGCACCTCCTACCGTTGAATTTGCCGAAGTAACCACCAAGAAGGATGTTAGTATTACTTTCAATAAGGCAATAGCTGACCCGAGTGGGATTGGAGCGGAATCTCAGTTTATAGTCAAAGTCGGCGATGGAGAGCTACAGATTAAGCAGGTAACAAAAACTAATACCCCGGAGAAAATCAAGATTGAGCTAATAGACAGCGACAAGGTGCCAGAGGGTCAAGCGGCTTTTGTATCATATACCAAAGGTTCGGACGAGTCCAAATGGATAAAGTCTACCGATGGAGGTATACTCGAATCCTTTGACAAGGTTGAAACACAATGAAGACTCACATAACCAGCTATAAGGCAGGAAACTAACAGATATTCTTACATGAGTTTAGCTCACAACCAAAATCCCCTTCAGATTTGTTCTGAAGGGGATTTCTTATGGCTAATCGGTAGAGGTACAGCGCTTGTTCCTCATATTCCATCAAAAGCTAATGAATTATTGGCCAAAGCCTTACCGGTAATTAACTTAAAGTTCTCAGAAAAAAGTACGCTATGGAAAGCAGGTTTCCAAGTTTACGATTGTTAACAAGTTATATGTTCGGGTCGCTGCGTTAATTGGCGTGTCCCGGAATCAATACAGGGAGAAACCGCTGGGTTTTCGGTTGGTGTGACTGATGTCGGATTTCTATTCTATATATAGTTGATTGCTCAAGTATAAGCAGTAAGAAAAATCACCTCTCGGTTTGCGAGAGGTGATTGAGCTCGGTAGATATAGACTTGTACGGATAACACAGTAAATACCCGATTTCAGGGGTGTATAGCCGGGAACCTCCCGGCTATTCGTCCTGATAAGGCTATTTGAAATAACGGTTCAGCAGTCCGGCGAAGGCGGCGCCGTGGCGGGCTTCATCTTTGGCCATTTCATGGACGGTATCGTGTATGTCATCGTAGTTCAACTGCTTGGCCCGGGTGGCCAGGTCCATCTTACCCTGACAGGCACCGTGTTCTGCGTCTACCCGTGCCTGGAGGTTGCTCCTGGTGTCGGCAGTCAATACTTCGCCCAGCAGCTCGGCGAACTTGGCCGCGTGTTCGGCCTCCTCCCAGGCGATTCGCTTGTAGGCCTCGGCGATTTCGGGGAAACCCTCCCGATCCGCCTGACGGCTCATGGCCAGATACATACCCACTTCTGTGCACTCACCGGTGAAATTAGCCCTCAACATTTCCATCACCTGAGGGTCCAGGTCTTTGGCCACCCCGACCTGGTGTTCAGCCGCCCAGACCAGTTTGTCGCCCGTTGTTGGTGCCAGGGAAAACTTATCCTGACTGGACAGGCACTGGGGGCACTGTCTCGGGGGAGCATCACCTTCATGAACGTAACCACAAATAGCACAAACCCACTTTTTCATACTATGTCCTCCTCTCTAATAATTGGCTGTATTATGAATTGCCCCGCTCAAGGCATTTAGGGCACAATCCCTTGAAATAGATGTGACTTTCGTTGATCTCAAACCCCTCCATGCTTTCCAATTCCCGGGGAACAGTATGCAGGCGGATGTCAAAAATCTGCCCACAGGTGTTGCAGCGGAAGTGACCGTGAAAGGAAGTATCTGCATCATAACGCCGCTCATTTTCATCGATGGTAATCAAGATGGCAACTCCTTTTTCCAGAAATAATTCCAGGGTATTATACAGAGTGGTTTTCGACAGGGTGGGTATATCCCTGATTAACTCTTGGTAAATGATATCCACACTGGGATGATTGCGGTTTTCCACCAGGTATTGATACACTCGAATGCGGTGGTGGGATGGCCTGATGCTATGCAGTCTAAGGAAATGCTCAATATCATTAATATCCAAGCTCTTCTACCTCATCTCATTGGTATGTAATGGCTACAAGTATGTAATGGTTACAATTAAATAATATCAACTCAGTCGGACCGTGTCAAGCCTAAATTACTTTTCGGATAAAAGTTCAGGGTGGTTAACCCCGATCGGTTATGTTAAGTGGGATTGAATATAAATCAGTTCTGCTGGCATATAATATCTGTACAGAATGTACAGATATTCTTATAATGGAGGTGGAGGTGTTGACCATGCTTCTCGAAACCAAATTTACTGATGCTCGGAGAGATTTTACCGCTTTGTATAATCGCGTATATGCCGATGCCTTACCAACGATTGTTAAACGCCACCGTGATGAAGAGATTGTCCTGGTAAAAAGAGAGCTGCAGGAGGCTATTTTACAGGCGTTCTGTTTCCGGCCGGAAGTAATTAATGAGACAGATGGTTCTATAACCATTGCTATCGATGAACTTGAACTGGTAGTTAACCAGGATGACCGGGAAGCGGCCATCTTAGATTTAATTAATGAGATCAAGATTTATGCACAGGAGTACCAGCAGCGGATGCAAGTATTTCTGAATGCCCCTAACCGAAAAAATCACCTTCCATATCTCATGCGTATTTGGCTGTGTAATTCCGATGATGATATTCGTAAATTACTGGGGTTATAAGTATGCCGCCAACCTTCGGACAATTGAAGAAATACTGTGAAAAAAATAGCTGGTACTTGATCAGAAATACTGATCATTGGTATTATGAGAAAATAAATGCTCAAGGTGAAATCTTGAGAACCAGGGTGAGTCATGCTGTTGCCAGAGAAATCCCTGCAGGCATCTGGAAAAAGATTTTGAAACAGTTAAAAGTATCTGAGGCTGAATTCTGGGAAGGTCTCAAAAAGTAAGAAATGATGGGTATTCGAGCTGCCGGATAGCAAAAATCGAAATAAAGAGACCACATCCAAAATTATTGGATAGTGGTCTCTTTAATTACTATAAAATTTGGGCGGTTTGATTTAAGCTGCTGTCAAACTACCTATCAAGCTCCTCATCGTCTTCATCTGCCAATACATTGATTTCCTCGACTTCGCGGTACAAAATTTCATCAATTTGATTTAAAAGCTTAGGCAGACTTTTTGTGGCTGTCAGTGGAGCCATGAGTATCGCGGCAGGTTAAACCAGGTTAAACCGCAGCTCCACCTTGAATAAATCGCCATCGATATTAACCGAGAACTGACCGCCGCAGATCTGGGTGAAACTCTGAGCGATGGATAGTCCCAGGCCCGAGCCTTCCGTGGTTCGAGATTCGTCACCACGTACAAAACGCTGCAGTATCTCGTCTTCGCTGAAGTTCATCTCATAGTTGGCGGTGTTTTTGATGGTAGCCAGCGCGCCCTGCTCGTCGACTATCAGGTCTATGAACACTCGTGAACCGGGCAGAGAGTATTTCAGGGTATTGGTAATCAGGTTTTCCCACACCCGGTACAGCTTTTTGCCGTCACTTACGATGTACACCGGCTCATCAGGGATATTGAGCCGGAAAGGAAGACCGGAGGCGTTGATCGGTTCTTCCAGATCGGCCAGGGTCTGCTTGATCAACCGGCCTAAATCAAGCTGCTCCATATCCAGGGCGATGTTGTCACTGCTGGCTTTGGACAGATCGAACAGGTCTTGAATCAGGTTCTTCAGACGTTCTGATTTCTGCGCCAGAATTTCTATATAATCGTTAACATGTTCGGGCAGCTCTTCTTCTTTGGCCAGCAGGTCCACATAGCTAATAATGGAGGTCAGCGGGGTTTTTAAATCATGCGAAACATTGGTAATCAGGTTTATCTTCATACGCTCGGATTTCGTCTTCTCGGCCACGGCAATGCCCATACCCTCCTGGATGGAGTTGAGGTTCTGTGCGGCGGGATACATATCGGCATCTGCCGCCAATTCCAGCCTGGTTTCCATATCGCCATTTTTGATGAGTTCAATATGGTCGGTCAGTCTACCCAGGTCACTCAAGGTCTGGTCGTAGCTTTTTAGATATCGATAAATAAGGTATATGCCGGCACCGGCTATCAGTAAGGCCACCAGAAAGGCCCATCCGTTGGCAACAAATATAGCTACAAGAACAAAGATAACTGAGATCAGGGCCAGAACTGCCTCGGCCGCTACCAGCATATAAGCGCGTTTAAGCATTGATTTTTGCCAGGAATACTGGCTTTCGTATCTGTTGTACCAATTGAGCCAAGAATTAATAGTGTTGTGGGTGAAAAATCTTCTACGGTTGACGGTTAGATCCACGAACATCAGATAAAACCACCAGAGGCCGAGCAGTATGAAACAGATGTTAAGAGTAATACCTGATATCCACTCAAACGAACCGACATGTCCTATGAAATATCTAAAGGGAAAGGCTGCCGAAAAGCTTAAAGCCAGCAGGGAAAGTAGTATTTTAACTTCCAACCATATTTGTCCTGACCACGAGGCTAATTTTCGGTCAAACTCACGCTTATCCCGGCGCCTGATAATTACATAGACTAATAGGGCTGCTCCCAATACCCCCAGGGCGATATAGACCCAGCCGATGATGGATAAAAACTGTTGTTCCCAATAGTACATGGAATGTCCGTAGGGGTTGGGTACCAGGGGGTCTCTAACTGCCAATAGTACCCGGGTATTGGCCAGCTTATCCGGTGTGTACCTGTTGAGGTCGGGGAATAGACCCTGGTAGCCGCTGTCCAGCCGCTCTACATCGACCGGTTGGCCGTCATAAATAACGTGTATCTGATGTCCATCAAAATACCAGTAGTAGCTGTAGCCTTCAGGTAAAACTGCAGGCAAGTCTGGTGTTTTATTTACATCGGGAGAATTAGCACCTTCGCTCGTCATTGTCGCTTCTTTGAGGTCTGGTATCAGCATTAAATGCGACGAATCTACGTCTGAAATATTCTGTACTTTCGGGCTGGTGTCCAAATTGTCTGCGTAACCGGTCAAATTGTAGGCCGGTTTGGTCAATGGTGATGAGTTAACCAATGACGGTTCTATGCTGGTAAGCACCACGCCGGCATCTGGCTTTACTCCATAACCTTCGAAGTTGAGAGCCGGGCTGGTTAACGGTGATGAGTTAGAAGATGATAGATGTTCTATGTTGGTTAGCACCAGGCCGGTATCCGAATTGGCTGCATAATACCGGAGATTTTCGCCTTCATTTTTCAAGAATTGTTCGGTAAATTCATGGTGGGAAGTGTCAGTTGCCAGGGAGAGCAGCCGGTCAAAATAGTTGCTGGTCCGCTCTTTGAAGGCAGTACTGTCCTTGTATTCAACAAAAGGAGTCTTCAGAGCCGCCGGATTGCCGTTCGAGTCTACTATGGCGGCGAAACCGGTAAACAGGAGGACAGCAATGATATTAACGGCCAGAAAAAAGCACAACCAGGCTGTAAACGGTTTAGATTTTATCGATCTTGTATCCAATGCCCCATACCACCTTTAAGTATTTGGGCTCTTTCGGGTTTATCTCGATCTTCTCCCGAATGCGACGAATGTGTACCATGACCGTATTTTCCACCCGGTAGGCCGGCTCTTCCCAGACCCGCTCATAGATCTCCTCGGCCGGGAAAATACGCCCCGGTGATTTCATTAAGAGTTCTACAATCCTGGTCTCGGTGGCGGTCAGCCTGACCAATTCACCATCGACGGTAAGAGTGTGATTTTCCAGGTCAAAACACAGGCCACCTGAGGTCAGAAGATTTGGTTTGGCCTGTACATTAAAATCGCCCAGGGTCAGGTAACGCCGCAGCTGAGACTTTACCCGGGCCATCAGTTCCATGGTATTGAACGGTTTGGTAACATAATCATCGGCGCCCATCGATAGCCCCAGGATTTTGTCCGTGTCCTCTGATTTGGCGGACAAAATGATGATAGGTATGTTTTTTTCCTCGCGAACCTTCAGGGTAGTCGACAGCCCGTCTAAATTCGGCATCATCACATCGAGGATGATGAGGTGTACCGTCTGAGTGCTGATCAGATCGAGCGCCTGCAGGCCGTCATAGGCGGTCAGTACTTCATAACCCTCATTTTGCAGGTTGATGGCAATGGCGTTCACTATCTCCCGATCATCATCTACCACCAGTATCTGTTGTTTCTCCACCGGCATCACCCCCCTTCATAAGTGAAATCTGTAAACCCGTGAGCCCTGGCTATACTTTAAGTGACAAAGCTGACGAAAAACCTGACATATTTCTTAAGAAATTCTTACATTTTACCCGGTAATAGCAGAGACTTTTTGAGATTTGCTCCGGCGCTATTCAACCCGCGTCTCCCATGGTTGCTGGCTGAGGACTACCATCGAGTGGTGAAAGGCAGTGGCTTACCTGCTAATCCTCATGGTAGCAGGTTGACAGCGATTCCGCTATATCAGTGTAAACTCGATTATTGACAACACGGCCGGTGAAAGCTATACTGTCAGTGTATTGGTGACATAGTACACTATGACGGTTAGGTGAAAGGGGGGAAGCAGGCTTTGTGGTTCAGTATTAATCCCCGCTCCAGTGTACCGATTTACCAGCAGATTAAAGAACAGGTCAGGAAGGGTATCGACGGTGGGCTCCTGGAACCCGGGGACCGGTTACCATCGGTGCGGGAACTGGCAGCCCAGCTGCTGGTGAATCCCAATACGGTGGCCAAAGCGTACCAGGAACTGGAGCTGGAAGGGGTGGTGGCCACGGTGCGGGGTCGGGGTACCTTCGTTTCCGAGTCGGCCCGTCGGGCCAGCCGGGAGGAAAGGGTGGAGATGTTAAAGCAGATGATGGAACGGCTGTTGGAAGAAAGCCAGCACCTGCAGCTCAGCAGGGAGGAGATGGAGGCTTGCTTCCATGAAGTACTGAAGGAATGGGGAGGGGGCGGCAACCATGCCGGTGATTGAAATGCAGGGTTTGACGAAGTGCTTTGCGGGGGTGACGGCAGTTGATGCAGTGAATCTCACGGTGTCAGAGGGAACGGTGTTGGGTTTGGTAGGGCCGAACGGGGCCGGTAAAACCACCACCATCAAGATGTTGATGGGTCTGCTGCTGCCGACGGCAGGAAGTGCAACCGTGCTGAACCGGGCAATGGGGGATGCCGCAGCCAGACACTATATAGGATATGTACCTGATACGCCGCGGATGTACCCCTGGTTTCGAGTAGAGGAAATCCTTTTTCTCTGTTCGGGGTTCTATGAAAACTGGGATTGGGACCGGGTCGATTATCTACAAGCGAAATTTCATTTGCCGTTGGATAAGCGCATACGCAGTCTTTCCCGGGGTATGACCACCATGGTGGCTTTGATGATTGCTCTGGCTGTTCATCCCCGGCTTTTGATACTGGACGAACCGACTGCCGGGCTGGATCCCATCAAGCAGCGGGAATTCTTTCAACTGGTGCTGGAGGAGGTAGCGGCAGAAGGTACTACGGTTCTACTTTCCACCCATCATCTGGGGGATCTGGAGAGTCTGGCGGATCAAGTGGCCCTGATGCAGGAAGGTAAGCTGGTGTTTTGCCGGGAACTGGAGGAAATAAAGCAGAACTTTCGGCGCATTCAAGCTGCCTTTCCCCAGGGGCAGTCGGAGGAGGAATTATCGCAGTTTCCCGGGGTATTGGCCACGGAAAAACGGGGTAATATCTATTCGTTTATTATTGACCGGGAGCCAGAACAGATGATGGCCCGGCTGAAGACGTACAGTCCTACCTTTATTGAAATGATGGCTCTTTCGTTGGACGAGGTTTTCTATTATACGGTGGGGGGTGAGCATGATGTTTAGTCGGGTTTTTGGACTTCATCCGATGTTGGTTTTGAAGGAGTGGCACCAGCACCAGCTCAAGATTTTGCTTTATTCGCTGCTGATGAGCGGGCTGTACATCGTGGGGCCGTTTCTGGCGGCGGCGCTCAATACCCGGGTGGGCATGCCCTGGCAAGTGGATCTGGCCGGGTTGGTCAGCACCACCCTTGATTACGGTTCCAGTATATTATTTCTGGGCTGGTTCATCGCTTTTGTGTGGGGTGTGCTGTTATCTGACGAGAAGAAAAACGGTACCCTGGACTTTTTACTGACCACACCGGTTACCCGGCGCCAGGTGGTTAAGACCAAGTATATTATGGGAATGGCGCTTCTGATCCTGAACCTTCTGGTGGTGGCTTTCTACCTGGCAGGTATCGTTATGTTCATTTCTACTTCATATACCCTGGTTGACGTAGGGGTTTGGTTTATCCAGACTGCTGCAGTGCTGGCTGCAGTTTTCGGCATCGCTTTCGCGGCTTCTACGGTGGCCGGAAACGCGATTTCGTCCGGTATCCTGGCGGCGGGAATTATTTTTGGGAGCGGTCCGGTCTTGCTCGGTATCCACGATCTTCTATATGGTTTGGGCCTGCTTCGTTTCGGAGACGGTCTGGGGCTGATGCTGTATAGAATGGCCGAAGCCTCGGGTGTGCTGGGCAGTGCTATATTCGGGGGACCACCGGCGGCTCTTCCCTCGCTATCGGCCTCATTTGGTCTGCTATTATTGTGTATTGGACTGTATTATCTGTCGGTATGGCTTTTCGAGCGTAATCCTCTGGAACGGAATGGAGGGATACTGGTGTTCGGTGATACCCGTCGGGTTATCCAGGTAATAGTAACGGTAGCAATAGCTCTGTGGACAGCCTGGGCTCGGGCCGGCAGTGTAGCGCCCGTGTATTTCCTGCTGTTGGTGATCGTTATTTCTCTGGCAGCCTACTATTTAATCGGTCTGTTGTTCGGAGCTATGCGGAGCCTGGAGTAGGTGGTTAACGAGCCCTCAGGTAATCCCCTGGCTCTTCCTTCTTCTCGGGCAGCATTGGTGGTACAGAGGAACAGTGGACCTGTTCCCCTGTCCCACAATAGATCAGGCAGGATTTGCCATGGACGCTGAGTTGGCTATCAGGATGCGAAACAATCGCTGGTGACAATTTAACAACGCCACTTTCCTCCAGAGGAGGGGTAGGGATTAGTATACCCGGTCGTAATAGTAATAGAAGCCGGCATAGGCTAGCAGCAGTGCGGCCAGGGTTATTCCCAGCCCGTCGTAGAGGTTGATTTTAACCATCGGCCCCCAAATGCTGCCCAGAACTACCACCAGGGCAGCGGGAATAACGAAAACCTGCAAAGCCGCCCGAGCAGCCTTGCCTGCCAGGTAATAGCTTCTTTCGTCATAAGGGTTCAGGCCTTTGGCCTCCATTCGGGCCAGTCTCCGCTCTTTTATGGTTGAGGCGACATAGGCGGCGATGCCCCCGCATATCAAACCAATGCTGAACCCTAATCTGCCCAGGCTCAGCCCATAGGCCCCAATAGCTATTAACGCCACCAAAAATATCAGGCGTATAGATTTTTTCCTCTTCATTCGATATCCCTCCCATTCTTAAAGATAAAGACTTCCTCAATGGTCAGGTTAAACACCCGGGCCAGCTTATAGGCCAGCAAAAGTGAGGGATTATAGC
Organism: Syntrophomonadaceae bacterium; assembly: GCA_012799365.1. GTDB lineage: Bacteria > Bacillota > Syntrophomonadia > Syntrophomonadales > Syntrophothermaceae > JAAZLJ01. The sequence goes on along the minus strand of JAAZLJ010000073.1, from coordinate 2,803 downwards.
GCCCTTTTTCCAGAGAAATAATGGTCTGGCGCGATACCCCCACCCGGGCGGCCAGGTCTTCCTGGGTCAGGTCATGCTTTTCGCGCAGCTGTCGCAGCCGGTTATTCAACTGATCACCCCCTAAAAGTGCACCAGGTAAAGTTAGCTTTACGTAAAGCATACTTTACCTGTCGGGGGATGTCAAGTTAATTTTACACCATATATCGCTGCTGGTTAGAAGAGACTGTGGTTGGGGGAGATGCCTATCGCGACGCTATCATAACATCTTTCATATCACCGAAAATCATACCGGAGTCCTGCTCACCGGCGTACTGGAGATAGAGTTCGCGATAATCATACTCGGATTGTAACTGCCCGGTATACATCCGGCTCCAATAGAGGAGGGTTCTTTTCTCCATGTTGTATTGGTTGGCCAGCTGCGCTTCGATATTGATCTGTTCTCTGGCGGCGGTAACTGCTCTGATGTCCGGCCGGGAAATGAGGTTTCCCAGTCGACCCTGAATGCGATACCGATTATTTTCTAAGAAGCAGTTTCCGACTCATCCTGGAGGATGCGCAGAAGGATATCTTCCAGGCTGGTTTCACGGGCACCGAAAAACAGGACATCCTGGTGGGCGGCCAGGATGGTTTCCAGGATGCGGGGGCGCAGTTCATGATCATTTTTGGCTTCAATTAGGAGGCGTCGACCGTCTCTTTCCACCTGGTTAATCCCGGGCAGCCTGCGCAGGGAAATGATCACCTGTTCTTCCGGCCTGGAGGCCAGCTCCACCTCGATGCTAGTGGTATCACTAGCAGTGTGGCGCAGGTTTTCTACACTATCCTGGGCCACGAGTTGGCCGTTATGGAAAATACCTACTTCATCACAGATCATTTCCACTTCAGGCAGGGTATGCGAAGACATCAATATCGTAACGTTATGATCGCGTTTCAACTGCATGATCAATTCGCGCATGTTCCTGGCCCCCAGTGGATCCAGGCCCAGGGTTGGCTCATCCAGGAAAAGTACCGTTGGTTCGGCTAACAGGGCCTGGGCCAGGGCCAGTCGGTGTCTCATTCCACGTGAGTACCCGCCGACATAACTGTCGGTTTTATCGACCAGTCCTACCAGTTCCAGGCATTGGCTAATACGCTGTTTTCTCGTTTCGGAGGGGATCTCCAGTAAACGGCAGAAATACATCATGGTTTCCATGGTGGTCATTCTGGTATAGAAGCTGGGGTTTTCCGGGACATATCCAATGCTGCGCCGAACTTCCAGCGGGTCCCGGCGGATATCGGAGCCGGATACCAGGGCGGTGCCACCATCAGGTCGGATTAAGGTTGCGAGCATTTTGAAGGTTGTGGTCTTGCCGGCGCCATTCAGTCCCAGCAAGCCGAAGGATATACCTTTTTGTACCTGGAAGCTCACGTGATCAACTGCGACCAGCCGGCGGAATCTTTTGGTCAGCTCATGGACTTCTACTGCGTACATAGACATGGAACTCTCCTCCTTAGTAACGATAGGCTACGTTCTGGCGTGCGAAGATCAGTCTGCCGATAAATAACAGGAATATAGTTATAGCCAGTAAGGAAGCACAGCAAAGCCAGAAGTCAGCGTAGCTGGTCAGTGCGAACTTCTGGTAGTGGCCAAAAATGCTGAGTGCTGGTCGTATTAACCAGGGTACTGCCGGGAAGGTGTCTATTCCCACCATGCTGCCGATAATTCGCAGAATCTCTCCACCTACCGGATGGGCGGGAGACATACAAATGATACCGGCCAGGGCAGTAGTGGCGGTGCTCCAGGCCAGCATGGAGATGAGCATGGTCAGGGCTATGTAATATACGGCTACCAGAGATAGAATAGCCACCATGGACATCCATTGGCTGAATGGTGGCATGGGCATGTTCCACCTGTAAGTGGATATTCCAGATATCTGAGCCCAGAAGTAGGCCAGAATCAGTTCTACCACCAGTAACGGGACTACCATGAGCACATAGGTAAAAAACTTGCCGTAGAGAAGACTGCTGCGGGGAATCGGTTTGGATAGAACTATCTCCAGGGTTCCCCGTTCCTTTTCTCCCACTATGGCATCCATAGCGGCAAAAATGCCCATCAGCGGACATAATACAGCAAACAACTCAAAGAAGGGATCAAGGATGCTGGTTGAGTTGGCGGTGGGTCCAGCCTCAGTATAGAGTGCCATTATTACTCCGCCGAGTATAAAGACCAGCAGAAAAGGTAGTTTAAGGTTGCGAAGATTGTCCAGAAATTCTCTTTGTAATACCGCCCAGATTTTCATGAGGTCCCTCCCTGCAGTTGACCGGTCAATAGAGCTATTGTTCAAGATTTAACATTGATAGAGTAATACCTTTCTTCCAGCGAAGCCTTTTCTACTGAATGATAAGATCTTTAAAATTCATAAATTAACTTTGTATTGAGCGGCGGATTCTATGGTATATCATCTATCTGTTCAAAAAAGGTAAGCCAGGTCTGCGTTTCGGGGGGATAGGTTTATTCCCCCTCCTCCTGTAATGAAAATAACTTTGAAACCGCAGATATACGCTGATGGACGCAGATAACGCAGAATATTATGAAAAAGCTGAAAAACATAAAAATATCCTAAAAGGGAGTATGATAACCCAGTGGAAGCGACCTGACGAAGGCGACGTCGCTGTACACAGCGAAGCTGAAGGCTGTGAAGCGGAGCGAGAAACAGGACGTTTCGAGCACCGAGGGCTGAGTGCATGGACGCCGAATCCTGAGGGGTCCGCCTAGCGCAGCCCAAGAAACCTGTTCACATCTGGTTTCAAGCTATTCATAATGGTG
>JAAZLJ010000256.1 GCA_012799365.1 Syntrophomonadaceae bacterium | reverse complement strand
GATGGCTCCACCAATTCCAGTCCCAATGACGATACATATGAAATCCCGTACGTCTCTAGCTGCTCCAAACATCATTTCCCCTAACGCAGCACAGTTCCCATCATTATCTACGATAACAGGCATATTGACTCGCTCTGCCACAATATCCCTGAGTTGGACTCCGACCCAAGGCGATGTAGGATTGACTGCACCAATGACATGGCCGGTACGATAGTCTATCTGTCCACCGGTCCCTATCCCCACACCAATTATGTCGCGCTCTGTGAGGCCCTGGGACTTAAGCAGCTGATTGGTCAAGCCCTCTATCTGTTCTGCAACACGCAAAGGCGCTGACTGCAGTAGGCTCTTGTGCTTAAGCTTGTGCAGGATTCTACCGGTAGAATCCACTATTCCCCCGCTAATCTTAGTGCCTCCGACATCAATACCGATTGCAAATTCAGCCCTAGTGTCAGTCATTTTACCGCGTCCTCCACCTAGTTTTTTGTGGCCAATGGATGGTTAGTTCGATTGACCCATGTCAGCCAAAGACCTTGGGTAAATGCGTGCTTCAACTCCCAATTACCCCATCTTGTCGACGATGGCTTTAACAGACCTCTCAATGTTGTCTAGTGCCATTTCGTGATCTATGAGCGTAACACCATAGGCTAACATATCCACAAAGGCTATTTGCGTCGCCTGTGACCTATGAGCACCACTGCCAAGGGGAGGCTTACTCACCGTATCAATAAGTACTATATCGGCGACCTCAGTGATGGGTGACCCGCTGTATCCTGTGATAGCAATTGTCGTAGCACCTGATCCACTTGCCAATTCCAGTGCCTTGACCACATCCGTTGTGTTGCCTGAAACAGACAATCCCATAGCTACGTCTTTAGAGGTTAATTGACTAGCCGAAATCGCTTGCATATGGGAATCACGGAGGCACTCACCAAACCTTCCAAGGCGTTGAAATCTATACCGCGCGTACTCGGCAGCACACCCGGATCCTCCCACTCCGTAGAAGGCAATGATTTGTGCCCGTGCCAACACTTCGATTGCCTTCTGCAGTGCACCATAGTCAATCTCGCGGGACAGCCGTGTAATGCCATCTGAAATCGTGTCACAAATGGCTAAGACAATATGTTCTAGGCAACTCTCATCTGTATTTTTCTCACTCTCTGCTTCTCCTCTTACAATATCTACTGAAAGGGCTAGTTTGAAGTCTAGGAATCTGGCAAAACCAGCCTGTCTCCAAAATCTAACAACAGTTGCCTCACTTACACCAGATAGACTGCTCAGGCATTGTCCGGAAGCATAGAATGATGCCTCTGGATTAGCAAGCACATAATCTGCCACTCGCTGCTCTGCAGGGCTGAAAAGATGATAGTTGGACCTGATTCTGGACAAACAACCACGGGTAACGGTCATAAGATACATCAACCTCATTAGTATAATGTGCTCAGTATCCAGATGGCTAAGTTCATCAATCCAATAACGTCATTAACATCCTGTAACGTTTTGCGCTGATTTCCCATTGTCTGATCTATTCAACAGTTCCTGGTGAAATCCTTCTTCATTTTGGTAATACTGGTTGAAAAATCCCTTCAGCCCAGTCTACCG
>JAAZLJ010000072.1 GCA_012799365.1 Syntrophomonadaceae bacterium | reverse complement strand
TCAAACTCAAACCACCCGTTCAATGCCAGGATAACCGCCTGGATGGTGATATCCTCCGGGGCCACGTTGACTTTGTCCTTTTCGTCGTAACCCGGCCAGCCGTAATGAAGGATACGTACACAATTGCCCGCCACCAGGCCCAGCATATCACTTCCCTGCTCATCAGCGTATCTAATACCCCCGGTATCAACTGCCGTCTTATAGTCGAACTCGGTGGGGTCCTTTCCTGTAATGTATATGTCTCCAGCCGCGGCTATGGTTAACCGACCGGTAAGCTGACCAGAAACCAGGACATTGCCGTTCCCCAACTCCCATTTGGAATTCTTGTTTTTGGAAATTGTCCCATCCACAAATATAACTCCATTAGGAGGCAATCCCCTTGTCTCGACCTCACCCGTCTGGTTCCTCACTAACAGCTGGCTGCCATCCAACCGGATGCAGGTTCGACCCTGATAGTAGTAATCATCAGCCTGGGCCTGGTCCTTGAGATGACTGAGAGAGGAGGATGACGTCGGCAACGCCAGCGGAGCCACCTGCTGCGGCTCTCCCCGGACATACACCGGATCACTGTTTGGGTGTGGCTTATATTTCTGTGAGTAGGTCACCACATCCTTGAATTCCGGTTTGCCTGATATGTACAGGGTACCATTGGTATGCAGGGGACCCTCCACCACATCACCGCTGATCCACCAATCTTCTCTATCGCCTTTCGCCTTCCCCCCACCGGTTACAAACAGGTAATCGGTCAGTTGGCGCTGGCGTACTCTCACCTGCACTGTCCTCTTGTTAGACGAATCTCGGTCCAGCCAGCCGGTAGAACGGATGGTTACCACCCCATTTTCCCGATTAACCTGCAGCTGATACCGCCCATTTTCGAAAGTATGTATCCGGGAGATAAAGTCATCATATTCATCACTCTCATAAAACTTGGGGTTCTCACTGAGATGCCAGAGGTATTGGTGGATTCCAGCCTCCGCCACTCCCAGGGCACTCTGACTATCAGCAAAACGGGAAGTCGAACGCTGCTGGTTCTGTACCACCCCCACGGCAGTAAAACCCAGAATAGTTATAACCGCGATAACCATAACCACTACCGGTAAGGCCAGGCCCCGGTCGTTTAAAAGATGCTTTCCCATTACTAATCCGCCTCCCTGGTGCTGCGCATGGTTAACGTGGTTTTCACCGCCAGTGGTTTCGCCGCCGCCTGTTCCGGGTCCTGAACTTCGATGAACACCTTAACCGCCTGCCGGGCCGCATTTCCCTTAAATTCCCTAAATACATCCTGGTCGTCCTGGTTCTCTACCCTGGTCACCACTGTCTCCCAGCTATCCGGTGAACCGTAACTGTAGGGAAACTTATCATTCTGCGCCCGGGCCACCCCTCGTTTCAGCTGCCCCTCCTTCAATTTATAGCAAACCAGCTCTGGTTGGTCATCTCCATTGATATCGGTGTAGATATCAAGCCGCTGATTATCCTCACTAACGTTCAGGGCCTTCTGTTCAAGGGCCGGCTTACGGGCCTGCCGCACCTCACGTTCCATCCGCTGCACCACCTGCTGGGCTTCCTGTACCACCCGGGCCTCACTGAAGGTCTTTTCACTGCTCCGGCAGCCATAGAAAAAGTACCGGTAGGTAACCCCAATGACCAGGCCCAACAAAGCCAGAACTATCAGCATCTCGACCAGGGTAAAACCCTGTCGGCTGCGCAGTATCTGACTCCATCTACGGATAGAGCCAGCGGCTGCCTCCCGGCCCTGATCTTTTATCCTGCCGAATAGAGCCGGACTCTGTTGTTGATTTGAAGGAGCTGATAACATGCTTTTGTCTCCTCTCCTCC
>JAAZLJ010000011.1 GCA_012799365.1 Syntrophomonadaceae bacterium | reverse complement strand
GATACATGGAAAGAGGTGTTTTCGAGGTTCGCGAAATTCCGATTAATACAATGTCAGCCAGATTGACCCCCCTCGGGTCCTTGCCGTCATCGTATCTAACCGCAAATTCTATAGCCTCAACCCGCCGGAAATACACCTCGTCCATCTTGCGCAGCAGTCCCGGTTCTCTGCGAGGTTCCTCCCCACTGCTGTCCTTGATGGCATTGATGAGCGGTCCTATGATATCTACGGTTATAACCCCGGCTTCCCGGGCTTTCACCTCCAGGAATTCTGCCAGTTCTTCAATAACCAGGGTGTACGCTATAACACAACCATTTTCAGCCGCCTGATGAACCACTTCCGCCAGGAGTTCTTTATCAGCCACATTCGGAATCCTCCGAACCTCCATCCTGCCAGAATCAAATTGGGTGGCAGCAGCTCTAACCACCATCTCTGCTGTTTCTCCAATTGAATCGGAGACAACATACACCGCTGGTATACTCTTACCCAAAGTCTACTCCTCCCCACATTTCTGGCAGACCAGATCCAGGAACAGGCGCGCCAGATTGGTTTTAGTAATTCTACCTACCACTTCGAATTTCTCTTCACCTTCAGCATCGATAAAGGTTTTTACCACCGGCAGGCTATCCACCTCATGTTCAACTATCTTTTTTATTACATCAATTATGGTTTCATCAGGCGTAGTGGTAATAACATTGGGCATTCTGGTCATAATCACATTTACCGGCACTTCATGTATATCTACCTGGCCCAGCGTGGTTTTTAACATATCTTTGCGAGAAACTACCCCGGCCAGATAGCCTTCCTCATCATTTACATAGATGGTACCGATATCCTCGGTAAAAAGAGTTACTATGGCATCATATACGCTGGAAATGTCCTTTATTACCACCGGCATGGACTTAACATCTTTGACCCGGTACTTGCTCAATATACGCCTAAAATGAGTCTGAACCCCGTTTTCTTTAAACGTATAACCTACCCGAGGTTTCGCCTCCAGAAATCCGGACATAGTTAAGACTGCCAGATCCGAGCGCAGTGCAGCCCGAGTAACATCCAGGGCTTCAGCGATCTTCTCCCCGGTAATCGGTTCCTCTTCCCGCACTATTTCTAGTATCTTCTCCTGTCTTTCACTTAATTCGAACATATTCACCCACCAAATATGCTATACTTATTCCTCATAATACTCTAATTATATACACTATATTGATTATAATGAATGTTTTTCGGCAAACCAAGCCTAAATTCCTCTAATTTAATTTGGTGAAATCAGCGAAATCCAGGAACAAGCTGCTGATCCATCGTAACAAGCCCAGGCGGTTAGCTCTTACTGCCTCATCCTTATCCATAATCATTACCGCTTCAAAAAGTGCATCTACCACAGGTCGCAGCCCGGTCAGTGCAGCCAGGTACTCCTCAAATTCACCGTTCCTCAACCAGACCTGCATATCCGGTGCTTCAGCCTGCAGCCGGTCATATAGAGTTTGCTCCTCTTCAGTGGTAAATATAGTTTCATCGACCTCGGTCTGCTCCGCCTTGCGGGCCAGATTATGACATCGGTTGAAGACCACCATCAGATCCTCGAACCCGGGATGATGCTTAAATTGCGACAACGCCTGAATCCGGTGGTGTACCCGCAGGATATCACCTTCAGGGACTGCCAGCACTGCATCCAATACGTCATAAGAAAACCCCCGCTCCAGAAGCAAAACCCGCATGCGCTGTAGAATGAACTCCAATACCTGAGAAGTAGTCTCTTCCGCCGATAAGTCAGGATCTACAGGAGCAAATCCACAATAGACTTGCTGGATAGTTTGGTTCAGATCCAGAGATAACCCCCGGTTTAGAATTATATTAACAATCCCCAGGGCCTGCCGGCGCAGGGCATAAGGATCCTGCGAACCCGTCGGTTTAACGCCGATGCAGAAATTACCGACCAGGTTATCTAATTTCTCCGCCAGGCTTACGGCTATCCCTGCCCGGGTTGAGGGAAGCTGATCTCCAGCGAAACGGGGCAGATAGTGTTCGAAAATGGCCTCCGCCACCTCGGCATCTTCCCCACTGGAATGGGCATAGTAACGGCCCATAATTCCTTGCAGCTCAGGGAATTCATACACCATATTGGTTTCCAGATCCGCCTTGCAGAGGTAAGCCGCCCTTCTTATGGTTTGTTGATGCTCAAATCCTAATTCCTCACCGATGAAGGCGGCAGTATCCTGCAGCCTGGCGACTTTGGCATACACCGTTCCCAGCCGGGCCTGGTATACCACATTTTTCAGCAGCTCCACCTTATCACCCAGGGGTTCCTGGGTGTCTTCCCGATAAAAGAACAGGGCATCCTCCAACCGGGCCCGTAAAACCCTCTCATTGCCCTCCTTTACCTCATCGATGTTATAACTATCACCGTTACGCACCCCGATAAACCCTGGTTGCAAACCGCCATCCTTGGCAAATACGGGAAAATATCGTTGATGCTCGATCATCGAGGTGGTCAACACCTCAACCGGCAGGTTAAGGTACTCCGACGAGAACTCACCCATAAAAGCAGTGGGATATTCCAGCAGGAAATTCACCTCGCGCAGGAGCTTCTCGTTGTCCATAGGACGATAACCCCGGGCAGCCGCAGCTTCAATAACCTGCTGCCGTATGATATCCTGACGGCGCTGGTGATCCACTATCACAAATGCTTCCTCCAGACGCCCGAAATACTCTCCCGCCTCGTTTATCACCACGGGCTCTTCCACCAGAAATCTGTGCCCATAGGTATATCGATCCGCTTGCACATTTTCTAGTTCTACGGGAATTACTTCGCTTCCATACAGAGCCAACAGCCAGCGAATGGGGCGGGCAAAGCGCATCTGGCCATAACCCCATCGCATGGATTTAGGAAACCCCAGTGATTGAACCAGATCTTCGAGCAGCCCGGGAAGAATAGCCGGGGTGGCCTGCCCCGTCTCTCTTTTAACCGCAAATACATGGACTGCTTCACCCACTTTTTTCAGCTGCAGATCTTCTACCTTCACTCCCTGAGCCCGTGCAAACCCCAGAGCCGCACGGGTAGGTTCTCCATCCTCATCATAGGCCTGCTTACTCTTAGGACCCTTAACTTCCCGAACCGAGTCCGGTTGGGTCTCGGCCAGTCCGCTCAGGTACAATACCAGGCGGCGAGGGGTACCGGTAGAGGTTAATCCCTCATACTCCAGCCCTGCTTCCTCCAGCTTCTGACGGGCCAGCCAGGCTATATCCTCAATGGTTTCGGGCATATAAGCCGCCGGGATTTCTTCAGTTCCAATTTCAAAAACCAGATCTCGTACCATATCCTACCCCTCCTTCTCTATCATCTGTTGTCTTATTTTCGGGTCCTTGAGCAGAGGGTAACCCAACCCTTCCCGTTGGTTCAAGTATTCGGCGGCTACAATTCTGGCCATATTGCGAATACGTCCGATATAGCCGGTTCTTTCGGTTACACTGATAGCTCCCCGTGCGTCCAGCAGGTTAAAAAGGTGTGAACACTTCAGTACGTAATCGTAAGCCGGCTGTACCAACTGCTTTTCGATCACCCGCCCGGCTTCTTTCTCACATAACTCGAACATGGTAATAAGCGTTTTTACATCTGCTTCCTGGAAGTTGTAATAGGAATAGTCAACCTCGGTCTGATGGTGTACATCCCCATAAGTAATGTCGTCCACCCATATAATGTCGAACACACTCTCTTTGTTTTGGATGTACATAGCCAACCTCTCGATACCATAGGTAATCTCTGCACATACCGGATTACAGTCAAAACCGCCGCACTGCTGAAAATAAGTGAACTGGGTGACTTCCATTCCATCCAACCATACTTCCCAGCCCAGGCCCCAGGCACCCAGGGTAGGAGACTCCCAGTTATCCTCTACAAAGCGAACATCGTGTTTCCTCAGATCAATTCCCAACGCCCGCAAGCTATCCAGGTACATGTCAATTACATCGTCGGGTGACGGCTTAAGAATAACCTGGTACTGGTAGTAATGCTGTAAGCGGTTAGGATTTTCACCGTAACGACCATCAGTGGGCCGGCGCGAAGGTTCCACATAAGCTACATTCCAAGGCTCGGGACCCAGCGCTCGTAAAAAAGTGGCCGGATTCATAGTTCCCGCCCCTTTTTCCATATCATAGGGCTGCTGAATAATACAGCCTTTTTCTCCCCAGAACTTCTCCAGGGTCAGGATGATCTCCTGAAAAGTCATATACTCCTTCCTCCTTGCTATAAGTAGATGTGATTTCTTTTTATTATTTTTGACGCGGAATGCATATAAAAAGCCCGTCCCTGAAAACAGGGACGGGCTCTACCCGCGGTTCCACCCTGGTTGGTCTTACGACCCACTCACAAGCAAGCAGGTTTTACTCACCCCGAAGGGCTTTCCTCCTGCGGCTCTCAAGCGCCTTCAGGAAGTCCTCTTGCCGGGCTCCCACCTCCCCCGGCTCTCTTTAAAGAAGTTATCTTCCTTACTCCTCTTGATCATCGCCTGAATATATTGTTTTCGGTTCTAAGTTTAGCAATCCAGGTATTATTTGTCAACGTTCTTCTTACCCGCTGCCTCCCCTTATCGCGGGGATAGTCAAGGCTCCTGGTTCGGTTTCTCGACCAGCTCGGGTAACAGCTGAATAAACTGCGCCAATACCTGTGGATCAAACTGAGTACCGGAACCTTTTCGCAGTTCCTTAACCGCTTCCTGAGATGAAAACGCTTTCCGGTAGCATTGCTCATGGGTCATAATATCATAGACATCTGCCACCGCCAGGATACGGCATTCTAGCGGAATCTCCTCCCCTTTTAACCCCAGCGGATATCCCTGGCCGTTCCACCATTCATGATGCTGCAAAATCCAATCAGCGATGGAAGCCAGCTCAGGTACACTTCGGGCTATGTCACGCCCAATATGACAGTGCCGCTGCACTTCGCGAAACTCCTCAGAGGTAAGCTGTGAACCCGCCTTCATTAGAATGTCCGATGCTATACCCACCTTACCAATATCGTGGAATTCAGCCAACAGCTCAAGCTGGCCTATGCTGACTTCATCCAGCCCCATGGCCAGGGCCAGTTTGGTCACCAGTTGCTTTAACCGTTCTATATGGTCTACAGTAACCAGCTTTTTAGCGGCCAGCGTTTGCATCAAACCTCGTACAATGTAACGTCTGGTCGTACCCTTGTGCGCAATCTTATCCCGATACATGCTCTTGTCTGCGTCACGGAATACATCCTCCAAACTGGCATAGATGTCGTCACTAATAGCATATCCTAAAGATATCCCCAAATAAAGCTCGGGGTTATCCCGATTTTCACGGTCAACCCCCTCCCGAATCCGACGACAGATGCCTTCAACCACCGCGGTATCGCTGGTAGGGAGTAATATGGCGAATTCATCTCCTCCTATCCGAGCTACCACATCACCCTGGCGCAGAGAATTCCGCAGCACCGCGGCAGCTTTGCACAGCAGCGCATCTCCGGCTTCATGCCCCAGGGTATCGTTTACCATCTTAAGCCCATCAATATCACAAATGATAATGCTGGCCGGAGCATAGGGCATTGATTCATACCATTTAACCTCATTTTCAAAGTAAGTACGGTTGTTCAGACCGGTGAGAACATCGTACATACTAAGATATTCCAACCGTTTTCTAACCCGCTTTTGCCGGCTAACATCCCGAAAAACTACCACCATCCGGTCTTCACACGGTGTAAGGCTTACCTCATAAAAGCGTTCTCCCTCCAAATCATCATGTACATATTCAAAACTGGCCGAAATTCCAGTCCTGGTTGCCTGTTTGAAGGTCCATCGCATCCTATCCACTACCCGCGGTGGAAGACAATCCTTGAGCTTCATCCCCTGTAATTCACGAACGGGAACTAACAGGTGATCAGCCGGGTCTATCTTCCAGTCTAAAACAGTCCCACTCTGAATATCGAGCAAGAAATATGTATCTGACACCACCTGCAAAACGGCCTGCATGTCCTCAAGTCGGGATTGTAGACGTTCTTCTTCCTGTTTACGTTCTGAGACGTCAGTAATCAACCACTGGTACAAAAGGCTATGACTTCCGTCCATCACCGGCAGTACGAAACACTCGGTTAAAATTTTGAAACCTTTCTGGTGTAATAATTCTATTTCCGCTTGCCAGGGCTCCCGCCGATGCCGAAGACGATCCAATACCTTTACCATCGTTTCATATCCCGCTGGAGAACAGAGCCCACCTAACCCCTGAACCATACAGAATAAATCTTCCATGGCATAGCCGATCAAATCACAGAAAGCGGCATTACAATTAACGATACGGCCCAACGGCTGGCTGGTCACACATGGCTGCGAGCTGTGTTCCATATCATCAACTAAAAAATATTTCACGGTAAACGCTGCATCTTCGCCGGCATGATTCAAGCCCACGTGATACCCTCCTTTCCACACTGGGAGGCACACCCGTTTCCCGGTGTACCCTATCGGTCCATCACCATAGTTCTTCACCAACCACAGGCTAATGGACTCGGATAAGTACCTACTTGGTGTTATCTTCTATTCTTATCCCCCGCCGCTTACCCACCTAACCTTTGCCACAAGGCTAACTGAGAACCTCCTTTTCCCGCACCATACTGCCAGGTGCTTGCATCAATACACCTCACTTTCACTGTCAAGAGACATCCGGATGATATGCGCTAATCGTCCTATGAATATACGCGCTTTAGTCCTATGTATTCGACAATTATGTGCAGGAATCCTCCTGATATTCGAAGTTTTCTATAGATTATCATCCTTCAGGAATTTGATTATATTTTTCAAGTTAAATCTCCGTTCTAGATGATAAGCAAGAAATCTTTCCAAAAGATTTTCCACCTGTTGCAAAGCCCGTTTAGACACCCGCAGCCGCCTTAAAAAATCCAGGTCCCTGGCTGCCAGCACCCGCAGTACCGCCAGGGTTTCTCCGCTGAGTTCCAGCCCTTCTGCCTGACTGGAAACCCCGCAGCCGCGGCACAGAACACCACCTTCACTGATACTAAACCGCTCCAGAGCTTCGCTCTGCCCACAACGAATACACCGATCCAATTTCGGTCCGAATCCAAGTTCTGTAAGCATCCTTAACTCGAACCAACGTATAACCAGGGGGAAAGAATCTTCGCTATCCAGATACTGTAAAACTGATAAGGCCAGATCGAAAAGCCGCGGATGAGGATCAGCATCGGCCGTACACTTATCCAGGAGTTCCATCAAATAAACCACTTGCAGGGTTTTGTCCAGGTCTTCACGAATGCTGCCATAGAAATCAAGCACCCTGCCCTGAGTAATCAACCCCATCCCCCGACCTTTACTGATATGAAGTCGGGAATAACAAAACGGCTGCACCACACCACGCAAACTGCTTTTTGGTTTTTTTACGCCTTTGGCCACCAGTCCCAGCTTACCTTCCTTCCTGGCCAGGACGGTTACTATTTTGTCAGCTTCCTTGAAGTCCATATTTTTTAAAACTAAACCCTCAATATAAAAATACATTCCGGTTCTCCTCGTTAATAATCAGAAATAAACCGGTGTATAATCACTCCCGATACCTTTAACGGCCGGTTAACGATATCCACCGGTTTTCCGGTCATGATCTGCAGCTGCCGGACCGCACCGACAGCCTTATTCATACTAATACTCCGGTAGTTAAATGCGAGATAGATCTGGTCTACATCGCCCGGGCCCAGAGCGGCTAACCTGTTCAGTACTAATTCTAGTGGTTCGGTATCGCCATCCTCCACATAGCAAAAAACGGTTCGATTCACTTTACTCGCCCGGGGCACGGCTGAGCCTATCTTATCCAGGCCAGTGCCTGGTGAGCTGCCATCGGTCAATATCTGCTTCACCGTCCGTTCCACTATTCTTCCCAGGGACGCCTCAGATTTGACCAGGGCCCAGCGGGGAACGGTGACTAGAACCGCCGGGCAATCAATTTCCTCCGACAGCTGAATCAATCGTTTTACTTCTATGGCGTCGGACATGTAGGAATGAGCTGCGTAACCAGCGGTACTCGGAACAATAATTATGTCTGGTGCCAGTCCCAGAGTAGGTAGATGATGCCCTCCATCAAACACCACTACCCGCAGGCACCGTTGGCGCAATCTAACCAGGCTCTCGTAACCTCTGGCAGTGGTATGCCAGGTATCCATCCCCGAACACTGCACCACCACCCGGGCCTGGTGTCGAAGAACCCCGGCTGCCAGGCCATCATATCCTCCTACAGCCCCGGGGGTGATTACTGCTATTTTTACCTGTCCTGAAACAGGTTCAGGCTGGCCCAGAAGCTCTTGGGACGACATGATGTGGCAGGATTCCCTTTGGATAAGAGATGTCTCAGCCAGGGACAAAACCCCTGGCCGTAATCCAGGATTATGTACTATCGTAATGGGGACCCGGGAGGAAACCAGAAGTCCATAATTATCCACCAAACGGCCGCATACCGGATTGTTTACCAAGGGGGAACCGGTATCGATGAGCAGGATTATGATTCCTGTCAGCAGCAAAGCCGCCAGCATAATCTTACGTACCTTCACTTACCGAGACTACACTCCCTCGTCGCCCACCCCCACAACATAACCATCAGCGTCCTTCTTCGTCTAACGAATCCCCTGGGTTTCTCCTACCTCAAACACTGGCGATATTCCTGCATAATAGCCCCGGCACTGCTGGTTCCAATACGATCCGCCCCCAGCTCCATAAGCTCCAGGGCCTGAGCCAGTTTCCGGATACCCCCGGCAGCCTTGATCTTGAGCCAGGACGGAGCCATGGCTCTGATAAAGCGCACATCCCGGGCATTGGCACCCCCAGGTCCGAACCCGGTGGAGGTCTTTACGTAATCAGCACCAGCTGAAGATACCACCGAAACTGCCGCCTTAATTTCCTCAGGAGACAGCAAGGCGGTCTCAATGATAACCTTTAATATCCCACCACCGTCATGAACCAGCTGCGCCGTTTTCCAAATTTCTTCCCGTACCCCCAGATAGTCCCGGTCTTTAAATAGGCCCAGGTTCATCACCATATCTATTTCCCGGGCTCCCAGCCATAGTGCTTGCCGCGCCTGTTCTACCTTAATCGCTGTGGTCTCCGCCCCTAAAGGAAATCCCACTACCGTACATATCCCTACTCTGGACCCGGCCAGGATCTTCCGGGCCAAACTTAACCGCGAAGGATTGATGCATACCACCGCAAACTCGTTTTCTACCGCTTCCTCGCATAGCTGACGCACTTCCCCCGCCGTTGCCCCCGGCCTGAGCAAGGTTGAATCTATGTAACGGTTGATACTCTGTTTAGTTTCTGCCACCCTTACCACCCACCCTTTTCACTATGGCCTGATACAAATCTTTGAAACCGCAGATACACGCTGATGACGCAGATAATACTAAATAAGTCCGGGGACAGTCCCCGGACTTATTGGGGAGCAACGCAAATGTATGCTGATAACTTATGAATACGCTGCCGAATCTAAAAATAATTCTTATGCGTGATAACCCGCCCGAAATTATTTATAACCCAGGCTTTTAAGATGTTTTTCTTGATTACGCCAATTTTTACGAACCTTAACCCATAAATCCAGGTAAATATCCAACCCCAGCAGGTTCTCAATATCCAATCGAG
>JAAZLJ010000071.1 GCA_012799365.1 Syntrophomonadaceae bacterium | reverse complement strand
TTCGGCGTCCATGCACTCAGCCTTCGGTGCTCGAAACGTCCTGTTTCTCGCTCCGCTTCACAGCCCTCAGCTTCGCTGTGTACTGCGACGTCGCCTTCGTATGTCGCTTCGCCGGGTTACCACACTCCCGTATAAAGTTATTCTGTTATTTTTATCATCTGCGTTCATCAGCGTGTATCTGCGGTTTCAATTTTCACAGCAGCCAGATGGAAACGGTAATAACTTATTGTACCGGGACGTATGTTTTGGTACCATATAACTTACTAACAACATAGTATTATGAGTGCTGCTGGGGCCTCAGGGCAGCCTGCGACCTTTTTCGACGGGGGTCCGTCTCTGTCGACATATTGTTATCGCGGAGCAAGTAAGCTAGAATGTAGTATAGCTGTGGGGAAGAGGACAAGGGAGGGACGAACCATGGATACAGAAAAATTTCTCGCTAACCTGGAGCAGCTCAAGTTTGGCATTTTTGATACTCCGGAATGGAATGAGATATGTAAGCGTGAAAACAAGATAGGCTCGGAAGCAGTATTAGAGGAGATTCTAGATAAGCGCTTGTGGACCAATGCGGAGATAATGTGGGTGGTAAGGCGGTTATTGTTCCACTATGGGTCTCGAGACAAGGTTCTTCAGAAAGCCCCATTGGAAAGACTCATGCTCAATACAGCTGAAATCCTCCGGGTGCTTTACCTGATTATAGACTACACCGATCCGGATCTGGATGATAACTTTCGCGCCTATATTTGCAGTAAAATGACCGATGCTGCCTGGGGGGTCAATGAAAGCACCCGCCGGTACTTGATGAAGCGTCCGTAGTAGTAATAATTACAACAGCAGCTATCATCGCGGCATGGGTGGTGAGGATTTGGGGGTTAACCGCGAACGAAGGATACGGAATCTGAAACGGCTGGAAAAAAGGGTGGCACGTTGTAATCGTTGTCGCGAGCTGCGCGATAGCTGCCGGAGGCCTTCTTATGGGGTGGGGAGTGTTGAGCCTGATATTGTGGTGGTATTTGCGGCTGCCAACATTTTTAACCAGGATCGAGGAAACCTGCGCCAACTGGCTGAAATTTTGCACCCGGTATTGGATGTCGAGGCCCAGGCGTATTATACTTTTCTGGTTCGTTGTCGGCCCAGGCTGTGTCCGGTAAAGGAAGAAAGGGACAGATGGTTTAAAGGCTGCTGTATTGATGAGAACGGTCTATGTATCCTGTCCAGCCAACCTTGTAATGGTTCTCCCCGGGAACCTTCTATACATGAAATCTTAAACTGTCTCTATTTTACGGTAGAAGAAATAGCGGCTTTGGAACCACTCTGGGTGGTGACGGTGGGGAATTCTGTGGCCCGGGCAGTTTTGCATGCTTTCGGGATTTTTACTTATCATATAAAAGAGCAAGATCTATTTGTTCGAGTTTTTGAATCATCAGAATACCGTTTTATCTGTTTGCCTGACTTCGATGACATTGAACAGTGTCGAAAAATAATGACCGGTTTTGAACTTTGATTATCATGTTTCCATCATTGTTTATTTGTGTTTTAATGGGCGACCTCGGAAGAGAGGCCGCTTTTTTATTCTTTTCTTCCCTCGATATGAATAAGATTTTGTCAGAAGGTTTCCAAGGGGGATAGGAATGAATAAGAGTTTCTGGCATCATGAATCACCCGAAAAAATCATCAAACAACTTTCTACCCATAGCCAAAATGGCCTGACAGCACGAGAGGCCGAAAGGCGTCTGGGTCTGGGCCGCAACCAATTAGAAGAAGCCGATAAAATCAGCCCGTTGACCATGCTGGCCAGCCAGTTTACCGATACTATGGTGCTGATTTTGCTGGCGGCTACGGTCATTTCCGGTCTTCTGGGGGAAATGGTGGATGCGGTGGCCATCCTGGCCATTGTAGTACTCAACGCGATTCTGGGATTTGTGCAGGAATACCGGGCGGAAAAATCCCTGGATGCTATAAAAAAGATGTCATCACCTTTTGCTACCATCATTCGTGATGGTCATACCACCCGCATCGAGGCGGAGGAATTGGTACCCGGGGACATTGTTCTGTTAAGTGCCGGGGATCGGGTGCCGGCCGATGTCAGGTTATTGGAGAGTTTTAGTCTGGAGGTGGAAGAATCAGCTCTGACCGGTGAATCGGTACCGGTAAACAAAAATGCGGGTATCATGCTCCCGGTTCCGACCCCCCTGGCGGAAATGGCTAACCGGGCTTTTATGGGTACGATTATCACCCGGGGGAGAGCGCGGGCGGTGGTGGTGGGTACCGGCATGGAAACGGTAATGGGCGAAATCGCCAGTATGATCAAGCATACTCGGGAGGAGAGGACTCCCTTGCAGATGAGGTTGGATCAACTGGGCAAAATATTGGTAGCCGCTTGTATCGCTATCTGCATGATGGTGGCGTTTTTAGGCCTTTTGCGTGGTGAGGCTCCTCTGACTATGTTGATGGCCGGGGTCAGCCTGGCGGTAGCGGCCATTCCGGAAGGGCTGCCGGCGGTGGTTACAGTGGTTCTGGCTCTGGGAGTACAGAGAATGGCGCGCCGCAATGCCATTGTTCGCAAGCTGCCGGCGGTAGAGACCTTGGGCTGTACCACTATTATCTGTTCAGATAAGACGGGTACTTTAACCCAGAACGAAATGACGGTTAAGAAAGTAGCTACCATTGCTCAGGTTTTAAACGTAGAGGGAGAAGGGTATCGCCCCCGGGGCGGTTTCTACGATTCTCGAGGCCGGGTTAAGCCCATGAAAAGTCCGAGTCTATCGGCTTTGATGGAGTGTGCCTATTACTGCAATCGGGCTGAAATTGAGGAAGAAGACCAGCGCCCGGTACTGTACGGTGATCCTACTGAAGGTGCTTTACTTACCATGGCCCTCAAGGCCGGGCTTAAACGATCCCGGATGATTATCCGGGAGGTTCCCTTTGACTCGGAACGTAAAATGATGAGTGTGGTAGTGGCCCGGAAACAGAAATCAAGGGTGTATTCCAAGGGAGCCCTGGATATGCTGCTTGCTCGCTGTTCCAGGGTGATGCTTGATAATGGGCGAGTGGTTGCCTTACGGCAGGAACACCAGAATAAGCTTCTGTCCCTGCAGGATGATTGGGCTGCAAGTGCCCACCGGGTACTGGCATTTGCTTATCGAGACCTGAGCTTGCATGAGGCGGGTTCATTCAGTGATCGCCAACTGGAAGATAATCTGATTTTGGTGGGCATTTGTGGAATGATAGATCCGCCGCGTCCGGCAGCCCGGGAATCAGTGACCAGGTGTCTGCGTGCCGGTGTAATACCGGTGATGGTTACCGGGGACCACCCGGCTACTGCCCTGGCTATTGCCCGCGATATTGGCATAACCAGCGGTGAACGGGTGGTCACCGGGATAGAAATTGATCGGCTGGGAGAGCGGGAACTGGTGAGCTGTGCGGAGACGGTGCGAGTTTTTGCCCGGGTCTCACCCCAGCACAAGTACCGCATTGTCAGGGCTTTGAAAAAGGCCGGGCATGTGGTAGCGATGACCGGAGATGGAGTTAATGATGCTCCGGCGATCAAGGAAGCTGATATTGGTGTGTCTATGGGTTTGATGGGAACTGAAGTAACCAAAGAGGCTTCTTCCATGATCCTGGCGGATGATGACTTTTCTACCATTGAGGCGGCTATCTACGAGGGTCGAGCTATTTATGATAACATTCGCAAGTTCATAAAATATCTGTTGGGCTGTAACGCAGGTGAGGTGCTTACCATGTTCATGGCGGCCTTGCTGGGGATGCCTCTCCCCCTGGTTCCGATTCAGATATTGTGGGTAAATCTGATTACGGATGGGCTGCCGGCTATGGCTCTGGGCCTGGAGCCCCCGGAGCCCGGGGTTATGGATCGCAAACCGCGTTCCAAGGATGAGGGGGTCTTTTCCCGGGGACTGGGCTGGCAGATTTGCGGTATGGGGCTGTTTGTGGGTATCACCACCCTGGCTATGTTTACTGTGGGTCTGGTCTACGCTGGGGTGCACGGGGAGGATGGCCTGGCTCTGGCCAGAACCATGGCTTTTACCATGCTGGTAGTAGCTCAAATGTGCTATGTTTTCGAGTGTCGTTCGGAAGCCTATACTGCGTTTGAACTGGGTTTTTTCTCGAACCGCTTCCTGATTGCAGCGGTGGTTTGTTCTGTTGCAGTACAGTTCCTGGCCGTCTATTCCCCCTGGCTGCAGCGGGTGTTGCAGACGGTACCCCTGGAGGGTTGGCAGTGGGCTCTGATTCTGAGTGTAGCGGGAGGCAAGCTGCTGGTACAATGGATACGTCACCTTTGGCGAAGAAGTTTAGCGTTTACGCCGGATTGTGCTAAAATTAGAACTTAGAAGGACAGACATATTCGGTTGGAGGTTGGTGGGAATGGAATTTGTAAAAATGCACGGGCTGGGTAATGATTTTATAATAATCAATGCGGAAAAGGCAGACCTGGCACCGGAAGAATATGGGGCTGCGGCAGTCAAGCTGTGTGATCGCCGGTTTGGCATTGGTGCTGATGGTCTGGTGGTAACCGGGCGGGATGCAGAATTCGATTTGTTTATGCGTATATTTAACCCGGATGGAACCGAGCCGGAGATGTGCGGGAACGCTATTCGCTGTGTGGTAAGATATGCCTGGGAGTCGGGACTGGTTTCTAAAGTTTCGCTCTCAGTAAGAACCCTGGCAGGACCTCGCTACCCGTTACTCATCTTTGAACAGGGACAGATCAAGCAGGTGCGGGTGGACATGGGTGAACCGGTGCTGGAAAGAAGCCTGATACCTATGAGCGGTGGGACGGGAGTGGTTATAGATGAGGAATTGGATACTGAAGCAGGCCCTTTCCGTATCACTGCCGTCTCTATGGGCAATCCCCATTGTGTTATTTTTGTGGACGAGCTGGGTGAAGTTGCGCTGCATGAATGGGGCCCAATTATTGAATCACATCCAGCTTTTCCTGGTAAAACCAATGTAGAATTTGCTAAGATAGAATCCAGGAGCTGTATTAGCATGTCGGTATGGGAGCGGGGAGCCGGAGAAACGTTGGCCTGTGGAACCGGTGCTTGTGCTACCCTGGTAGCCGCGGTACTTAATGACCTGACTAACCGCCAGGCGGTGTTGCGACTTAAAGGGGGGGAGCTGTTTATCGAATGGGATGCGACGAACAACCATGTCTATATGACGGGTGAGGCCCGAAGGGTCTTTACCGGAGAAGTCGATCTAAAGGAATTATAAAATACTTACATATATTGAGGAGGTTCTAGTCTTGAAAGGAAATTCGGCCATGCAGAAACTACCACCATACCTGTTTGCCAGGATTGAGAAAAAGCTGGAAAAGGCACAGGAAGAGGGGGTAGATGTAATCAGTTTGGGCATAGGAGACCCGGATCGGCCCACTCCCGAGCATATCATCGAGGCCATGGCCCGGGCTATTGCCAACCCAGCCAATCATCGATATCCCACTTCGGTGGGTTTGCTGAGCTTCAGGCAGGCGGTGGCTGACTGGTTCAAACGCCGTTTTGGGGTAACCCTGGATCCCAGGGAGGAAGTCGTTGCTTTGCTGGGTTCTAAAGAAGGCATTGCCCACATCGCTTTTTGTTTTCTGGAACCGGGAGATATGGCATTGGTACCTGACCCGGGGTATCCCGTATACAGTATCGGGACTATTTTAGTCGGAGCCGAGCCATATTATATGCCGCTGCGGGCGGAAAATGGCTTCCTTCCTGTTTTGGAGGATATTCCCGAAGATGTAGCCCGTCGAGCTAAATTGCTCCACCTGAATTATCCCAACAATCCAACCGGTGCTTTTGCTGATCGCGAGTTTTTCATGAAAGCAATAGAATTTGCACGTAATTATGATATTCTGATTTGCCATGATCATGCTTACTCGGAAATAGCCTTTGACGGGCAGAAGCCCATCAGTCTCCTGGAAGTGGAAGGGGGCCGGGAGGTGGGGATCGAGTTTCATTCTTTTTCCAAGAGTTTTAATATGACCGGATGGAGGCTGGGCTGGGCCTGTGGAAATGCAGAGGCTATAGAGGTGTTAACCCGTTTCAAGTCTAATGTAGATTCCGGGGTATTTCAGGCGGTACAAGAGGCTGGGATCGCAGCCCTGTCAGGGTCCCAGGAGTGCATAGAAGAAATGTGTGCGGTTTATCAAGAACGCCGGGATGCGGTGGTGGAAGGTCTTAACCGCATGGGTTGGAAGCTGAATTCTCCGCCGGGTACCATCTATGTATGGGCTCCAGTGCCGCAGGGCTATACTTCGGCCAGTTTTGCCGAGCTGGTGCTGGACAAGGCAGGGGTAGTTATAACTCCTGGAGTAGGTTACGGTCAATTCGGAGAGGGGTATTTCCGGATAGCGTT
Source organism: Syntrophomonadaceae bacterium (assembly GCA_012799365.1). GTDB lineage: Bacteria > Bacillota > Syntrophomonadia > Syntrophomonadales > Syntrophothermaceae > JAAZLJ01. The sequence goes on along the minus strand of JAAZLJ010000071.1, from coordinate 26,546 downwards.
GACGGTCGAAGTGGAGAGGATACAGGAGGCTCTGGAAAGGATGTACCAGGCTATCGGTAAAGTAGAATTCTAACATTGGAATCGAGGAGCTGAAGTAATGGTAAGAAGTATGACCGGCTTCGGCAGGTCGGACGTATCTGATGAGAATTACCGGGTAACTTGCGAGATTCGGGCGGTAAATCACCGATTTTTCGACCTGTATCTCCGGGTATCGCGCAGGTATGCCCTGTTGGAGGAACCCATTCGGGAAAGACTGACCAGAGATATCACCCGGGGCAGGATCGAGATGAGCCTTAATATTGAGAGAATCGGCGAAAGCGAGCGTAAGCTTAAGATTGACAAAGAACTGGCGATAGCTTATCATGACTCTCTGATAGAATTAGCGAAAAATCTTGGTATTTCACCAGATTTTACTGTCATGGATCTGGTCAAGTTACCGGAGATATTTACTTTAGAAGATGAGGAAGAGGATATGGAAATAGTCTGGGATACGGTATCTGCTGCCGTTGACCAGGCTCTGGATGGCTTGATTAAAATGAGGGAGGCCGAGGGACAAAATCTGCAGGAAGATATTCTCGGTCGTAATAATGTCATAAGTGGATTGGTTACAGCCATGGAGGAGCGTTCCGAGGTGCTTCCTCGGGAATATGCACAAAAGATAAGGAAAAGACTGCAGGAAATAGTTCCAGAGGTGGTGATGGAAGAGACTCGTATTGCCCAGGAAATTGCTGTATTTGCTGATAAAGCCAGTATAGCCGAAGAAATAGTGCGGTTAAATAGTCATACAGAGCAGCTGGCCGATCTGCTGGCTGTTGGGGGAGTAATTGGTAGGAAAGGTGATTTTCTGGTGCAGGAGATGTTTCGCGAGATCAACACGATTGGTTCCAAGGCCAATGATGTTACCATAAGTCGATTGGTAGTGGAGAGCAAAGCAGAGTTAGAGAAGATCAGGGAACAACTCCAGAACATTGAATAATTTATCAGGAGGTGAACCCGCCTGGCGGGAGTGAGTATGGAGATAAAGTTAGTAAATATTGGTTTTGGTAACATAGTAGCTGCTAACCGTATTATTGCCATTGTAAGTCCTGAGTCAGCACCTATTAAACGTATTGTTCAGGAAGCTCGAGAGAAGGGGGTTCTGGTTGATGCCACTTATGGCAGAAGGACCAGAGCAGTTATTATAGTAGATAGTGGTCACATCATTCTGTCCGCCGTCCAACCGGAAACAGTGGCGAACCGGCTTTCCATCAGGGAAAATAACAGTCATATTATAGATGAGGAGTAGATGGTGGAATCCAAGTTTTCAGTATCCAGAAAAGGTATACTTTTTGTAATATCAGGACCATCGGGGGTGGGGAAAGGTACGCTCACCGAGATGATCGTTGAGCAAAACCATCTCCAGTATTCCATCTCAGCCACTACCCGCCCGCCCCGGGTAGGGGAGGTGCAGGGGAAAGACTATTTCTTTCTCGAGCGGTCGGATTTCGAAGCCATGATGGCTGGTGACGAGTTTTTGGAGTGGGCGGAGGTGTATGGGAACTACTACGGTACACCCCGTCGTTTTGTCCTGGACAACTTGGAGCGGGGGCAGGATGTTTTACTGGAAATTGATATTCAGGGAGCCATGCAGGTAAAAGCGAAGTTCCCTGAAGGGGCATTTATTTTTATAGCTCCTCCCAGTGAGGCTGAGCTGGCCCAAAGGCTGGAAAAGCGGGGCAAAGATTCTTCGGAAACCATTGCTAATCGTTTATTGTGTTATGATAAGGAAATGGCCCAGATGGCCAATTACGATTATGTGGTGGTAAATGATGAATTGGAGAGTACTATGGCTCAATTGATAGCAATCATTACTGCCGAGCGCTGTAGGGTAGTCAGATTTATTGGGGGGGGATGATACTTATGATGATACCACCTTCAATCAATAAGCTGGCCAGGAACGGCAATAGCAAGTATGCTGTCGTAGTGGCAGTAGCCAAGCGAGCGCGCCAGTTGTCGGAAGAACACAAAAATGATGAGAATTGGAGATTATCGGCTATGGTATCCAGGGCTTTGGAAGAGGTAGCCGAGGGTGAGGTAAAGATTAAGGGTAATGAGGAGCACGAACAGGAAGCTGGCGGAGGAGACAAATGAATGCAAGTAAGACGGTAATTATGGGTATAACCGGGGGAATTGCTGCCTATAAATCAGCGGATCTGGTGAGCCGTCTTTATAAGGTGGGTACCAGGGTTCATGTCATCATGACTCCAAATGCAATGCAATTCATAGCTCCTTTAACCTTCCGTACGCTGTCAGGTAACCCGGTGTTGATAGATTCATTCCAGGAAGACAGCCGGTGGCGGGTGCAGCATATCGGGTTGGCCGAGGAGGCGGATCTGATGGTAATAAGCCCGGCCACCGCTAATATTATTGCCAAAATGGCGCATGGATTGGCCGATGACCTGTTATCCACCGTGGTTTTAGCTACCAGAGCTCCGATTCTGGTGGTACCTTCCATGAACACCAATATGTACAATAATCCTATTGTACAGGATAACCTGGGCCGTCTCAGGGACCGCGGCTTCCATATCCTGGAGCCGGCCGAGGGAGAACTGGCTTGTGGGGTTACAGGTAAAGGACGGCTGCCGGAAGTGGATGAAATTTATTCTAAGATCACGGAATTGCTGTTTCCTCGCCGGGATTATGAGGGTAAAGTGGTTTTAATTACTTCCGGTCCTACTCAAGAGGCGATGGATCCGGTACGCTATCTTACCAATCGCAGTACCGGTAAAATGGGTCTGGCCCTGGCTCAGGAAGTGATTAACCGGGGAGGGGATGTCATCCTGATAACGGGACCGACTCATCTGTCACCGCCGGCAGGTGCTTGTGTGGTGCCGGTTACCAGTGCGCGTGAGATGTATGATGAGGTGTTGAGGCATTATCCGCAGTGTGATATTGTCATTGGTGCCGCGGCAGTGGCCGATTATCGGCCTAAAGCTTACAGTGGACAGAAGGTCAAGAAAAAGGAGGGTGACCTGGTCATCGAGCTGGCCAGAAACCCTGACATTTTAGCAGAATTAGGTAAGAAAAAGGGTAACCACATCCTGGTAGGGTTCGCCGCAGAAACGGAAGACCTTCTCGTCAATGCTCAGGCCAAGATGGATAAGAAAAACCTGGATGTCCTGATTGCCAACGATGTTACTCAGGAGGGGGCGGGTTTTGGCAGTGATACCAACATAGTAACCATCATGGCCCGAGATTCTGAACCGTTACCATTGCCGCAGATGTTGAAGGGGCAGTTGGCAGCGGTTATCCTGGATAAGATTGCAGGACTCTTTTGATTTTATATAGAGGCAAAGGAGATGACGAGATTGAGAAGGTTATTTACTTCAGAGTCAGTGACCGAGGGGCACCCGGATAAGGTCGCAGACCGGATTTCAGATGCGATTCTGGACGCGATTCTGGCTGAAGACCCGGAGGGTCGGGTGGCCTGTGAAACTCTGGTAACTACCGGGTTGGTAATGGTATCAGGGGAGATAACCACCAAATGTTATGTGGATATTCCCCGGGTGGTTCGGGAAACGGTAAGAGAAATAGGTTATACCCGGGCCAAATACGGATTTGACTGCGATACTTGTGCGGTCATAACCTCATTGGATGAACAGTCTCCTGACATCGCCCTGGGGGTGGATAAGTGTCTGGAGGCCAAGGCAGGGGAACTGGCAGAGCAAGAGCTGGCTACCGGGGCCGGGGATCAGGGAATGATGTTTGGTTATGCTTCTAATGAGACCGAGGAGCTCATGCCCTTGCCTATCATGATGGCTCATAAAATGGCCGCCCGTCTCAGTGAGGTTCGCAGGTCGGGGATACTTCCCTACCTGCGTCCAGATGGTAAGACCCAGGTTACGGTGGAGTATGAAGGGGATCGACCAGTACGGCTTGATACCATAGTGGTTGCAGCCCAGCATCATCCGGATGTCGACCTGGATACCATACGCAAAGATATTATAGAACACGTGATTCGGGTGGTGGCTCCGGCCCAGATGTTGGATGAAAAAACTCGTTATCTCATCAATCCTACCGGGAGATTCGTTATCGGTGGTCCTCAGGGAGATACCGGTCTGACCGGCCGCAAAATAATCGTTGATACATACGGAGGTATGGCTCCACATGGGGGCGGCTGCTTTTCTGGTAAGGATCCTACCAAGGTGGATCGGTCAGCTACCTATGCTGCGCGGTATGCAGCCAAGAATATTGTAGCGGCGGGGATTGCTGATCGCTGCGAACTGCAGCTGGCTTATGCCATTGGAGTAGCCAGACCAATATCAGTGGCGGTTAACACCTTTAACACTGGTAAACTGCCTGACGAGCGCATTGTCGAACTTATAAACGAGGTGTTCGACCTGCGGCCGGCGGCTATCATCCGGGCCCTGGACCTGCGGCGTCCTATTTATAAGAAAACTTCGGCTTACGGGCACTTTGGGCGCGAAGACGAAGACTTCACCTGGGAGAGAACCGACCGGGCTGACGAGTTGAGAAAACTGGCCGGGTTATAGTTTTTTAGACGAGATGGCCGCAGATTATTATGATTTACGCCGATTACTTTTAATTATTTGACGCAGAGAACGCAGATGGACGCAGAAAATGCTAAAAATATAAAATAACTCTGAACTGGAGTGTGTTAACTCGTCGAAGCCACATACGAAGCCGATGATGTTTCGATAAGTTCGGGAGCGAGCGGGTTATCACACCCCGAATAATAGCTGTTTTCATCCTCCGGGTTATATTATGGATGTCTGTTTTTAATTCGTGAATGGTTAAATGCCGGGTTATAGATTAACCCGGTTTCTTGTCTTATCGGTTAGGGGAGGGCAAAAGATGTATGCTGAGGTTCTGGTCGATATTCCGATTCAAGAGGTGAACCGTCGCTATGTTTATCGAGTACCGGTGGAATTGGAGCCGACATTGGAGGTAGGACGTCGGGTCCTGGTGCCTTTCGGTAATCGGCGGTGTGAAGGCTATGTTGCGGCCCTTATTCCTCATACCGAGGTGCCGAACCCTAAAGCCATTTTACGAGTTTTAGATGAACAAACGGTTGTGACCAGCGAGCTGCTGGAGCTAGCCGAGTGGATGGCGGCATACTATCTGTGTCCGGTAAGTCTGGTTTTGAGAACCATGGTTCCCCGATCGTTGAAAAAGCGGCGGCAAAAAATGGTGGCTCCGCTGTTGTCAGAGGAGGAAGGGCAGGAAGTTTTACAGCTTTTCAGTGGGAGACCGGCGGCCGCAGATTTGATGGCCCGGCTGTGGGATGAGGGGGAAATGACCTGGCGTCGGGCCCGCAGCCTGCTGGGGGATGACCAGTTGGCGGAAGAGATGGAGGCCGCCGGTCTTATCGTACGGTGTGGTACTTACAAGCCGGTAAGCTATACCCTGGATAACCAGGTATATTCTCTCAACGACAAGTCACAGGCCATGGAGGCTTTGCAGAACATGGGTCGGCGGGCCCCACGTCAGGCGGAGGCTTTGCAGATATTACTGGAAAACTCCCCCATATCGGCCATCGAACTGGAGCAGAAGATTCCCCGCAGCAGTCTTAACGCTCTGATTAAGAAGGACTTGATTACCAAGAGGATACAGGTGGGTGGAGGGGGAGAAGAGCCATTTCATCCCACTGCTTACCAGGAAGCAGCCATTAAAGACATTGGGAATTTACTGCGCTCGGAACGTATGGGTAAGTGTTTGCTTTTTGGGGTGACCGGCAGCGGCAAAACCGAGGTTTATCTGCAGGCGGTTGACCTGGCTATATCCATGGGAAAACAGGTGATAGTTCTCGTACCTGAGATCGCTCTAACTCAGCAGATGGTCAGCATTTTTGTAAAACGGCTGGGAGAGAGGATGGCGGTGCTGCACAGTCGCCTGTCCGATAGTGAACGGTACGAGGAATGGAAACGTATTCGCAATTCCGAAGTGGATCTGGTTTTGGGTCCACGTTCGGCCATTTTCTCTCCTTTTACTAATCTGGGATTGATTATTCTGGATGAGGAACAAGAATACACTTATAAGCAGGAAGCTGTACCCCGTTATCATGCACGGGAGGTGGCAGAAAAGCGAGCTGAACTCCAGGATGCGGTGGTGGTTCTGGGGAGTGCGACCCCGTCAGTCGAGACTTTCCGACGGGCTTTAAACGGTGAATATCTGATCTGTGAGCTGCCGAAACGTATTGGCCGTCATCCTCTGCCGGATATTACTGTAGTGGATCTACGGGAGGAATTTAAGTCCGGTAACCGTGGCATTCTTTCTCGGGTTTTGTCTGACAAGCTGGAGGGCTGCTTGAGCCGGGGTGAGCAGGCCATTATATTTCTTAACCGGCGAGGATATTCCACCTTTGTAATGTGTCGTGAATGCGGGCTATCCCTGGAATGTCCCCACTGTGCGATACCCTTGACTTATCATCAGGTTACGGGCAGACTGCACTGCCACTACTGTTTTTACGAGATGCAGTTTCCTCAGCTATGTCCGGGCTGCCAGGGGAAGTATCTGCGGCGTCTGGGGCTCGGTACTCAGCAGGTAGAAGAGGTGATAAAGGCGAGTTTTCCTCAGGCGCGAGTGAGGCGAATGGATATCGACACTACCCGCCGCAAGGGCTCTCACCAGGAAATCATTCAGGGGATGAATGAGCAGCAGATTGATATACTCATAGGTACGCAGATGGTGGCCAAGGGATTTGATTTTCCCCAGGTTTCTCTGGTTGGGGTCATAAGTGCCGATACCTTGCTGAATTTACCCGATTTCCGGGCTTATGAACGGGGGTTCCAGCTCCTGCTGCAGGTGGCAGGACGGGCGGGTCGGGCGGAGGTTCCTGGTGAAGTGGTGTTTCAGACCTATGAGCCTTACAGTCATGCTATCATTCACGCTCGTAATCACGATTACTTATCGTTTTACCGTGAGGAAATCAAGTTTCGGGAGATGATGGATTACCCACCCTTTTCTCACCTGGTGCGTATTGTGGTTAGCTCACCGCTCCAGAGGGAAACCGTTTTGGTGGCGCAGGAGATTGGCCAACTGGCAGAGGATTTACTTGTCAGCCATGAAGAGGGTGGCCAGGTGCTTGGTCCGGGCCCCTGCCCCTGGCCTAAACTACGAGATCGCTACCGTTACCAGTTGATGTTACGAGGGAATAATCTAATCTTATTAAATAGTGTGGGAAGGTATATAATAAAGCAAAGAAAAACCAAAAATGTTAAGATAGATGTGGATGTAAATCCGTTAATAACAATGTAATGAGAGGGGAATAAAGGTGGCCGTCTATCAGGTACTGGAGGTACCCGATCAATTGCTGCGCAGCCGAGCCAAACCGGTAAAAAACATCAATAACGGGGTATTGAGGCTGGTGGATAATATGATAGAAACTATGTATGAAGCGGACGGGGTGGGGCTGGCGGCTCCTCAGATCGGGGTTTTACGGCGGGTTATCGTCTTTGATATAGGGCAGGGACCAATGGAATTAATAAACCCGGAGATCATCCATCAGGAAGGTGAACAGGTGGGGTTGGAGGGCTGTCTCAGTGTACCGGGCACTCACGGTCAGGTTAAACGAGCCCATCGGGTGGTGGTCCAGGGCTTGAACCGTCAAGGTGAATCGGTTAGTCTTGAGGGGGAGGAACTGACGGCCCGGGTACTCCAGCACGAAATCGATCACCTAGATGGCATTCTTTATACAGATCGTGCTGAATGGGTGAAAAGAAACGGGAGGAAATAGGTTTGCGCATTGTTTACATGGGAACTCCAGAATTTGCAGTTCCATCTCTTTACCAATTGCTAATGGCCGGGCACGATGTCTGTCTGGTGGTGACTCAGCCTGACCGGCGTCGGGGAAGGGGTCATAAGATGAAACCCTCCCCTATCAAGGAGGTAGCCGAGGAATTTGGTATACCTGTATTTCAGCCGGCTCGCATCAAGGTACCCGAAGCCATAGATTTTATCTGCAGCCAGAAGCCCGAGTTAATAGTAGTGGTAGCTTATGGGCAGATTCTGCCGAGTGAGATTCTGCGCTGTCCAGAATATGGTAGTATTAACGTACACGGCTCCCTGTTACCGGCCTATCGAGGACCGGCCCCGATTCAGCGCGCCATCATGGACGGCGAGTCGGTGACCGGGGTAACTACCATGTATATGGATGAAACTATGGATACCGGTGATATTATTCTCCAAAAGCAGATAGAGATTCTACCCGATACCACCTGTGGGGAACTGGCCCAAAAGTTATCTGAGCTGGGGGCCGAACTGCTGCTGGAGACGGTAGACCAGATTCAGTGGGGGGTCGCTCCGCGCATTCCTCAGAATGATGAACTGGCGACATATGCTCCCTTTATTAAATCCGAGGATGAAATCATCGACTGGTCGCGAACTGCAGTCCAGATACACAATCAGATCCGGGGGCTTAATCCACGTCCCGGGGCTTATACCAGGGTTGATGATATCAAAATAAAAGTGTTTCAGAGCCGAATCATTGAAAACGATGTCCCGGGGAGTATTCCTGGTGAGGTGACAGAAGTCAATGATGAGGGATTTGCTGTTCAAACCGGACAAGGTACTCTCCTGGCTTTAGAGGTTCAGCGGGCAGGGAAAAAGAGAATGTCGACGGGACAGTTTCTCAAGGGATTTGATATAAATCCGGGCCTCAGATTGGGAAATGGATAGGACAGATATAAGGCAGGTTCTTGGGAACAATGCTGTACGGCACCGGGGAGGAGTAACAGGGGTGAAGACAAGGAAGAGACTATATGTTGGTCTCCTGATGGCCAGCCTCTTATTGGTCGCAGGCATCATAACCAGTGGATGGTACCTGTTGGCTCACCGGGATGTCTTGATGAACCGCATAATTATAATTTCCGCGTTGGTGGTGGCTGCGGCGCTGCTGCTTCTGATCGGAGGCGGTATTTTAGCCATCGTACTGTCCATTGTAAGATGTAAACCAATTCCGTCTTTGGATGGGGCCATACGTATGGCCAACGAGGTTTTATTTCCGATAGCCCTATTTTTGGGCCGTATACTGGGTATTAGTAAAGAAAGAATCTGGCGTTCATTTATTGCAGTTAATAATTCTCTGGTTAAGGCCAGGAAGGCTCTGTCTCCCGCGTCCCAGGTTCTAATACTTATACCTCACTGCCTGCAGGATTCCGAATGTCCGCATAAAATAACCGTCGACGTGAATAATTGCAAAAAATGCGGTAAATGCTCGATCAAGGATCTAATTGAAATGGCTGACCGACATAATGCCATCTTAAAAGTAGCTACAGGTGGGACTCTGGCCCGCAAGTACATAACTGAGGTCAAACCTCAAGGAGTAGTGGCGGTAGCCTGTGAGCGGGATCTTTCGGCAGGTATCCAGGATTCCGGTGTAGTACCGGTGCTGGGAGTGCTGAACTCTCGCCCTAATGGTCCCTGTCTTAACACCGAGGTATCGGTGGAAGAGGTAGAGAAAGCGGTTAATTTAATTATCAAAGGGGGTTAAGGACTTATGTGGTTGGATGTGACGTTGGTGCTGTTGATACCGGCCATCATTTTATCGATTTATGCCCAGTTCAAGGTGCAATCGACGTTTAAAAAGTTTTCTCGGGTTTCATCTTCCAGCAATCTTACTGGAGCTGAGCTGGCCAGCCGTTTGTTACAGGCCGGGGGCCTGGGGCGGGTGCCGGTGGAGTATATACCGGGTAATCTCAGCGACCACTATGACCCGACTCAGCGGGTACTGCGTCTGTCGGATTCGGTTTATGGAAACACTTCGGTGGCAGCATTGGGAGTAGCGGCCCATGAGGTCGGTCATGCTTTCCAGCATCAGGAAGGGTACGTACCTCTTCAGGTCAGGAATGCCATTGTACCGGTGGCTAACTTTGCCTCCACCGCTTCCTTTCCGCTGCTTCTTATTGGACTTATCTTTAACTGGCTGGATCTGGTCTGGCTGGGTGCTTTGTTGTTTACCGGGGTGGTCTTATTTCAAATTATTACTTTGCCGGTAGAATTTAACGCCTCACACCGGGCGGTAGCCCTGCTGGGACGTGGAGGATATCTGGACAGTGGTGAAATACCGATGGTTAGAAAGGTTCTGGCTGCAGCCGCTTTAACTTATGTAGCAGCGGCTATAATGAGTCTGGCTAACCTATTGCGTTTTGTAGTACTGGCCGCTATGGGCGGTGAGGAGTAATCTTATTTGGCACGAAAAAAAGGTTTATCCCCTAATATCAGGGCAGCAGCTCTGCGTCTACTGTATGAGGTTGAGGTAAAAGGCGCCTATACCAATCTCCTACTCGATAAAGAGCTGCGCCATAACTCCTGGGGTGCTGCTGATCGAGCTCTATTAACCGAGTTGGTTAGCGGTACCACGCGTATGCGAAAGCACCTGGATTGGGTGCTTGATCTCTTTTTGTCTCGATCTATTAAGAAACAGAATCCCTGGTTAAGAAATATTCTTCGTATGGCTGCTTACCAGCTGTTGTTTTTGGAAAAGATACCTGATTATGCGGTGGTAAATGAGTCGGTAAATCTGGCTCGCGCCCGGCTGGGTAGCTCCGTATCTCGTCTGGTGAATGCGGTTCTGCGCAACCTGGTCCGGAACCGGGGGCGGCTTACCTATCCTGATCCAAGAAAAAATCCGGTAGAATACCTGGCGGTATATTATTCCCATCCGGAATGGCTGGTTGTACGTTGGTTGGCAAGATACGGATTTGATGCGACCCGGGGTTTATTGGAATATGACAATCTTTCTCCCGGAGTCACGGTTCGCACCAACTTTCTTAGAACTGACCGCCAGGCGTTGTTGGACAGCCTGAGGGCTGATGAATGTCGGTGTGAGGCCAGTTTGCTTACACCCTGGGGTGTGAGGATTTTAAACCTGGCGGGTACCTTGCGGCATTTAGACGCGTTCCGGTCGGGCTGGTTTTATGTCCAGGATGAGGCTTCGATGCTGGTGACTCCCGCCCTGGATCCGGTAGAAAATCAGTTGGTCTATGACCTGACGGCGGGAGTGGGAGGCAAGACTACCCATCTGGCGGAAATGATGAATAATCAGGGTGTTATTCGGGCCGGGGAACTGCATAAGGGCAAACTGGATGTATTAAGGGCCAATACCGCCAGATTAGGGATAACCATGGTTGAAGCCTGCAGCTGCAATCTGCTGGAGAGCCTGCCGGACGAATGGGGGGTCGGTGATCGGGTTTTACTGGATGCTCCTTGTTCTGGTCTGGGGGTTTTGCGGCGGCGGGCGGATGCCCGGTGGAAGAGGAGCCCTGAAGATCTGGACCAGTTGGCTCGTCTGCAGCAGGATATGTTGAATCGGGCGGCTGGACTGGTCAAGCCAGGTGGAGTTCTGGTGTATAGCACCTGTACCCTGGAGCCGGAAGAAAACGAACAGGTGGTAGAGTCGTTTTTGGTCCGGCATCGAGATTTTGTTTTGGAGGACCTGACCGGGGCTCTGGAGTTTTTTCCTTTTACGGAAGAAGATCGGAGACAGGCCGCGCAGGGGATGATAACTCTGTTTCCACCTCGTTACGGTATCGATGGGATGTTTATCGCGCGACTGCGGCGGGCACCATAAACCCAGGGCTCATGAAAATTAGACGCTGATTTCTTTTTTTGACGCAGAGAACGCAGAAAGACGCAGAATTTAACAAAACATTAAAATAATTGAGCAGGTACGGAGCATTGTAATGGTGAGTGGTGTGGTAACCTGGCGAAGCGACCTGCTGACCAAGCTGATCAAAGATGTCTCTTATGCATGCGTTATTCATGAGTTTTGTTCAACCCGCTCCCTCCAGGAGTAATTTTTTATCTTCAGCGTGTTCATAACTTTCTGCGTATTCTGCGTCTATTTTGCAATTCATCTGCGTCCATCAGCGTATATCTGCGGTTTCAAAGTACTTTCTAGCAGGTGTTGGATGTGAGAAGGTTTTCCGAAGGCAGGGTGGATATGAAGACGGAATTGGTGGGCATGAATCAAACCGAATTAGAGGATTTTTTTCAGGACCGGGGAGAAAAACGGTTTCGGGGCCGGCAGGTGTATCGCTGGATCTATCTGAATCTAGAGCGCGATTTTGCGTCAATGACGGACCTTCCGCTGCAATTACGTCAGGTGTTGGAGGAGAAGGCCCGGGTAACCTGGCCGGAGGTTCTGGAAGAAAAGGTATCTGAGGATGGTACTCGTAAGTTCCTGCTGGAATTGCAGGACCAGAAAACTATAGAAATGGTACTGATTCCCCAGCCCGTCGATAGTGGGTTGAGGTATACGGTGTGTGTTTCTTCCCAGGTAGGGTGTCCTTTACGGTGCAGTTTCTGTGCTACCGGTGCCGGGGGTTTTGAACGCAACCTAAAAGTCCATGAGATAGTAGGACAGGTGCTGTTGAGCAGGTGGGTTCTGGCCCGGGAAAATACCGGAGCAGAACCACGGCTAACCAATGTGGTTTTCATGGGAATGGGCGAGCCTTTCCTCAACTATGATGCGGTATTATCAGCTATAAGGTTGTTGACCGACTCGGAGGGTATCAATATGGGACAGAGGCACATCACGGTATCAACCTCTGGCGAAGTTCGGGGTATCAGACGTCTGGCTGAAGAGGGTCTACAGGTGGTCCTGGCGGTATCCCTGCATGCTGCTCGGGACTCCCTCCGGGATACTCTAGTTCCGCTGAATCGTAGATACCCACTGGCTGAATTACAGTCAGCCGTGCAGTATTATTTTGATAAGACCGGCCGGCGGGTGACACTGGAGTATATACTTTTAAACCGGATAAATACCAACCGGGAGGATGCCAGGGCTTTGGTGACATTTACTCGTCCTTTGTTGGCGAATGTTAATCTTATTCCTTATAATGAAATAGGGTCAGCCGGTTATGAGTGCCCGCCCCAGGAGGTCGTAACCCGGTTTCGGCGATGGTTGGAAGAAGCCGGAGTTAATACTGCCATTCGAGAGGAGCGGGGAGCTGATATTGATGCGGCCTGTGGCCAATTGAAAGCAAAAAGAGAAGATATCTGGCAGGAAAATGATACTGGTTAGTAGAAAATTGATATAGATTTTAGAAAAGATGGGGTCCGATTTTATTGTACCTATTGGGTGGGGTGGGGTAATGCAAACGGCAGTGGTTAGTGACAAGGGTTTGGTTCGGGCCAAGAACGAGGATCGCTACCTGATAGCACCGGAACGACGATTATTTGTAGTATGTGATGGCATGGGCGGACATCGGGGAGGGGAAGTGGCCTCGAGTCTGGCTATCGATGTAATAGATAGTATGTATTCATGTACCAATGAACCGGCAGCATCTTTGGAGAGTTCCATAAAGACTGCCAATAAAGTGATATTTTCCAAGGGTATTCAGATAGCTGAGTATCATGAAATGGGTACTACTTTGACCGGTGCTGTTATACATGAGGACAGCGTGCATGTAGCCCACGTAGGGGATAGTGGTCTTTACCTCTTACGGGATAAGCAGTTTACTAAAGTTACCCGAGACCATACTCTGGCGCAGAAAATGGCCCGGGAGGGTTTTTTGGATGCTAATGAGGTCAGGTCTCATCCCTATAACCATATACTGACTCGTGCATTGGGCATTGAGCTCGAAGTTAAAATAGATTTTTTCCATGAGCCGATTGACAAAGGCGACTACATACTTCTGGCCAGTGACGGACTTACTGATCTGGTAGAAGACCATGAAATTGGACAACTGATTGAGGACTTGGGAATGGGATCCCCTGATGCCATGCTAAAATTAGCTCTTGCTCGAGGTGGCTACGATAATATAACCATCATACTTATCCAGGTCTAATCAGACTAGGGGGTTAACTGCGGTGGAGAAACGAATACTGGAAAATCGCTATGAGCTGTTAGAAGAGATAGGCGATGGAGGTACTGCCACAGTATTCAAAGCTCGTTGTACGGTTCTGGATCGGATCGTGGCGGTTAAAATCTTAAAAGAAGAACTGGCTCGTGACCAGGCGTTTGTACGTAAATTCAGAAGCGAAGCCCAGGCAGCGGCTCAGCTTTCCCATCCCAATATAGTGAATATATACGATGTGGGAGAGGAGGATGGGCTTCACTACATCGTCATGGAGTACGTAGAAGGTACCAGCCTGAACGATTATATAGATGCCCGAGCACCATTATTGCCGGATGATGCCATTAGAATTGCAGTGATGATCTGTGATGCACTGGAACAGGCCCACAGCAGGGGAATTATCCACCGGGATATTAAACCGCATAACATTTTAATGACTCCGGAAGGTGAGATAAAGGTAGCGGATTTTGGTATCGCCCGGGCACCCAGCACCAGTACCATCACTTATAGTGGAAACATCATGGGTTCGGTGCACTATATTTCTCCTGAACAGGCCCGTGGAGCGGTAGTCGATGCAACTACTGACATATATTCACTCGGTTGTCTGATGTATGAGATGCTCACCGGGCAGGTGCCTTTTGATGCCGAAAGTCCGGTTACCGTAGCATTAAAGCACATTCATGAGGAGCCCACTCCTCCTCGTGTTCTTAATGAGGCGATTCCTTCGGTTCTGGAGAAAATAGTTTTAACCGCTATGGCCAAGAACCCAATAGAACGTTACAGGTCGGCGGTAGAGATGAAACAGGCTTTGGTGAATCTCCATCCGCCTGACCCCAAGTCCAGGCGCAAGAAGAGGAACGCAGATACTATTGTCATACCATCTCTGATTGATGAAGGAGATGACGATAAGTTGGCCAGGAAGAGAAAGGTAAAACCGATGGGCAGGTTAGTGTTGGTGGTGGCCTTGATCGGGCTGTTGGCAGGATTAACTTACGGTATGCGGGGTATGATTTTTGGCCAGGAAGTAGAGGTTCCGGAAATAAGAAACCTGTCGGCTCGGGAAGCCTATAATCAATTGGCCGAGGCCGGGCTGAAAATGGAAAAGATCGGGGAAGAGTATAACAGCGAAATCGAGGCAGGCCATGTGGTAACCCAGGATCCTGAACCGGGCAAAATGGTGAAAGAGGGACGGCAGGTCCGGGTAATTTTGAGTAAAGGTCCAGAGATGGTGAAGGTACCTAATCTGGTGAATACTACTTTGAGTGATGCTCGTTTTGAGCTGAAGAATATGGGGTTACAGCTGGGAGAGCCAGAAAACATTTACGATAATCGGGTTCCGGAAGGGAACATTGTGTCTCAGGAACCACGGGCTAACCGTCAGGTACCAGCAGGCAGCAGTGTGGATGTAATGGTAAGTCTGGGTCCCAAGCCGGAGCAAACACAGGTTCCTGATCTGGTGGGTAAATTTGAAGAGGAGGCCAAATCTAGTTTACAAGCCAGAAAATTGGCGATAGGCAAGGTGGATCGCCAGGACAGTACTGAATACTTTGCCGGGCAGGTTGTAAGTCAAGATCCCAAGTCGGGGTTGGTGGTTGATAAAGATGCGAGTGTTTCTATAGTGGTCAGTAAGGGGCCTGGTCCCATGCCCAGGACGGTCCCTATCAATGTTACACTGCCTACAGACGAAGATTATTACCAGGTTACAGCGGTAGTTAAAGATATCAAGGGTGAAAGGTTATTAGAAAGAAATATTTATGGCGGGGGCGATGAAGTAAAACTTACCGTCAATTATTATGGCAAGGGTATGGTGGAGGTTTACTTGAACGGGGAGCTGTACAAGAAATACGCGGTATAGAGAGCCCTGAGTTTCGCCGGGTTACCACACTCCCTGTAAGAGTTATTTTATATTTTTAGTATTATCAGCGTCCCATCTGTGTTTTCTGCGTCTTACTTTCACAAGGGGGAAGGTTATGACAGGTAGTCGTGGGGAAGGACTGGTTTTAAAAAGTTTAAGCGGATTTCACTATGTTCAAGCCTCGGATGGTGAGGTTTACGAGTGCAGATTACGGGGGAAAATCCGAGCCCGGGTATTGACCGGCGATCAGGTGGTATATACGACGCTGGAGAATAATCGGGGAGTTATCGAAGAGATCTTGCCTCGTTCTACCCAATTATATCGGCCACCGATTGCTAACGTGAGCATGCTTTTCATTGTTCTGGCCTATGCGCGTCCCCGTCCCAGTCTGATGGCATTGGATCGGCTCCTGATCATGGCCGAGTGGCATGGGTTGGAATCCTGTATAGTAATGAACAAGTCTGACCTCACTCCTGAACCTGAAGCAGTATCTATTATAGAGTATTACCCTCAAATCGGTTATCAGCTTTTGCAGACATCGGCCCTCAATGGGCAGGGGGTGGAGGAATTAACTGGCGTGGTAGGGAACAGCATTGCTGTTCTGGCAGGACCTTCGGGGGCAGGGAAGTCAAGTCTGCTTAATCTGATGCTGCCTGATGTATCGCTAGAGATCCAGGAAGTAAGCCGAAAACTGGGCCGAGGCAGGCATACCACACGTCATGCTGAACTATTCTCCTTGCATGAGGGGGGATGGATTGCTGATACTCCCGGATTTAGTGCGTTGGAACTGCCCAGGATGAAACGGGAGGAGTTAGCGATGCATTTTATAGAATTTCAAGAACCGGCTTCAGGCTGTCGGTTTGCCGATTGTTTGCATCATCAAGAGCGGGATTGTGGAGTTAAAGAAGCGGTAAATAGGGGTGAAATAGCCTCTTTTCGTTATGAAAACTACGTATCTATACTGGGCGAGGTCATAGAGAAGGAGAGGAGCTATCAATGACATTGGTTGCACCTTCCATTCTATCAGCCGATTTTGCTTATCTGGGACGGGATATCGTAATGGTAGAGCAGGCGGGAGCAGACTGGATACATATCGATGTAATGGATGGTCATTTCGTGCCCAATCTGACCATAGGGCCAGACGTGGTTAAAGACCTGCGGGGCGAGACTGACCTTTTTATGGATGTACACTTGATGATCGAAAGGCCGGAAAACTTGATACCTGTCTTTCACCAGGCGGGAGCCGACCTGATAACCGTGCATGTTGAGGCTTGTACCCACCTGCACCGGGTGGTTAAAATGATCAAGGAACTGGGTATCCTGGCGGGAGTGGCACTTAACCCGGCTACCCCTTTGAGCAGTCTGGATTATATCCTGACCGAAATCGATCTGGCTCTGATTATGAGCGTTAATCCTGGATACGGCGGTCAGCAGTTCATACCCAACGCGGTGGAGAAGATTTCTCACCTGCGGCAAATGATTGATGAGCGGGAGGCTCAGCTGTTAATCGAGGTTGATGGTGGTATCAACCACCAGACCGGCGAGAGTTGTGTGCGGGCCGGGGCGGATGTGCTGGTAGCGGGTTCATATGTTTTCAAATCTGCAGATCCGGTGCAAGCTGTGCAGACTTTGCAGCGAATCAACCGGATTGCTTGACCACCGATATAGGGAATGCTATCATAAATTCAAAGAAATCGAATATTTAGACTTTCCTTCGGGGATCGGTGGAATTCCGTGCCGGCGGTGAGGGGCGTAGGCCTCAAGCCCGCGAGCCTTCGGGCAGATCCGGTGAGAATCCGGAGCCGACAGTAACAGGCTGGATGGGAGAAGGAGAGATGAGGAGAGTATGCATTTTTGCAGGCATACTTGAACATGCTCTACTATGCTCGTAAAGCCCCGAAGAATCGGGGCTTTTTCTTATTTCCTGGCAGACGCCCATGTCTGTCGTACCGACACCACCGACGAATGAAAACTACATATTTATGGAGTGTGGTTAACCACACTTCCTGTAGAGTTGTTTTTATACTTTCAGCGTATGCATAAATTTTCTGTGTAATCTGCGTCCGATCAGCGTTCATCTGCGGTTTCAAATTTTCATGCAAGATCCTTGGGTGCAGGTTCAAGTCATAAGGGGTGGCCAATGTTTGACGATGATAATAAATACATGAAAAGAGCTTTGAATCTGGCCCGACGGGCTCAGGGCAGAACCAGCCCCAATCCCATAGTCGGGGCAGTTTTGGTAAAAGACGGGGAAGTGGTGGGAGAAGGTTATCATCTCCGGGCAGGAAGACCTCATGCGGAAATCAATGCTCTAAACCAGGCAGGGGAGCAAGCCCGGGATGCGACGCTTTATGTTACCCTGGAACCCTGCTCTCATTATGGGAAAACCCCTCCATGTGTAGATGCGGTCATAGCCGCTGGTGTGAAACGGGTAGTGGTGGCGATTTTGGATCCCAATCCTCGCGTAGCCGGACAAGGGGTTAACAGGTTGAGAAAAGCCGGTATCGAGGTCAGGGTGGGGGTGCTGGAGGAAGAGGCTCGTCGGAATAACGAGTTTTTCTTCAAGTATATTACCTGGGGAATTCCCTTCGTGACCTTGAAGAGTGCGATGACTCTGGATGGCAAGATTGCGACTTATACCGGGGACTCGCGTTGGGTAACCGGTGAGGATTCTCGGCGTTTTGTTCATCAGCTTAGGAATGTGTATGATGCTATCCTGGTAGGAATTGGCACAGTAATAAAGGATGATCCGCTGCTGAATACCCGGCTGGAGGTTGAAGGCCGTCGGGATCCGGTCCGGGTTATCCTGGATGAAAAGCTGCAGCTGCCGCTGGATTCGCAAATAGCAGCCAGCGCTGCACAGCAGTCAACCCTGGTTTTTACCAGTAACCAGGCCAGCGAGGAACGGGCTGCACTGCTAGAAGATCGAGGAATCAAGGTAATAGCCATAGATAGTGATGGGGACAAGCTGCCCTTGGATGTGGTCTTAAAAGCTCTGGGGAAAAGAGAAATTATGAGTTTGCTGGTAGAAGGGGGCGGGCAAGTTAATGCTTCTTTTCTGGAGGCAGGGTTGGTAGATAAGGTCTATTGGTTTATTGCTCCCAAACTTTGTGGTGGGAATCGGGCACCTTCACCGGTAGGAGGTAGGGGAGTGGCCCGTATGGCGGAAGCTGTCAGGCTAACCAGTTATAACATTGACCGTTTTCAGGAGGATATCCTCATCACCGGTTATTTGAGTTAGTTTTTATTTTCAGCATTATCATAAATATCAGCGTTAATCTGCGTCTATTTTTGTAGCAGCGAAAAGAGGTGAAGCCAGATATTTACCGGAATTGTCGAGGAACTAGGTGTAGTTAAAGCGGTAAGGCGGGGTAGTCAGTCCATTCGCCTGGCTATAGAAGCCACCAGGGTATTGGAAGATGTGAAATTAGGAGACAGCATTGCAGTAGATGGGGTATGTCTCACGGTCGTCGAGTTTAGCTCTGAACAGTTTACGGCTGATGTGATGCCGGAAACCATGGACAAGACCACCTTACGCTATCTTCGGGCCGGGCAAAAGGTGAATCTCGAACGGGCCCTGCGGTTACAGGATCGGCTGGGGGGACACCTGATGCTGGGACATGTAGACGGTGTGGGTCAGGTGGTCGAGCAGACCAGGGTAGACATTGCGGTAGTGACCCGGATCAAAGCTCCGGATGAGGTTATGCGTTACGTTCTGCCCAAGGGTTCCATAGCTATCGATGGTATCAGCCTTACTATTGTGGATGTACTGTCTGATGGTATAATCGTTTCTCTTATCCCCCATACGGCAAAATTAACCACATTAGGTTTTAAACGTCCTGGGGATTATGTGAACCTGGAGGCTGATGTAATTGGCAAGTACGTGGAAAGGTTAATGAAGGCTGATAACCAGACCAACGACGGCCAGACATTGGGTTGGGATTTCCTGCGTGAGCATGGTTATGTAATATAAAGGAGGAGATGACCAAGGTGTTTAACACCATCGAGGAAGCCATTGAGGATATCAAAGCGGGGAAGATGCTCATCGTAGTTGATGATGAGGACCGTGAAAATGAAGGTGATCTGGTAATGGCGGCGGATAAGGTCACCCCGGAGGCGGTCAACTTTATGGCCACTTATGGCAAAGGGCTTATCTGCACTCCTATGAAAGGAGAGCGCCTGGACGAGCTGGATATTAGACAAATGGTTACTGATAATACGGATAATCATGAAACCGCTTTTACCGTTTCGGTAGACTACAAAACCACTCGAACTGGTATCTCTGCCTTTGAACGGGCCGAAACTATTCTGGCACTGCTCTCTCCTACCGTGGAACCTTCGGACTTTCGCCGTCCGGGGCATGTTTTTCCTTTGCGATACCAGGAAGGTGGTGTACTGAGACGGGCTGGACATACCGAGGCCACGGTGGATCTGGCATTATTGGCGGGTCTTTACCCGGCCGGGGTATGCTGTGAAATAATGAATGATGATGGTGCTATGGCCCGGGTTCCGGAGCTGATGGAGTTTGCTCATGAACACGATCTGAAGATAATCACAGTCGCTGATCTGATCCAATACCGGCGTCGAACTGAGGTTCTGGTGGAAAAAGTGGAGTCGATTCAACTTCCTACTCGTTTTGGGAAGTTCGCCGGGGTGGCTTACCGTTCATTGTTGGACGGTAAAGGACATCTGGCTTTGGTCAAAGGAGAATGGGAAAAAGACGAACCTATTTTGGTTCGGGTACACTCCGAATGTCTTACCGGGGATGTATTTGGTTCTTTGCGCTGTGATTGCGGAGAGCAGCTGGGCCGAGCTCTGGAAATGATTGAGGAAGCGGGTAAGGGAGTACTGCTGTACATGCGCCAGGAGGGCAGGGGGATCGGGTTGGTTAACAAGATCCGAGCCTATAAGCTGCAAGAAGAGGGCAGAGATACGGTCGAGGCTAACGAAGACCTGGGTTTCCCGGCGGATTTGCGTGATTACGGTATTGGAGCACAGATTCTGGTCGACCTGGGGGTCAGGAAAATGCGCTTGATGACTAACAATCCCAAAAAGATCCGGGGGCTGGAAGGTTACGGTCTGTCCATGGTAGAACGAGTTCCTATTGAGGTACAGGTTAAGGTGGAAAACCAGCGCTATATGAAGACCAAAAAAGAAAGAATGGGGCATCTGCTGGCTACCATATAGCGGGATAATATAGCTCAAACACTGATTAGAGTATGAGGTTATACCTTATAGTATTGATAACGATTAACCCGAGATGCCAGTACCGTTATTGGGACCCGGCATTGGGTTGGGGTGGACTATTTTTAGGGTAGGAGGTAGTGTTTTGACCAGGGTTTATGAAGGAAAATTGATTGCGGAAAACCTGAGTTTCGGGTTGGTGGTATCGAGGTTTAACGAATTTATTACTCAGAAACTGCTCTCAGGGTGTATGGATGTTCTCATCCGACATGGGGCCGACTCTCGCAATATCGAGATCGCCTGGGTTCCAGGAGCCTTCGAGCTGCCGATAGCAGCTCAGAGGATGGCGCAGAAGAAATATGATGCGGTTATCTGCCTGGGGGCGGTTATCCGCGGGGCTACTCCCCATTTCGAATATGTGGCATCCGAGGTCACCAAAGGTGTTGCTCAGGTAGGGCTGCAGACCGGGGTGCCGGTGGCTTACGGGATCATCACGGCTGATACCATTGAACAGGCCATTGAACGGGCGGGTACCAAGGCTGGTAACAAAGGGGCTGATGCCGCCCTTACTGCTATCGAAATGGCTAATCTTTTAAAAGAGTTGGACTGATCGCTTCACTACTCAGTTCAGTAAGGCGTAATTTATTGACCGGGGCTCAAGCCCCGGTCTTAAATACCTATCCATATCGGTAAATGACTCCAAAGCTGCCCCGGGGATACTGCCAGCTGATGGCTTGAGGGCAGATCACCCGGCAGGTTCCGCATTCCAGGCATCCCGCATCATCAAAATTAATTTCTCCATCCTTCAGGGTATAGAGACCGGCGGGACACACGTAGACACAAGCTTTGTTCTGGCAAGCAGCGCAGAGCTCCCGGTTGAGGGTGATATGGTTGGCTTCGTCATCCACCACATATTTATTAAAGGCCAGCATTTCTTCTACGGTCAGACGCTTCATAGTGACCGTCCCCCTTTCCAGGCATCACCGATCAAACGGGTTAAACCCATCTCATTTTTCTTTAATTCATTCAGAGCTTTGGTCATCAGGTGTACCGGGGAAGTTTCGTCTACGGTGAACATCCTGCTCAGCAAGCCGGTGGCCAGGGCAGGATATACTTCGTACAGGCGTCGGTTGTCGAGAAACCGGGGTGCCTGACGGTAGGTTTCCATGGCGGTCAGGACGGCAGTTTCCTGCAGAAATTGCTGGTAAATACTCAGTCCCTCGGCAGAAAAATCGTTGTTGGTCCTGGCCTGAATAACGGTGCGGGCGGCTGCTTCTCCTGAGGCTATAGCCAGATCCATACCCCTTACCAGATAGCCCAGGTTGATAACAAATCCCGCTGCATCTCCTGCTGCTAAAATGCCGCTACCAAACAGTCGGGGAGCCATCTCCAGACCGGCTTCCGGTACCAGATGAGCAGAATATTCTGCTTCTCGCCCGTCGGCGACGAGCGGTGCTATAGTAGGGTGGGCCTTGAAGTCTTCCAGAAGTTCAGCCGGATAATACTGGTTATGCTGCAGGTCGGAAGATTTGATTACCAGGCCCAGGGAGATACTGTTTTTGTTGGTATAGAGAAAACCTCCTCCCTGCATCCCTCTGGTACAGCTGCCGGCAAATAATTGGGCCACGCCTTCGCTGCCATTCAATTGGAAACGTTGATTGATGGTCTCAGGCGGGAGTTCTATAACCTGCTTGAACCCGGTGGCTACCTGGTGGGGAAGCAGTCGATTACGTAACCCGGCCTTTTCCGTGAGTAAGGAATTGGCGCCATCGGCACAGATGACCACGTCAGCCAGAAGCTGATCATCTCCCGCCTGTATTCCTACTATACGATCACCGTCCCACACAACATCGTCGACCAGGATGTTGCAGGCCAGAAGCGCCCCGGCTTCTTCGGCTTTGGAAGCCAACCAGGCGTCAAAATCCGCTCGCAGTAGAACCCAGGAGTGGTATGGTGGGTGCAGCCAGTTTTCATCCCGGTAGGTAACGGATACACTTTTTTCATCATCCATTAAGGTTATGATTTCACGTGCTACCGGTCGTTCTAACGGTGCTTCTTCCCAGAAGTCAGGCATAATTCGATTCAAGGCATAACTGTACATCCTGCCGCCAAACATGTTCTTACTTCCGGGGGTGTCTCCTTTTTCGATGAGAAGAACATCCAGACCTTCCCGGGCCAACAGGTAGGCGGCGGTACTTCCGGCCGGGCCCGCTCCTACCACAATCGCTGTAAATTTATCTTCGGCCATGATTGTATCACACCTTATTTTTGTAATACCTTTTTCAATTCCGCCGTGAGTCGAGGTATAACCTCATACAGATCCCCGGTGATACCGTAGTCTGAGATCTGGAAAATAGCTGCCTTTTCATCACGGTTTACTGCACAGATAACTTTTGCATCACGGATACCGACCGTATGTTGGATTTGTCCTGAAATTCCTATACCAATGTACAGATCGGGCTTAACGTGCTGGCCGGAGAGTCCGATATAACTTTCTTCTGGCAGCCAGTGCAGCTCTTCAGCGATGGGTCGAGTACAGGCTATTTCGCCTCCCAGTGCCTCGGCCAGCTCTCGTGCCAGTTCCAGGTCGGCTTCTTTCTGCAGGCCCCGCCCCACACAGACCAGTACTCTCGCTTCGGTGATGTTACTGGACTCTTTTTCCCTGGGCTTGCGTTCAATTATACTAACGGCTGAGGCCGGGGGTGCAGCCAGTTCACGTACCTGACCCGTTCTACCTTCTAACCGCGCAGTCGGTTCAAAAGTGTGTAAAGGTATGGTGGCCATCTGAGGACGGGTGGTGCAGACTACTTTTTGTACCGCTGCTCCTCCAAACATCATACGTTTCATATGCAGTTTTCCGCTGTCCGGGTCCAAGATCAGCCCGGTGCATTCGCTTCCCAGACCGGTGTTCAAACGAGCAGCTATCCGGGCGGCGATTTCTTTACCCCGAGTTGTGGCTGCTACCAGAAAAATATCAGGGTCTTCCTGCCGGGCTTCTTCAACTATAATTGGTACATAGCTGCTGAATGGTTGTTCCGGAGCGATGGGGGGTAACACCAGTACTTCGTCAGCCCCATAATCAATATATTCGGGGGCCAGTTCCTGAACACCCCGGAACAGGGCCACCAGTTTAGTGTCTAACTGGTCAGCTAGCTTTCGCCCCCCATTCAATAGTTCCAGGGTTTGTTCATGATTTTCTCCCAGGATCCAAACTCCTGCCATTATTATCCACCTCCTTAACTTATAGCGGCCGCTTTTACAAGCGCCTGGGCCAGTTTATTGAGACCATCCGCAGGGTCGAACTTTTCACATTTTCGCTCCATAGTGGTGGCCTGGAGGTCGATGGTTTTCAGGCAGGGCTCGTAGTATTGGCCCAGATCCTGAAGGGAGATCTCGGTTACCGGTTTTTTTGAGGCGGCCAGGGTATCCTTGAGACCAGGAATTCTGGGAGTGTTGATTTCGGGTAGAACGGTAACCAGGCAGGGCATAGGAGCGGCTACCACTTCGATACCCTCTTCTACTTTACGTTCAGCAATAACCTGGTTTTCCTGGATGGTTAATTTTCTGGCCTGGGTGATGCACGGTAGATTCAGGTTCTCAGCCAGGCGTGGTCCCACCTGTTGAGCATATAAGTCGCCAGAACCTTCGCCGCAGATAATGAGGTCGTAATCAATCTGGGAGTCAAGGGCCCGGGCCAGCAGGGAAGCAGTCTGTGCAGGTTCCAGATCATTAAAAGAGGCATCGTGGACGAAATATGCTTGCTCCGGCCCGCGGGCCAGGGCATCTTTAAGGCTCTTTCTGGCGGCCGGAGTTCCGATGGTTAATGCTGCCACACTGCCCCCATATACTTCTTGCAGGCGTACGGCTTCTTCTATGGCGTTACGGTCGTAGTCACTGATCTTATAGTCAACCCGATCCAGTATCAGACGATTGGAGCCAGGTTCTGATTTGATGTCGGCCTGGTCAATAACCCATTTAAAGCAGGTTATAATCTTGGGCACGATTTTGTCACCCCTTTGTTACTGATAAAAATGCCTTTGATGTGAAACTGCAGTTAACCCGTATGTCGGGTCTTAGCAGACCTGCTGGCCATTCCTTCTGGTTGGCAGTTCACATCAAAGGCGATACTGAAATTCTTAGCGGAGCAGGCTTCCCGCTATTACCATACGCTGTGCTTCCGAGGTGCCTTCGTAGATCTCGGTTATCTTGGCATCGCGCATCAAGCGTTCCACTTTGAAGCCTTTTATATATCCGTAACCACCGTGAATCTGCACGGCTTTAGAAGTATGGCGAGATGCAGCCTCGGCGGCGAACAGTTTGGCCATAGAGGCTTGCTGGGAATAACGTTCCCCCTGATCTTTCAGCCAGGCGGCATGGTAGGTAAGAAATCTAGCTGCCTGCAGCTCGGTTCCCATATCGGCGATCATCCATTGGATGGCCTGCTGGCGAGAAATAGGTCGGTTGAACTGGATTCTTTCCTTAGAGTACTTGATGGATTCGTCCAGAGCGGCCTGAATAATGCCCACCGCCTGAGCGGCTACGCCTATTCTTCCATTATCGAGGGTAGACATGGCAATACGGAACCCATCGCCCTCTTTACCCAACAGGTTTTCTTTCGGTATGCGGCAATCCCGGAGGATTATTTCAGAGGTTTGCGAAGCGCGGATACCCATTTTATAGAAGATTTCTCCCACTTTGAAGCCGGGAGCATCCTTGGGAACGATAAATGCGCTCATACCTTTAGGGCCTGCTTCGGGGTCTGTTTTAGCAAATATCACGAAGGTATCGCCCACCGGGCCGTTGGAGATAAAGGTCTTGGTGCCGTTTAACACATATTCATTACCATCAAGCACTGCTGTCGTGGTTCCGGCATTGACATCGGTTCCTGCTCCAGGTTCTGTCAGGGCAAAAGCGGCAATCTTTTCGCCTTTACACAGAGGTGTCAGGTATTTTTGCTTCTGCTCTTCGGAGCCAAAATTGTAGATGGGGCCAGAGCCCAAAGCGGTGTGGCAGGAAAAAGTAAAACCGGTAGCGGCACAAGAACGGGAGATCTCCTCAACTACGATAGTATAGGTAAGAAAATCGGTTCCAGCACCACCATACTCCTCGGGATAGGGCATGCCCATCCATCCCATTTCTGCCAGTTTGGCGATTACGTCGGCGGGGTACAGGCTTTCTTCGTCAATCTTGACTGCAATGGGATCCAGGTACTCTTGTACAAATTCTCTAATATTCGCTCTTACTAGTTCCTGTTCTTCCGTCAATTTGAAATCCACAATAACCTCTCCTTTCTCACTGGTTCTGGTCAGCACCATCCAGGCGTTGATGTCGAGTTAACCATACTCTCATCTTACCTGCATTGTATTATCAGGAAAGATAGTTTGTCAATCATTAATTTGCATACCAACTATTTATCGACGCGGTTCCAGATTATGCAGCAATTTCCTCAGGGTATTGACTTCTGAATCGTCAAGTGTTTGTAGAGCTTTACGGTTGGTATCCTCGATAATCTGGTTGAGCGGTTCTTCCAGTTCGCGTCCTTTATTGGTGAGTACCACTTTTAAGGCCCGGCGATCTTTGGAGTTATGGTGTCTTTCTACCAGTCCTTTTCTTTCCATGCGATCCAAAAGACCGGTCATGGTAGAGCCGTCAACATATAACCGGTCTGCCAATTGGCGGGCGGTTTGGCCGTTCTCATCCCACAAGCA
>JAAZLJ010000010.1 GCA_012799365.1 Syntrophomonadaceae bacterium | reverse complement strand
TGGATCAGGGGAACTTTGCTGCCCTTTTTGATATTCACCGTGATTCTATCCCCCAGGAAAAACCTGAAGTGGTGGAGATAGATGGGAAAAAGGCGGCCAAGATACTGATTATAGTAGGGACCGATGAAAGAAAACCACATCCTCATTGGGAAAAAAATGCCGAGTTTGCCCGCAGGATATTAGAAACCAGCCAGGAGTTATACCCTGGACTCATAAAGGGAGTCAGGGCCAAAGCTGGAACCTATAATCAGGAATTCCATGAGCGAGCCCTTCTGATCGAGGTGGGTAATGATCATAACAGCCTGCAAGAGGCTCTTTATTCTACCGAACTGCTGGCGGATATTCTTGGTGAAGTATTCAAGGAGATGAAGGATTAGTGCGCAGCCTGCTGCGAGTACTGGTGCTGGTTACCGTCCTTTTCCTGTTGGTAATGGGCTTGAATACCGCTGCTGCCGGTCTGAGCAGCCTGACTTTACAGGATATGGGACCGATTGTAGATGTGGACTGGCTGCAGGGTGGACAGGTTCGGGTCATCTGGCTGGGGGAACCCCATGTCGTCAATCTGGAGAAGATACTTAAAACCTTTCTATTTTACCCCTTTTACAGCCTATCTTAACGATTTGTTTGCCTTTTGACCGTCATGACGTATAGAATATCCCATATGGAAGGTGTTGCAAATGGCGAGTCAAGGCAGGCAGGTAGCCAGGGCGGCCGTTCTTATCATGGCTGCCACTCTGGTAGCACGGCTGCTCGGGTATGTTCGCGATGTGGTTATCTATACCAAGTTTGGTCAGAACTATGTAACCGATGCATTTAATGCTGCTTTTTCTATACCGGATTTCATCTATATGCTACTGGTGGGTGGGGCCCTGAGCTCCGCCTTTATTCCGGTTTTCTCCAGCTACCTGGCTACGGGTCGGCGGGAAGAGGGCTGGAGAACAGCCAGTATTCTTTTGAACCTCATCGGTATTTTGATGCTGGCCTTGATCGTGGTGGCCTATATTTATACACGTCCGCTCATCCTGCTCCTGGTTCCTAAACTCCCCCCTCAGAGCATTGACCTGGCGGTTAGCCTTACCCGTATTATGTTTGTTCAAACCATTTTTATGGCTCTAAACGGGCTGACTATGGGGATTTTGAATTCCCACCAGCGGTTTGCCGCTCCCGCGCTGGGTGGTATCTTTTATAACCTGGGGATTATCACCCTGGGCCTGCTGCTATCATCTCGTTTGGGCATCACAGCTTTTTCTTTAGGGGTGGTACTGGGTGCGGCGCTCAGCTTCCTGGTGCAGGTTCCGTCATTGGTGCGGGTAAGACCCCAATATACACTATCACTGGATCTTCGTGATGCTGGATTACGAGAAGTTATGGTTCTCATGCTGCCGGTTTTGATAGGTCTATCTGTAGGCCAGTTTAATCTGTTTGTTAGCCAGAACCTGGCCTCAGGTCTGGGGTCGGGGGCTATATCTGCTTTAAAACTTTCGCAGCGTATAATGCAGCTTCCTATCGGCATCTTTGCGGTGTCTATAGCTATTGCCGTTTTTCCCACCCTCACTTCTCTGGCCGCCCGCCAGGAAATGACCGATTTTAAAAACACGGTTTCTCGAGGTCTGAGGGCGGTTTTCTTTATTACGCTACCTTCAGCTCTGGGCTTGATGGCCTTGCGAGAGCCGCTTATCGGTCTCTTATTCCAACAGGGGAACTTCACAGCTTCTCATACCATTACTACGGCAACGGCTTTGTTTTACTATTGCATAGGCTTGTTTGCTTATTCAGCTTTACAGGTTTTAAATCGGGCCTTTTATGCGGTGAAGGATACAGTCACCCCGGTGGTGGTAGGGGTACTAACGGTGGCACTTAATATATATCTTTCAATTCATCTATCGGGTACGTTGGGATACCGGGGGTTAGCCCTGGCTTATTCTCTATCAGGAGTCTTTAATATGCTGGTGCTCTTGCTGTGGCTGCGGCGTCGGGTAGGGGCTATTGGAGGGTGGAAGATTACCAGCAGTTTTTTCATATCTTTAGGTACTTCTCTGGTTATGTATGTGGCGGCCCGCGGGGCTGCACTACACCTGCTGCAGATTCTGGTGGTTCCGACCAAGGCTGCTCAGTTAATAGCGGTGCTGGTGGGTACGACCGTTGGAGTCGTGCTCTACGGAGGTATGGCTCTGGTATTAAAGATGGAGGAAGCGGAACTCATCATGAGGTTGGCTCGCAATCATATCCCTGGATTGAAGGCACTGCGCCGGATACGGTATAATTAATCTGGGAGTCAATCCCCCGGGGACTGTACTTTACTGAGACATTTTATCATGGCCCTGAACCCCGGGGTACAAATCGTTTTATAATCGGAGGTTATAGTTTGTCTACTAATATGCGGAATTTTTCTATTATTGCTCATATAGATCACGGCAAGTCAACTCTGGCTGACCGGCTGCTGGAGTTTACTGGAACCCTGTCTGAGCGGGAGATGCGGGAGCAGTTCCTGGACAAGATGGATCTGGAACGAGAGCGAGGCATCACTATAAAACTGCAGCCGGTAAGATTGCAGTATCAGGCTGAAGATGGGCAGGAATATGTCCTGAACCTGATAGATACCCCCGGGCATGTGGATTTCACCTATGAGGTATCGCGCAGTCTGGCCGCTTGTGAAGGTGCAGTTCTGGTGGTCGATGCTTCACAGGGCATCGAGGCCCAGACTATGGCTAACATCTATCTGGCCATGGATCAGAATCTGGAGATGATCGGGGTTATTAATAAACTGGATCTCCCCAATGCTGATCCAGAGGGAACTATCCGACAAATGGAGGAGGTCATTGGATTAGACCCGGAGGAAATCATACCCATATCGGCCAAACTGGGACAGGGCATAAAAGAGGTCCTGGAGGCCGTAGTGCAAAAAATTCCTCCTCCGTCAGGTCAGGTGGAGGCACCGTTGCAGGCTCTGATTTTCGATTCGTTTTTCGATCCGTATCGAGGAGCCATCTCTTATATGCGGGTATTTGAAGGCCAGGTAAAAAAAGGTGATGAAATCAAAATGATGTCCACCGGCCTGGAATTTGAAGTGATTGAAGTCGGGGTTTTCTCTCCTTATATGCAGCCGGCTGAAAGTTTACAGGCCGGAGAGGTAGGATACCTGGCGGCCAGCATTAAGAATGTTACCGATATGAGGGTGGGGGATACCATAACCTCGGTTCGTAACCCGGCTTCGGAACCCCTGCCGGGCTACCGCGAGGTAAAGCCGGTGGTTTTCTGTGCTTTACATCCGGTGGAAACCGCTGAATTTGATAAGCTGCGGGATGCCCTGGAAAAACTCAAACTCAATGATGCCTCTCTGCATTTTGAAGTTGAACAATCCGAAGCACTGGGCATGGGATTTCGCTGCGGTTTTCTGGGTCTTCTGCATATGGAAATCGTACGTGAACGTCTGGAGAGAGAATATGACCTGGATCTTATTGCTACAGCTCCCACGGTTAATTATCAGGTGTACCTTACCAGCGGGGAAGT
>JAAZLJ010000070.1 GCA_012799365.1 Syntrophomonadaceae bacterium | reverse complement strand
GCCCGGCTGGTATGGCCCAACCTGGTAAAGTCCTCCTTCTCCGGCTGGCGATGACCACAGGAACGATCGGGGCAAGCCAGCATTCTGCCTCTCCGGGCACTGACAATCAGCATATAGCGTCCACAAAGCGGACATTTGGTTTTAGAAACATTGTCTGGCTTGTAAGTAGCGGTATCGGCTCGGATACTCTGCACCAGTTTATCCGTATCCTGACGGATGCCGTTGATAAAATCGGCTTTATTGCCCGCACCCCGGGCTATATCAGCCAGGCTCTGTTCCCATTCGGCTGTCAGCTCCGGCGAGCGTAAAGCCGGGGGTACCAGACCCACCAGCTGTTTACCTTTAGAAGTAGGTACCAGGGCCTTGCCCTGACGTTCAATATAACTGGTACGAACAAGCTTCTCAATGATTTCGGCCCGGGTAGCTGGAGTGCCCAGCCCACTGCCCTGAATGGATTCCCGCAATTCTTTATCCTCTACCAGGCGGCCGCAATTCTCCATGGCGGTTAGTAAAGTGGCCTCAGTATAGCGGGCCGGTGGTTTGGTCTTATGTTTGCGGGTTTTACAGCTTTTGAGCTCTACCCTGGTGCCCTTCTGGTGCCGGGCCAGGGTCTGTTCGGGGACCTGCTCCTCACCCGTCTCTTCCGTATCAGTGATGGCTCCCTGTACCACCCGCCACCCCCGATCAATCTCCACCTTGCCCCGGGAATAGAAATTTTCTCCATTAACTACGGTAATAATGGTAGTCTGGTGGTAGCGGTAAGGTGGAGACAGTACGGCCAGAAAACGACGGGCTATCAGATCGTAGAGCCGCTTTTCCTCCTGGTCGAGAGCTGCCAGGTTCAAGGTTTGTTCGGTAGGGATGATGGCATGATGATCCGTTACCTTGCTGTTATTAACCAGACGTTTTCCGGCTTGTAATGGTTTTTGGAGCAGCGGTTTAGCCATAGCTGCGTAGGGCCCTACCCCCATACTTCGTAAACGCAAAGACAAGGTCGGAACCATATCACTGGTGATGTAACGCGAATCGGTACGGGGGTAGGTCACCAGCTTATGCCGTTCATAAAGGCCCTGCAGCACGGCCAGCGTCTTACGTGCCGGCCAACCGTAACGCCGGTTAGCATCTCTTTGTAATTCAGTCAAATCGTAGGCCAGCGGAGGCGGTTCGCTCCTGGCCTCGGTCTTCACTTCCTTGATGGTACCCTGCTGACCGTTAACTGCCGCCTCAATTTCTTTCACCCGGGCCGGGTCAAAGATTCGGCCTCCCTTACGGCCACGCCAGTCGCCAAAATAGCTGCCAAAGTCAGCCCTTACCGTCCAGTAGTCGACCGGTACAAACCGCTTGATTTCGTTTTCACGCTGGACAATCATGGCCAGGGTGGGGGTCTGTACTCGACCGGCATTGAGCTGGGCATTGAACTTGCAGGTCAGGGCACGGGTAACATTAAGCCCGATAAGCCAATCGGCCTCGGCCCGGCAGACAGCGGCGTCATACAGGTTGTCGTAGACCTTCCCGGCTTGCAGTCGGGCAAAGCCTTCATGGATGGCATTATCAGTCTGGGAGGAAATCCACAGCCGTCGGAAGGGCTTTTTCCAGTTGGCCATTTCCATGATCCAGCGGGCCACCAGTTCACCTTCCCGGCCGGCGTCAGTAGCGATGACCAGATCCTTAATATCTTTACGCCTCATCAAGCCCCTGACCACCCGGAATTGATGGGAAGTCTGTCTGATGACTTTAAGCTTCATCTTCTCCGGCAGCATGGGCAGGTCCTCCATACGCCACTCTTTGAGTTTTCGATCATAATCATCGGGCTCAGCCAGGGTGACCAGATGTCCCAGAGCCCAGGTTACCACATACTTTGAACCCTCCAGGTAACCTTTGGCTTTGCGGTTACATTTCAGTACCCGGGCTATCTCACGCCCCACGCTGGGTTTCTCTGCCAGAACCAATGATTTCATATTACTTACCTCGTTTCATTCGCCGAGCTGAACAACTACCCGAAATCGTCCCTCAGGCACGCGGTTATTAACTCAATACCTATCTTGATTTCGTGATCTACTATATCATTCCCTTCATTTCAATGAATCCTCCTCCCTCACGGTCATATTCCCTCCTTACGCTTTATAAACTGTAGAAGAACTCCGAAAAACAATAGCCCGAAACTCTTATTACCGCTCAACATTATCCCCCATGACACTTTGGGGCAGTTCGGTGGTTCTGAAAAATTATACGAGGAGAATAGATTATGGATGTCAACGAATACCAGAAAATCTGCCAGGACCCCCAGCATGGCGGACGGCTGGGTTCAGTGGTTCTCCCGCTGCTGAAGGCGCACTTCCAGACCTCGAAGAAGGCGAAACCGACGGTCATCTGGATTGAGACCACGGGCTGTTCCGGAAACTCAGTATCCCTGTGGAATAGCATAGGACCAGACCTGGCCCAAATACTGGAATGGTTAATTGATATTCGGTACTGGAATTTCCTTATGTCAGCGCAGGATGATACGGCCATCGATATCCTGCATCGCACCGCTTTACAACAACAGAACCGTTTCATCCTGGTGGTAGAAGGAGCCATAGCTCTGAACGAAGAGTTCACTGTAGTCCACCGCCAGGAAGGCCGCGCGGTGAGCGGAGCAGACATAGTACGCGAACTGGGAGAATTGGCCCGACATGTATTAGCAGTCGGCACCTGTGCAGCCTTTGGAGGACCTTCCGCCGCCCGTCCCAATCCATCCCGCAGTGTGGGTGTGGGCGATTTCCTGGGCCGGAAAGTGGTCAATGCTTCGGGCTGCCCGGCTCACCCGGATTGGATAATCGGCACCCTGGTGCACCTCTTGCTTTTTGGAGAACCTGAACTGGAGGAGTTCAACCGTCCCCTGCTCTTCTATGGAGAAACCGTTCATCGACGGTGTACCCGCAGGTCGTTCTTCGACCGGGGCATCTTTGCCCAGAATATCGGCGATACAGAGTGCATGTTCCTGCTGGGCTGTAAGGGGCCGGTCACCAGGGCAGACTGTCCCGTCCGCCAGTGGAATGATTACGTAAGCTGGCCGGTAAAAGCCAATACACCCTGTATCGGCTGTACCAACCCCGGCTTTCCTGATGCTATGGAACCATTTTTTGAACCCTTACCACGGGAGCAAACCGACGCTAAAACCGAGCCGCGGAGTGGATTATGGAGAACTTTAGCCAGTACGCTGACCAAACGAAGGAGGGCTGATGGTGTCAAAGATTAAGGTGGAACTGAGTCCGGTAACTCGAATCAGCGGTCTGATGACTGTGGAGGCAGTTGTAGATAAAAATAAAGTTAAAGAAGCCCGAGTTATGGGTACCATGTACCGAGGTTTTGAAATAATGATGCAGGGGAGAAAAACGGAGGATGCGCCCTATTTTACCGAACGTATTTGCGGCATTTGTTCACTGGCCCACGGGCTGGTATCCACTTATGCTGTAGAGAAGGCCTATGCCGTTAAGGTATCAGAACCGGTACAGATGCTGCGTAATATTCTACTGGGATTCGAGCTGCTGCAGAACCACCTGCGCCATTTCTATCTGCTCGGCCTGCCCGATTTTGTGGAGAGCCGGGCCCTGCCCTTTCAACCGCAAAATGGGAGAGATTACCGCTTCAATATGGGTGAAACCCAGCGGCTGGTGAACAACTACTACCAGGCGATAGAAATCAGCCGGCTTTGTCACGAGTCCATAGCCATCTTCGGGGGCAAGGCCCCGCATAATCACGGTATTGTAGCCGGCGGAGTATCGGTTGCACCCCGCAGCGACCTGGTCCTGAAAGCCAGGTCCAACCTGCAAAAGGTAAACACCTTCTTGCGGGACGGACTGGCCCGAGATGTTGATTTACTGGCCCGACGTTATGAAGATTATTTTCGTCTGGGAGCCGGCCCGGGTAATTTCCTTTCTTTCGGCCTGCTCCCGCTAACTCCATCGGGTAATCCAGTTTTACCCTCCGGTGTCTATTACCACGGTAAAGCTCATCCCCTGGATATTGAAGCCATTGTAACGGATATCAAGTATTCCTGGTTCACCCAAGAAGACCACGAAACCGTACCAGACCCTGACAAACCGGGAGCCTACACCTGGGTCAAAGCCCCACGCTATAAGGGCCTGGTTATGGAGGTAGGACCCCTGGCCCGGGGCGTGGTGGCCGGTATCTACCCCCCTCGCTCTTCCACCATGGACCGGATTGTGGCCCGGGCTTATGAGACCATCCAGGTGGGGGATATAATGGCGCAATGGCTGGATACTATAAAGTTGGAGAACCAGGTGGACTGGAAGGTTAAACCGAAAGGCGAACTGGTAAACCCGGTGTCAGTGGGGGCTACCGAGGTCTTGCGGGGTTCCCTGTATCACCGGCTCAAAACCGAAGGGGATAACGTTCTGGAGTATGATGTAATCACTCCCTCGGAGTGGAATTTCTCTCCCCGGGATCAAAACCATCGACCCGGAGCCGCAGAAACGGCCCTGACTGGACTACCGGTGGCCAAAATCGATCGGCCGGTAGAGATTTATCGAACCGTCAGGTCATTCGATCCCTGTATTTCCTGTGCCACCCACCTGCTGACCCCGGAGGGCAGCCTGCAGCGTTTCGTGATGGAATGAATAGACCGGGGTTTTACTACACGGTCCAACCCGGTCTATGATTGGCCCTATACTGGAGCGGCATCCTTCATGGACAGACTTATGCGCCCCCGGTCGATGTCGACCGATAACACCCATACCGTTACAGTGTCCCCTATGGACACGACATCCAGGGGATGCCTGACGAACCTATCGGCCAATTCGGATATATGGACCAGCCCGTCCCTTTTCACCCCAATATCTACAAAGGCTCCAAAATCCGTCACATTGCGTACGGTTCCCTGCAATTGCATACCCGGTTTTAAATCCTCCATCGCTATCACATCAGTGCGGAATATGGGCGGAGGTAGCTCCTCCCGGGGATCGCGACCCGGGCGCATCAGGCTGTCGACGATATCTTTCAGGGTGGGAACTCCTACCCCGGTTTTCCCGGCTATAGCTTCTATTTCTCCGGGAGCATTATTAAGCATAGATAGCCGTTGGCGAAAGTCCCCGGTACCAATTTGGCCCAGACTCAAGCCCGCCATTTTCATTAATTCATGGGTTACATCGTATGATTCGGGGTGAATAGGTGTCATATCCAGGAGGGTTTCACCCTCCATAATTCTCAGGAACCCGGCGCACTGTTCAAAGGTCTTGGGCCCCAGTCGGGGAACCTTTTTTACTTCCTGCCTGCTTTTAAACCGGCCGTTACTTTCCCGGTACTGCACGATATTATTGGCCACGGTGGGTTTGATTCCCGCTACATAACTGAGCAAGGGGGCTGATGCCGTATTTAGATCCACACCCACATAGTTAACCACCGATTCCACCACAGCCTCCAGATTTTCCTCCAACCTTTTAGCAGCGATATCATGCTGGTACTGTCCCACCCCTATGGCCTGAGGGGGAATCTTGACCAGTTCTGCCAGCGGATCCTGGATTCTTCTGGCTATGGAAACCGCACTTCTCTCGGATACGTCTAAATCTGGAAATTCCGCGGCCGCCAGCTTGGAGGCTGAATAAACACTGGCTCCGGCTTCATTAACAATAGTATAGTTCAGGTCAGGCTTACCGCATTTCTTTATGAAATCCGCGATAAACTGCTCCGTTTCCCGGCTGGCAGTGCCGTTGCCGCAGATTATCGCCTCAACCCCGTACTGGTCTATCAGTCGGGCAAATACCCGTTCAGCTTCTGCTACCTTTTTCTGCGGAGGGGTGGGATACACCACGCCGATCTCCAGCAGCTTTCCGGTTTCATCGACCACCGCCCATTTACAACCAGTCCGGTAGGCAGGATCCACCCCCAGCACCACCTTGCCCCTGACCGGTGGCTGCAGTAAGAGGCTGCGCAGGTTACGAGAGAATATGGTAATCGCATGGGCCTCAGCGTTTTCGGTCAACTGATTACGAATCTCTCTTTCGATGGCCGGGGCCACCAACCGTTTGTAAGCATCGGCCAGAGATTTGCGTACCAGCTCGACCGTCACTCCTTCCCGGATAAAACGCCGGAACAACCAATCCAGTATTCTCTCCTCATCAACCTCCACCGATACCATGAGAAATTCTTCCCGTTCTCCGCGGTTAATGGCCAGTACGCGATGGGGTACGATTTTGGCCACTGATTCACGGTAATTTTCGTAGTAATCACGATATACCGAGTCCTTTTCTGCATCCCGGGCTTTCGAGCTTAGATAACCATTGCGCATGGTATATTGGCGCACCCACTGGCGAACCTCAGCCTCCTCCGCTGCCATCTCGGCTACGATATCCATGGCACCCTGGAGAGCGGCATCCGGGTCAGGTACCTGGTCTGAGAGGTACTTCTCCGCCTCCGCTTCCGGCGAACCTTCTCTCGGAAAAGATAGTAAATAAGCGGCCAGAGGTTCCAGTCCCTTTTCCCGGGCCATGCTGGCTCTGGTTCTTCTTTTCGGACGATAAGGAAGATACAGATCCTCTACCTCGGTTGGTTTGGCAGCCCGGTTGATCCGATCCCGGAGTTCTTCGGTTAGCTTGCCCTGTTCATCGATCAGACGAATTACGTCGGCTTTTCTCTCGGCGAGTGCCCGGTGGAATTTTACCCGGTCCTCTATTTCTCGAATCTGATTCTCATCCAACTCGCCGGTAACTTCTTTACGGTACCGGGCAATAAAAGGAATGGTATTCCCCTGATCCAGTAACTCAATGGTACTGGCCACCTTCCGGTGCGGTATTCCGGTTTCCTGGGCAACGGTCTTAAGAATATCAACCAACAGCCTGGTCCTCCTTTTATACTTGAATTCAACTGGTGCTCACGGCACCCGGGTTTAATAGCTTGGCAAAATAAGACAGGTTAGCGCCCTGCCCCCGTATTTTACCACATATCATTTGGATTTTCCGGAAGCCTGCCAGATGGAACAGTAAGTGCCACAGAAGAAATGTTTCCCCTGTATTTTTAACCAGCTCTGCCATTTGAAAATAGCTTGGAAACCGCAGATAGTAGTGAGGGGTGAGGTGGGGCTGCTGCCAGTAAAAATGAAGATGCAGAGTCCTTATCTGGAAAGTATTATTCCAGCAAAGCAAACCAACGAAGTTCTGGCACCTAGATCAATGGGATTTTGCCGCCAGGGCCACCAGCTGTTTAAAAGGTTCCTTCAGACTCTGTACGGTGAGATCCCAAACGGTCTTCCCGGAACCGGGAAGCTCAGCTATACGGGTTCACCCGGGAACCGGGCTGGCTATCCGCTCTTCCCCGAAATAATCCACCAGTGACAAAAGCTTTCTTTCGTTGTTTTGCCACTCCCGCAAGTTTACTTGATAAGGAACAACAACATCGGCCCCGGCTCCGCGGGTTGCCTTAAGCCGCTTATCGCAATTATGTAAAGACTCCGAATTAACCCCATCCTCCAGATTAACCACCAGCCAGACAGCGTGAGCAAGAGGCAGGATTTGGACTGCATCCGTATGGACCAGATCCAGGTCGACAATGACGAAGTCTACCGGCACTGGATTAGTTTGTACCTGCTCAAGAGCCGAGAAGGAGCCACAAGGTATCAACCCCACCCTTCCCAGCCACTGCTGAGCCTCAAGCTCCTTACCCATATCTATTAAAATACAATCATACCCCTTCCCGCCCAGACCCATGGCCAGGTTAACCGCCAGGGTTGTCTTTCCGGCTTGAGGCTGAACTGAAGTTATGACCATGATTTTCATACCGACACCGCCCGTAACTTATATTTGACAATAACGTAATAAAACTATAGCACAACCTGCTCCAAGAACCGTCCCGGCAGGCGGAACATAATCCTGTCGCTAATTACACAGCTCGGAAACCGTAGATTAATAAAAATTAGACATAGATAATACTAAAAATGCAGGATAACTCTTACGGGAGTGTGGTAACCCGATGAAGCAACCTGCGCGGTCGACGTCAAAGTACACACGCAGCCGAGGGCTGTGAAACGGAGCGAGAAGCAGGAGGTTTCGAGCACCGAAGGCTAAGTGCATGGAGGCCGAATCCGAAAGGGGCCGCTTCACACTGAGGTAAGCTGATGTGCTGCAGTCGACAAGTCGGGGAGCGAGCATGAATCCGATTATATCCAAATATACAGAAAAAGAGCCGTCTATACGACAGCTCAAAGAAAAGGAGGTTATTTATTTGTAGAGGGGGCCTGAGCCGCAGGCTGCTGACAGATTCCTCTGCGCCGCCTGCCGCCCTGGTTCCCTGGTCTACCTGTATTTCCAAACCGCTGGCCCTGGCCCCGACCGGGCCTGCCGCCTGCACAACCGCCTCTACCCCGACCAACAGGTCCCTTTCCGAGAGGTCCAGTTCCATCTCTTCCTGGCATTATCTTCACCTCCCTGGTGTAGTACCTATCAATAAAATCTTATGCCTGTCGAATTAAAATGAAACCACAGATAATCTGCTATGCCTGCAGTCTATTTACGGGTTCCTTTTCCTTTCCAGGCATATATTAACTGACTTCCTCCGTCCGGACCAATACTTGAGTGATTATATCCTCTACCGATGTCAGGTCATAATCCTCGATTTTACCCTGGTCGACCAGATCGATTATCCTGGGATCCCATTTGAGGCTGCCCAGATACGGAATACCCATGTCAGCCGCCACTTCTGCCCCGGTACTCGGGCCGAATACCTCCAGTTGGTTCCCACAGTGAGGACAGACCACACTGCTCATGTTCTCCACCAAGCCAATAATGGGTTTGTTCAGCTTCTGGGTCATCTTGATCGACTTCTTAACCACCATTGCCACCAGATCCTGCGGTGATGACACCGTCACCACCCCGGTTACCGGCAGGCTCTGCAGAACAGTTAG
This sequence comes from Syntrophomonadaceae bacterium, assembly GCA_012799365.1. GTDB lineage: Bacteria > Bacillota > Syntrophomonadia > Syntrophomonadales > Syntrophothermaceae > JAAZLJ01. The sequence continues at coordinate 4,759 of JAAZLJ010000070.1, read as the reverse complement.
CGGTACATCCCCGGTCCCCGGAGGCAGGTCTACAATCATAAAATCCAGTTCTCTCCAGTCAGTCTCTTCCCAGAACTGCTTGACTCCCCCGGCCAGCAAAGGACCCCTCCAGATTACGGGGTCGTCCTCACTGGGTAAGAGAAGATTGATGGACATCAATTTGATACCAGAGCTGGTTTCCGGGGGCTGTATTCCAAACGGAGTGCCACCGGGGCTGCGAGCAATACCGAAAGCTTTGGGTATACTGGGACCGGTGATGTCCGCATCCAGAATACCTACCTGATAACCCTTTTGCCGCAAACCTACAGCCAGCAGGCTGCTTACGGTTGATTTACCCACCCCACCCTTGCCGCTCATTACGGCTATCATATGCTTTACCTGATTGAAACACCCCACCAATGAAGCTTCCTGGCTGCTGCATTCCTCACATTGACCGTCCTCCCGGGCGGCACAGGTTTGACAGTTCTCCTTATCAGTCATCCAATGATACCTCCACTTCTTTCCAGATTCCTTGCATTAAGGTGGCCAGAGCAGCAGAGTATTGGACCGGAAGCTGGCAGTTATTTACCGCCTCGACCAGATCCTCCCGGAAAGGGACTTCGCCCCAGACCGGAACTTCTTCTTCAGCGCAATACTCCTTGATATCCCGAGCTTTCACGGGATTAAGGTCTGCTTTGTTGATTATGACCCCACATTTCACTTTAAAATGGCGGCAGAGCTCAATTACTCTTTTTAGATCATGTATGGCAGAAAGAGTGGGCTCGGTTACGATGACAGCCAGCTGGCAGCCGCTAATAGCTGCTATGGTGGCACATCCTGTCCCCGGGGGACCGTCAGTAATAACCAATTCCCGCCCGTTAGCCTGAGCTGCTTCCCGCGCCTGTTGTCTTAAAAGAGCTACCAGTTTACCCGAGTTCTGTTCCCCAATACCTAACCGGGCATGAAACATCGGACCATACCTGGTGGTTGATGAATACCACTCTCCTGAACAGTGCTCCTCCATGCTGATGGCTTCTACCGGACAGATACGGGAACACAATCCGCAGCCCTCACAGTCCAGATTAGATACCTGAAAATCCTGAATAGCCCCAAAACGGCAGAGATCTATACACAGACCACAGAAAATACATTGCTCCTCATCCAAATGGGCCTGTTGCGAAGCACTAAATTCACGAGTCTGCTGTACTTCCGGCTGCAGCAAAATATGCAGGTTGGGGGCCTCGACATCACAGTCACAGATTACCGGATTGGAGGCCAGCAGCGCCAGAGAAGAAGACAGACAGGTCTTGCCCGTACCTCCCTTACCGCTTATCACTACCAGCTCTTTCATCTTCCCACCAACCCCTCAATCTGGTTCCATAAATCGTCAAACACAGCCGCATACTCGGGAAGGTTTTTAACGAAAGGCCGACCCTCGGAGTAGCAGGCAGCTATTTCCCGATCGAATGGTATGCGGGCCAATACCGGAATACCTTTCTCCCGGGCAAAATTCTCCACATCATCAAGCCCCTCCTGATAACGATTAATAACCATGCCCGCCGGGAGATGCAGTAATTCCAGCAATTCCACCATCAGCTTTAAATCACTCAGTCCCAAAGGACTGGGTTCAGTAACCAGGAGACAAAAATCAGCTCCTCTGACCGATTCAATAACCGAACAGGAGGTTCCCGGGGGGGCATCCATTATCGTAATACCATCTGCTTGAAGATGTTCTTTGACCGCGGCAATAACCTCAGGGGTTGCCACCTCGCCAACGTTGAGCTTGCCATGGTGAAATGTAATGTTATCCATTTCCGTCTGCTCCACTACTCCAATCTCCCGTTCCTCTTCAAAAATGGCCGCAGTGGGGCACAGATGTATGCAGGCACCACAGGAGTGGCACATCTCGGGAAACAGTAACACTTCATCGTCCAATACTACCAGAGCATTAAAGGCACACACCTCAGCACATAACCCGCAAAAAGTACACCGGTCATACTCCACCCGAGGTATCTGTTTACCTACCTTTATCTGCTGCCAATCCCCCGGCGGCAGAAAAATGTGTGCATTGGGCTCCTCCACGTCCAGATCCAGGAACTGTACCGGTCGATGGGAGGCCAAATTTAGAACCAGATTGGTAGCAACGGTGGTTTTACCGGTACCGCCTTTACCGCTGGCAACTACAATAACCATTTTCTTCACTTCCCGTTACCTGCCTGTTGGCTATTACTGACAATCATGTTCTCCGTGGTGGTGCTGACAGTCATGGTCCCCATGATGTTCGCACACTCCGCCGGTACCCACCAGAGTCCCGGCCAGGTACGCATCGACCACATCTTTAATCTCACCGGTTACCCCGGTTATAGCTTTAATCCCGTTCATTTCCAGCAGATCTATCGCCCGACGCCCCATGCCGCCGGTAATAACCATATTGGCTCCCTGCTCTTTAAGAAAAATCGGAAGAACCCCCGGTTCATGAGGAGGACTATCCACTACGGTTTCCTTCTCAATGCTGGTACCCTCTACATCGTAAAGCACGAACTGTTTACAGTGTCCAAAATGCTCGGAAACCATGTTCCCATCTCTGGCTACCGCAATTCTCATCCCTATCTATCCCCTTTCCTAGTTGTTAGGTGTAGTAAGTTGGCTCAGTTTCCCTTGCTTCAGAAGCTCCAGGCTTTCCTGAATACTTCCGGTTAATCCCCCGTATATGGTCAAACCTGCCCTATTCAACACTTCAAACGCCTTGGGCCCGATATTGCCTACAATTACCGCTTCCACTTTTTGCTTGAGCAAAATACGGGCCGCCTTAACTCCAGCTCCGTTATCATTGGCCGCCTCGTTGGTAACAAAGGTAATTTCACCCGTTTCTGTTTCCGCAATGGCGAAATATGGGCACCGTCCAAACCTTTCATCTACCATGGACTGCTTATTCTCATTTTGCACGCTCAGTGCAACTTTCATGACTCCCACCCCCTTCCGTTACCTGGATACTGTGAGAAGACATTATAATTCCCAATTGCATTTCGGACAATGAAAGGCTCCCTTTTGCACCCGACTGTAATCACAGCGCGGACAGCGGCCATGGTTTTGCCTGAAGTCATAGGCTCCTCCCTCGATACGCAAGGCCTTTCCTTCAACTAAAGCCTCGGCCACCTTGCGATGAGCCTCCACCAATATGCGTTGAAAGGTAGGACGCGAAACGTTCATCCTTTCTGCCCCGGTCTCCTGATCCAACCCCAGGAGATCCTTCAGCCTCAGGGCTTCCATCTCTTCCACCCTGAGAACCACTTCCTCCAGATCATAGGCGGGGATGCCCGCCGGTTTAAAATGGCGGCATGACGGTATATGTTCTACCCGCCTGCGTTTCCGGTAGCGTGGCAAATAAATTCCCTCCCCGTTTTATGGTCATCGTTTGTGAACATATGCTCACTTCCATAGTAAGGTTATTATGAGCATATGTCAATAACAATTTTTTAAAACGTGGATGAAGGCTGATGGACGCAGATAGTGAGACGTGAGGTGAATTGCATCGTCGGTGGTGTCGGTACGACCGACATGAGTGTCTGCTATATATTTGTACCCGGTGGATTTTAACGGTACAATCAATGGTATCATCCTGAGACGGAGATGTTTGCTTATGTTAACCCATACAATGGCACTGTTGACCGGGGCACTGGCAGGTATGGTAGGAGCCCTGCTGGGGGTTAGTGGAGGCATAATTATGCTGCCTGCCAACCAGTTTATTCTGGGGTTTAGCCCCCCGCTGGCAGTAGGTACCTCGCTTTTTGCTGCTATTTTTACCACCATTTCTGGAGGTTATGGTCATTTCCGGCAGGGGAATGTTCAGGTAAAAACCGCTTTATTAATCGGAAGCGCCGGGCTGGTCGGAACCCTTCTGGGTTCATACATATTCAAGGCCTATTTGAGTGCCAATGCTCAATTACTGGAATTCCTGCTGGGCTTACTTTTCCTATCCATGACTGTACGGATGAGCCGGGAGGCTTATAAGGAGTGGCGGGGACAGCCAAATAATAAACCCGGCTCCGCCCGGGTTAATTCAGAAATCGTACATTTACTGCTCCTGGGACTGGTTACTGGTACCATGGCCGGGATTTTTGGAGTAGGGGGAGGTTTTCTTATCGTACCGGCCTTGATCTGGTTCCTGGCCTTTGAACCCTATATGGCAGTGGGAACCACCCTCCTGGCCATGCTGCCCTATATAACGCTGGGGAGTATGATAAAACTACAGCAGGGGTTCGTCAACTTACCGGCCGGATTACTGCTGGGCGTAGGAGCAATATTGGGTGCCCAACTGGGGGTGATCATCAGCCGGAAAGTCAGCCCCCTGACCTTCAAGATAATCTTCACCTTGCTGTTCTTTTATCTCTCCTGCCGCTATCTTTACCCTTTCTGAATCATACATAATCGGTCCTCAGGCAGTTACCGAACAGTCCCTAACAATATTTTAAATCAGACCCGGAAATAGAGGAGAGGGAAAGCCATCGAGGCCTCCCCTCTTCTCTTCTTAGCTCTATTACGAAAATAGTTTTTGAAACCGCAGATGTACTCTGATGGACGCAAATTACGCAGAATATTATGAAAACGCTGAAAACATAAAAATATCCTAAAAAAGGAGTGTGGTAACCTGGCGAAGCGACATACGAAGGCGACGTCGCAGTACACAGCGAAGCTGAAGGCTGTGAAGCGGAGCGAGAAACAGGACGTTTCGAGCACCGAGGGCTGAGTGCATGGACGCCGAATCCTGAGGGGTCCGCTT
>JAAZLJ010000252.1 GCA_012799365.1 Syntrophomonadaceae bacterium | reverse complement strand
TCCAATCGGGAGATGCTTATTGCGGATAAGCGTTCTGACAAACCGACAGAACGCACCTATAAAGTGAAAATGACCTTAAAAACCGGGCGTTATAACAAACAAAAGGATTATTTCCTGATGGTCAGGGATGTAGATACAGATTTAATCGAGGAGAAAATTCCCTTTAAAATCAATATTGCTTTCAGCTCTGATTTTGATTTTTAGGGGTATCCCTCACTCCTTACCAAACAAAGAGAGGCGAAGATAATGGAGATGGAGTATCTGGATGCCAGGCTGAACGAGTATTTTGCGGGCAGGGTGGTTCGTAAAGACCTGACCGGGACGATTAAACAGGGAGCGAATGTTCCTACATATGTTTTGGAGTATCTCCTGGGGATGTACTGTGCCACCGATGACGAGGAGGCCATCCATGATGGGGTGGAGCGAGTTAAAAAAATCCTGGCTGATAACTACGTACGTCCCGATGAAGCAGAAAAGGTAAAATCGCGTATCAAAGAACTGGGTCAGTACACGGTAATTGATAAGTTAACGGTAAAACTCAATGAAAAGCGTGACATTTACGAAGCTGAGTTTTCCAATCTGGGTATTAAAGGAGTTAAGGTTAACTCCGAGTATGTGAAAAAGTACGATAAGCTGCTGGTAGGCGGAATCTGGGCGATTCTAAAAATGGAGTATTTCTATGATGAAGAAAGCCGGCATAATAATCCCTTCAGCATTGCCAGCCTGAAACCGATTCAAATGCCCAATATGGACCTGAACGAGATACTGGAAGGACGTAAGCAGTTTACCAAGGACGAGTGGATTGATGTGCTGATTCGTTCAACGGGTCTGGAGCCAACTCAGTTAGAACCGATGACGAGGTGGCATTTATTGTTGCGATTGGTACCATTGGTAGAAAACAACTATAATCTGTGTGAACTGGGGCCACGGGGAACCGGTAAGTCGCATGTTTATAAGGAGATCTCCCCGAATTCTATTCTGATCTCGGGTGGGCAGACCACGGTGGCCAATCTTTTTTATAATATGTCTTCTCGCTCTATTGGATTGGTCGGGTTGTGGGACTGCGTAGCTTTTGACGAAGTGGCCGGGATTCATTTCAAGGATAAAGACGGCATCCAGATCATGAAGGATTACATGGCTTCGGGATCTTTTGCCCGCGGCAAAGAAGAGAAAAATGCCAATGCCTCGATGGTCTTCGTTGGCAACATCAACGAGAGCCTGGATTTCTTATTAAAAACCTCTCATCTATTTGCTCCCTTTCCAGAAGGAATGGCCAATGACAGCGCTTTTTTTGATCGTATGCACTACTATCTGCCTGGCTGGGAGATTCCTAAAATGCGTCCGGAGCTGATTACCAATAATTACGGCTTTATCGTGGATTATCTGGCCGAGTATCTGCGCGAGATGAGAAAGCAGAGCTTTGCTGATACCATTGATCGTCATTTTAAGCTGGGCAATAATCTCAACCAGCGCGATGTTATTGCTGTCCGCAAGACTGTATCCGGGATGATGAAACTACTCTATCCCCATGGGGAATACACCCGGGATGATGCAGCCGAAGTGCTGGAGTATGCCCTGGTGGGTCGCCGTCGGGTCAAAGAACAGCTGAAGAAAATCGGCGGGATGGAATTCTATGATGTCCATTTTTCCTATATTGACAGAGAGACCCTGGAGGAGGAGTTTGTTTCCGTACCCGAGCAGGGAGGGGGGAAACTAATCCCGGAAGGACTCGGCAAGCCGGGACACGTTTACCTGGTGGGGAAGGGCGATTCTGGGATGATTGGTGTCTTCAAACTGGAGAACCAGGCCGTATCTGGAACAGGTAAGTTTGAACGGACTGGTCTCGGATCACGTAAAGAGGTCAAAGAAAGCACTGATACAGCTTTTCGTTACTTTACTGCTAACTGTAAAAACGTCAGCAGCGGCATCACCACCAAAAACAAAGACTACTTCATGCATGCCACTGATCTGCAGGGTATCGGCATGAGCTCAGAACTGGCCCTGGCTGAGTTTATCGGTCTCTGTTCTTCTGCTCTGGATAGGTCGGTGCAGGAAAGCCTGGTCGTGTTAGGCAATATCACCGTTTCGGGAACCATTGAAAGAATCTCTGACTTTGCCAATGTTCTGCAGGTCTGTGTCGATAGCGGTGCAAAACGGGTGCTTATTCCGGCTGCATCAGTAGTTGATCTTCAGACCGTACCACCGGAACTACTGATCAAGGTGCAGCCGATTTTCTATTCCGATCCCATTGATGCGGTTTTTAAGGCGTTAGGGGCGGTGTAGGAGCGTATTGAAGTCGGGATATATAGTAAGGATGACAAATTATCTTAACCGTAGTATGGTAAGCATACAATAAGCGTATAATAGTGCTACCAAACGAGGTGATTTTAATGATAAATATAAAACCGTCTGCAGCCATACGCAAAAACTACAATGAAATTTCCGAGCTGTGCAAGCGGTCGGGAGAACCGGTGTATCTCACTAAAAACGGTGAAGGTGATCTGGTGGTCATGGACATCGAAGCCTTTGCCAGACGCGAAAGCATGCTGCGCCTTAGAGAAAGCCTGGTTGCCGCGGAAGAAAGCCGTTTGAGCGGCAAAAACGGTTATTCCATTGATGAGATGTCCGATATGATCAAAGCTGCTGTCCATGAGGTTCTGAATGCAAAGCGGGAATAAAGTCTACCAGGTCATTATTTCCGACGAGGCAGCGCAGATGCTGGTATCCCATGCCCGGTTTCTGGCACAGGTCAGTGAAACGGCGGCACTTTCGCTTATTGCTGAATTTGATGAAAAAGCAGAATCGCTGGAGCAATTTCCGGAGCGAAACCCGTGGCTTTCCGATCCACTGATACCGGCAGGCAAATACCGCAAGCTTTTAATCGCCAGGCGGTACCTGCTGGTTTACCAGGTGAAAGGGGACAACGTCTATGTGGACGCTGTAGTAGACTGCAGGCAGGACTATGGCTGGCTGCTGTGATTGGGGAAATACAACTTCTTTACCAACAATACACCGGCTATACCAATTTCAATAACTGCCAGCGAATAAAGGGCAATCGAAGTGAGGCATACCGCCAATGGCCAGCCGGCGGGCTCGATAGCACCGGAAGCGAGTCCGGTAACTACGGCCAGGGCCTGACCACCGACCAGAAACAATACCGCAGCACCTAAACCCCATCCGATGAGTTTTCCATGGGAACGTACCCGCCGTGCCGCCCATAAGAGGAGCAGGGCACCAGCCAAAGCCACAGGAAACAGCTCAGCCGGCATCAGAAAGTCGAACCGCAGTGTGCGGCTGTATATGGTTCCGATAATGGATGTTAGGATGGTTAACAGGATGGGAAGCCATACGAGTACTGTTCCTGTTATGGCCAAAGCCTTGGTGAGCCCTCCCTTATTCTCCATTCAAGATACCTCCTTAACCGTAGTATAATAAATAATAAACATACAAGAGATAGAAAAATCAACCTGCGTTTTGCTAAACAAAAGCGCCGAAAACCCTCTAATCCATTCGTCCCCATCAGGATAATCCTGGCGTCGTGCCTTGTACACTTTACTTCATCGATAATAAGTTACGCCTCCCAGGCTTCGTTTTATACTGCGGGTATACTTATACTTTGGATATCCGAAAATAATCATTATACCTTGATTATTTTCGGTAGGAATTCCATATTTAGTACTGACCGGGTTCTTGCTTTTTAGAAAAGGAGCGATGCTTCCAATCATACAGGTGCCCAGTCCGAGGGATTCTGCAGCCAGCATAGCGTAAGTTCCGGCTATGGTACAATCCAGAGGGTCCGAAGTTGGAGAAGCGTGGAAATACATGGCCAGTGGTGCATTGTAGAGCAGCCAGTCTTCGCCTTTGGCCATTGTTTTAATAAAAAAGTCCGGTAGGGGGGCAACAAATGTTTTCATTAAGTCATAGGCTTCTTTGCCTATAAAAGGTCTCATAATTCCCAGTGCTACTGGGGAAAACCACCATTTTTTTCGTTTGAAAACTTCGACCATGTCCCGAGCAAACTCTCTAACCCTATCAAATCCCTGCAATATGAGAACCTGCACCTCAGAAGGGGGCAACCCCATCGGCGCAGTAGATACAGCATCAAGTATCTTCTGTATCACTTCAGCTTCAACTTCCTGGTTTTTAAAATCCCTGATACTACGCCTGCCGAGCAGTAATGCCTGCAGTTGTTCATAATCAGCCCGCTGCTCACGGGGAGGTAGATCAATAATATCTTTCGCGCTTATTTCCCGACCTTCAATAACGATACACTTTTGCGGACAAACGGCGGCACATTGCCCGCAACCGATACAACCAAACAAAATGGATTGATCTACATGAAGCCGGTCGTTTTCAATATATAACGGTTTTCCCTTGCAAACATTTACACATAAGCCACACAGGTTACAAAGTTCGTGATCAATAATTACCTCGGCGTTCCCCTTGGCTCTCCGGGTTCTAATTGACATAAAGATTCCCCCTTCAGGCAACTCAAGGGTGATTATTACATTTAATTATCTCATACCTGATGACAAAATGAAGGAGGCATTCAGGGAACCGTTGTGAACAACGAACTCATATGTTTGTCTCGAATTCTGATCATCGGACACCTGTCCTGCACTGATAGTAAATACAAATTCAGCGAGAAAGTCTTCGCAGGGTAACCTGCGGGGCTTTTTTGTTGTCTGGATGGTTTGTGTCCTTGATTAGTGCGATTTTCTGCTGGCCCGAGAACAGGAACTGTTTACGAATATTTTTTATAGTTTTATAAGAAAAGAAATGATATACTAAAAGATAGGGGAACATAGGTTCGTTACTTTCGCCTTGAGTGGGTTACATCCTGCAGAAGCACTGCTATTAGCCCGATATTTTATGTATACCCAGGTATATTTTCATCAGGTTAGACGGATCTATGATATACATCTATGTGATTTTCTGGTAGAATGGCTTCCCAATGGAAAGTTTCCGACCGATATATATGAATTGCAAAATATTAGTGATAATAATGTCCTGGTTGAGGTTTGGCAAGCCGCAACTCATAAAGATCATGAGCTACATGAAATGGCTTGTAGATTAGTAAAAAGAAAGCACTATCGTCGCTTATATGAAAGAAATCCAGAAGATTTATCCATAAATCCGCACATTGGTAAGGTTGTCTTTGACCAAGTAAAGGAAGTTTTCGGTTCGGAAAATGTTAGACGTGATAATTATACTCAAAAGGGTAGTACAGTGGACTTTCCAGTACTGTATAATAACGGAAGGATTATTTCTTCCTTTTTATTATCTGAGACCTTACAACGGTTACCAGTGGCTTCACTCGATTACATTTTTATTAGACCCGATTTATTAAAAGAAGGTCAGGTTTGGTTTGAGAAAAATATACAAAAGATGTTGAGTATGGTCGCAAAGGAGGAATAAAAATGGAAACTACTAAAAGGCAGGTCATATTATTGTCCTTGATTGAATCTATGATAAATAGCGGCAGTTGGTGTGGGGAGACTCATATTCAAAAAAACATGTACTTTTTACAAACCATGTTTAAAGTGCCAACTGAGTTTGACTATATTTTATATAAACATGGTCCTTTTTCTTTTGAACTAAGAGATAGTCTAGGAGATATGCGTGGTAATATGCTGGTTGAGTTATCCAGCCGTATTCCCTATGGTCCTTCCTATCGGTCTTCGAAAACTGGTAAAGCCCTGATAGAAAGATATCCTAAAACTGCACAGTTGTACAAAAGAGAAATAGATTTTATTGCTCGGCAGTTTTCTGATTTAGGGGTTGCCGACTTAGAAAGGCTAGCAACTGCTTTATATGTAACGGTAGAAGAAGGCGAAAGTACAATAGAAGCTCAAGCTCGAAAAATTCATGAGTTAAAGCCCCATATATCAGAAAGTGCTGCTGAACAAGCTATTCAAGAAGTTGAAAAATTATCACTACAGTATGCCTCGATATCTGCTTAAAACAGGTTGTCCATGGAGTTTATCGCATTAGTTCTCCCAAAAGGTATAAATAAAATAGGGGCTCGTAATTGCCCCACCTCTCGAATCCTGTCAGGCGCTCGGGTTGCTCTCCAGCATTGCCCTATCCTCCTGACAGGGATGCACCTGGAAGCATTCCCCAGCCTATCCGAGCTGGATGAGTTTTCCCCCATAGCCCGTCCCAGTCGGAGGCGGCAGAGATTTGAGTAAGAGTACCAAAGAGAGCAGGGGTGGTTACCTATCCCTGCTCTCTTTTTGGTTGCATGAATGAACGGTGGAGGTATTTTGTATGCTGCTCCGTTTTTAACGTAGAAAAACGAGTTCAGCAGCAATCCAAAAAATAACCACATGGCCCACCAGGATAGAAAGAAAAACCAATATGGTTCGATCCTTTAGAATGAAGGCGATAATGCCGGCAGCAAAACCAATCAACCCTACAGTAGACAAGAAAAATGATGGTATTGGAAAGGGAACCAGTGCATTTAAAGCAATCAGAATGATAAAGGCAACACTTATTATGCCAGCCCATTTTCCTTGGATAGTTTTAGGCAGCAAAGTTTTTAATCCCCCTAAGATCATTTTACTAAAACACAGTATTATGTTAACTCATAAGTGATGTCATAATTAAAGTTAACCTTACAAAGCATACATACCGCCATCTTCAATTTCGTATGTATCGGTAGTTATCATTGAATCTTCATCATGAACAAAAGCCACAGGAGGTATCATTTGCTGAGTAAACTGAACCATAAGAAAGGCCTATACACGTAAAGATCATTCTATCATCATATGAGTTGGTGGGAAAGCCCACAAGGGGCGGTTTTTGGGAGACAAACCAAACGTTTCATAATTAGATAAAGCGAGTTGGATAGATTAGAAAGAGCAATTCCCGGCAAAGTAATACCGTCGGCTTTTTGGCCTGACTAACCACCCATTAAAAAAGCCCTCACAGGTTATCCCACGAAGACTTTCTCGCTGGATTTGTATTTACTATCAGTGCAGCTGTGACAGGTGCTCGATGATCAGAAGTAGAGGCAGGTCCTATACCAGGCTAATGCTGCTGCGTTATGAATCTTTAGTGTGGATAAATGAGTTCGGCAGCAATCCAAAAAATGATTACAAGTCCCACCAGGATAGAAAGAAAAACCAATATGGTTCGATCCTTTTTAGTGAGGGCTATAATGCCGGTAACAAAACCACCCAACCCCAAAGCTGCTATGAAAAATGACGGTAACGGGAAGGGTAATCGCATTTTCAAAGCCATCAATATAATAAAAGCAATACTTAATGTGGCAGCCCATTTCCCTGAAGCAGTTTTCGGCAGCATAGTTTTTAAATCCCCCTTCCTCACATAATTAATTCTACCAGGTGAACTTTAAATTAGTGCCGATGTCCGAAGTTATCAGCATACCCTGTCTTTCAGCGTTTTTACGATTTAGATTATAGCACGTGTATGAAATTTAGCGATAGTTATAAATTAAGGGCTTGTTGGATTTTGCTGCACTTCTCTCAGTTTACCAGAACCAGCTACCAGTCATTAAGCCCTTGATAAAAATATCATGACAGATACCATAGGCCTGCGACAAAAGTCAGGCAGGGAACATCATCCCTAAAGGAGAACAATTAACATATCACCAAATGAAAGGAATGAGCTGCAAAAATTGGATATCGAAAAGCATCTCATTCTTTTAAAAGGTGAGGATAAAACTGAAGCGGTAACCAGTTGCAAATACAATGAAGGTAAATACGAGATTACCTTCGCAAAGGGTAGAACATATTTCTATAACCCTGTTAATGTCCAGTGGTTTAGAGAGCCAGTTATGATTGATCCCGTTACGACTCTTGTATTTGAGGATGACCAGCCTATCTCCGGCATTGATAAAATTCTTGATTTTGGCGAATACATACGAATTTGCTTTGTGACGGGCTATAAAAAAGTCTACCCCAGAACGCAAATCATGATGGAGCAAAGCTGCCATAAATACAATAGCTTCGAATATTTAAAGCAACTGGCTAAGAAAGTTAGTGTGAAGGACGAGGATGGCAACAGCTTTCTAAGCAATCAATATGAGAAGATAACCCACGTCAGTCCCAGGAGCGTTTTAGCAAAATATTTACATCCAACCGCATTGAATAGTTCCCGGCACGGGCAAACATTTATATTTCCATTTGGTTTTAATTTAAGCCAAAAAACTGCTACCGAGAAGGCCTTAACCGAACAGCTCAGTGTCATTGAAGGTCCTCCCGGAACGGGTAAGACTCAGACCATCCTTAATATTATCGCCAATGCAGTTATGAATCGAAAAACGGTAGCCGTAGTATCAAATAATAATTCAGCAACCGCCAATGTTTTGGAAAAACTTCAACAATATAACGTGGATTTTATAGCTGCCTACTTAGGAAATAAGGAAAACAAAGAAAAGTTTTTTGCTGAAACCCATAATTATCCTGATATGACTACCTGGGTGATGGATACCGCCGATTATAAAGCTGTAGAAAAAACGCTGGAGGCAAGTGGCAAAAAATTAATGGAAATGCTGGAAGTTAAAAATAGGGCTGCAGCTTTAAAGCAAGAGCTATCGGCACTATCGGTAGAAAAAGAATATTTTGATACCTATTATACTGAAACCATTGAAGAAATTAAGCCCTACCGTTCTTTGTTTCCACACAAATCCAACACCATTTTGGCGCTATGGTTGGATTATCAGCAGATGGCTGAAAAAGACAACCATGTAACACTTAAACATAAACTTAAATACTTACTGCGTTACGGTATTATAAGCTTTTCCCTTTATAAGAATACAAACGAAACAGTGATTGCTCTTCTCCAAAAGCTCTATTATGAGCGGAGGATAAAAGAATTAGAAGAGCAAACTCAAGCCTTAACAGCTCGGCTTGAGAGTTATCAGTTTGATAAAGCTATAAAAGAATATAGTGAGAATTCTATGAAACTTTTTAAAGCACAACTGGCGAAACGGTTTACTAATAATAAGATGCGGATGGCATTTACCAGGGACTCCCTATGGAAAGATTTTAGTTCTTTTATTCAAGAATATCCAGTAATTTTGAGTACCACTCATTCTTTGAGAAGCTGTGCTAGTAAAGATTATCTATTCGATTATGTAATCATGGATGAAGCTTCCCAGGTGGATATTGTCACCGGGGCATTGGCCTTATCCAGTGCAAAGAATGCTGTTATAGTTGGCGACTTAAAACAATTACCCAACATCGTATCTGCAGAAACCGAGAAAGAAACCACTCGCATCTTTAACGGATTTACACTCGATACTGCATACAATTACGCGGAAAATAGCATTCTCTCCTCAGTAACCAAGTTATTTAAAAATGTGCCGAAAACCCTATTAAAGGAGCACTACCGCTGCCACCCGAAAATTATAGGCTTTTGTAATCAAAAATTCTATAATAATGAATTGATTGTACTGACAGAAGAAAATGAGGGAGATAAACCGCTGGTTGTCTATAAAACGGCTAAAGGGAACCATGCCAGGGGTAATTATAATCAGCGTCAAATTGACGTAATTCTGCAAGAGGTGCTTCCCGGGCAGGATATTGACGAAACAAAGCAATCAGTTGGTATTATATCTCCCTACAGACTGCAAAAATATAAGCTTATAGAAGCTATAGGTAAAGGAAATATCGAGGTGGATACGGTTCACAAGTACCAGGGTCGCGAAAGGGATGTTATTATTCTCACTACTGTTGTGAATGAAGTGAATGAATTTGTCGATAACCCAAATTTAATCAATGTGGCAGTTTCGCGGGCAGTGGATAAGCTAATTGTGATTGTGGCCGATAACAAGAAGAATGATAATTCCAATATTGGCGATTTGGTAAAATATATTGAATACAACAATTTTGAGGTTATCAATAGCAGTATTTATTCGGTATTTGATTTGCTATACCACAGTTATTCCGAGCAGTTATTTGAACGGATGAAAGATAGAAAAATTGTATCTGAGTATGAATCGGAAAACTTGATGAATGCCGTGATTGATAAAGTGCTGAGCCAACCGGAGTTCAGTAATCTCGATTGGGTAATGCATCAACCTCTAAAAATGCTTATTCGTAACCCGGAAAAACTGGATGAAAATGAGTGCCGATTTGCCATGAATATTTTAACCCATACCGATTTTGTCATCTTTAATAAGCTTGATAAAATTCCGGTGTTGGTGGTGGAGGTGGATGGGTATGCGTTTCATGCTAATAATCCCAGGCAACTTGAACGAGATAAGATGAAGGATACAATTTTGCAGAAGTACGGAATTCCGATATTAAGAATTAAGACCAATGAAAGCGGTGAGGAAGCGAGACTACACAACAAACTTGTCCAGATTCTAAATGGACACTGGCAATGATATGCCAGTGACTTTTAAAAAAGCGGCCCCCATTATTCAATGGGGGCCGTATTTACGCGACTAGAGATTGTTGGGTTACAGTTATATTACCGAAGCAGGTCCACCACCATCGGTTCCGAAATACATTGAAGCCGGTTCTGCCTGGTCAGTCGGAACTAAATTTGGTAAAGGAAATGCCCAGTATACTACTTTAAAGTGTGACGAAAATGA
>JAAZLJ010000069.1 GCA_012799365.1 Syntrophomonadaceae bacterium | reverse complement strand
TGAGTATCGGTTGGGGATGGTTTTTGTCCTGCATTCTGTGCGGGGCAGAGATCATCCCTATTTTTTAGTTTTTGGCATGCTTTTTGCGTAATTATAGGAGGGGTAATAGGTCACAAGAGCCTGGAGTGGAGCTATAAGACCTGGACATCCTTATCACACTCCGGATTTCATCCTCTAATTGGAAAAGAGTACAGTCGCGAGTCGTTTTTGTTATAATAGTTAGCAGAGTAATCGACGGGAATAGACATATCTAGACAGGAAGTACCAGAACTCAGGGGTGAGGTAATATGAAGATTGCAGATATAATGACGCCTGACCCGCATGTATTGACTGCTGACCAAACGGTTAAAGATGCGGCGATGCTTTTTTTCCGGGAGGGGATCGATGGGGCACCAGTGGTTAACAGCAGCGGGGAGCTGGTAGGGCTGTTCGGGAAAACTCAGCTTTATGAGGCCATATCCCGGCAGGGCCTGGATTGTTTAATTGAAGAACTTATGGTCAGGGACGTAGCGACCATGAGTCCAGATGATGATATAAGCCAATGGTTCGATTCGCGGCGGGGGCGGACCCCGGTGGTACAGGATTCCAAAGTGGTGGGTATTGTCACCAAGTCGGATATTATGTCCAATTATAACCAGGAGATAAGCAACCTGACCAATGAGCTGGAGACGGTGATAGCTTCGGTTTACAACGCTATTGTGGGTACGGATACCGAGGCCAGGATCGTGCTGTTCAATGATGCGGCCGAGAGGATATTTGACCGGAAAAAAGAAGAGGTCATGGGTTTGCCCTACAGCACACTGTTTCCCAATAGTCAACTGGCCCAGGTGCTGGAAAAAGGGAAGACTGTAACTATAGACAAGGCTGAGTACAATGGTAAAGCCCTGATCTGCAATATGAGCCCGGTCAAGCTGCACGATGAGACCATTGGTGCGGTTTCAGTTTTTCAGGATGTATCTGATCTGGATAAGATATCCCGGGAACTGAAGTATACCAGGGAATTGCAGGATTGGATGGATGCTATTTTTGAGGCTTCGTATGACTATATCTTCGTAACCGATGCGGAAGGCAGGGTGGAGAGAGTCAATCAGGCCTATTACCGAATTACCGGTCTGAAACCGGAAGAGATAATCGGCAGAACTATGGATGAGCTGGTGGATAAGGGTTTTTATGACCGTTCCTGTACCCTGGAAGTGTTGAAGACTTTGAAGCGGGTGACCTTAACCCAGAAGATTAAGACGGGTAGGACGGTGCTGGTTACCGGGAATCCGGTGTTTAATGACCAGGGGGAGCTAACCGGTGTCATAACCAATGGTCGTGATATTACCGAGCTTAACCGTTTACGGGAGGAGGTTAATCACGTACACGGGATCAGCCAGCACTATAAGAGTGAGTTATTCAAGATCCGGGGTTTGAGCGGGTGTATTGCCGAGTCCAAGAAGATGCAGGAAATCGTGGAAATGGTACTGCAGGTGGCGAAGTTTGATTCTATCGTGCTGATAACCGGTGAGTCCGGAGTGGGGAAGGAGATTATTGCCCACCAGATTTATGTAAACAGCAACCGCAAGGATAAGGATTACATCCGTATCAACTGTGCGGCCATTCCCGAGTCTCTCCTGGAATCCGAGCTGTTTGGTTATGAGGAGGGTGCTTTCACCGGTGCCAAAAAAGGCGGCAAGATAGGTATATTCGAGCTGGCCAGCGGCGGTACCTTGCTTTTGGATGAAATCGGGGAGTTACCTTTGAATATACAGGCCAAACTGTTGAGGGTGATCCAGGACAATGAGGTAATCCGGGTTGGTGGTACATCACCGGTTAAGATCGATGTCAGGCTGATCGCAGCCACTAACCGCAACCTGCAGGAAATGGTGGATAATAACGAGTTCAGAGAAGATTTGTTTTACCGCCTGAACGTGATACCTATACGGGTTCCACCTCTGCGGGAAAGGAAGGAAGAGATACCGACCTTTATTGAACATTTTCTTAATATGTTTAACAAGAAATACGGATTAAACAAGCGCATAGACCCGAGGCTGATCGACAGCCTGATGAATTATGACTGGCCGGGCAACATCCGAGAGTTAAGGAATGTCATCGAACGGGCGATGGTGACTTCCCCTGAATCGGTTATAAGCGAAATCAGGTGGGGAGGTCAGGATGGTCAGGAGTACAAGTTCGGGACTGATTCCAATATAGACTTAAGGAAAGTGGTGGCCAGGGTGGAGCGAGATTTAATCGAAAGAGCTCTGGGACGGCATGGGAGTACTAGAAAAGCCGCGGACGCCCTGGGAATAAGTCAGACCACCTTGTGCCGAAAGGCCAAACGTTATGATATCGAGACCTCGTAGGCACCCCTGCGAACCAGAACCGAATCAAGTGACCCAAAAGCGGGTCGCTTGATTCTTTTTGTTTGTGGAGCCGATTGCTGGTGGTTTTCCCACCGGGGTGAGTCGAAAGCGGTTCAGTATGGTCGGGTGCCGGGCCAGGTTGGATGAGGTCTGCCGACTATACCAAAAAAATTCTGGTCATGGAATCATAAGGGGCCTGAGTGGCGAAGATGGGACCGCGGCGGGTATATTTGATTGTGGTTATAACTGCGATTGGTGGTCAGATTTTGGGCAGGCTCATATCATGGCATGAATATTGCAACTATAAGTAAGTAAGGTTGTTTTAACTAATAAGGGTCTGTTCTGCTCAATGAAAAGCAGAGCCGTACGACAAACTTTGCAGATGGGAGGTATGAGTAGCGGCGTCTGAACCAGTTCAACCTTTATTAAATTTACTTGAGCATTCTGGGGAGGGGAGGTATGTGATGCCGAAGGGTAGAGGCGTTTTCGGTGGTTTTAATTAGATGCTAATAGTGTATAAGGGAGGTTTGAGCGTGAAGAAAAGGTATACAAAATTAATTAGTCTGGTAGTTACACTCGTATTTTTACTAACTGTATGTGCTGGCTGTGGCGGTGGCGGAGACGCCAATGCCAATGAGGTTAAAATAGGTAATATTTTGCCTCTATCCGGTTCAGCTGCTCCTCTGGGTAAGATAGGACAGCAGGCCCGGGATATGGCGGTAGAAGAGATCAACGAAGCCGGAGGCATTAAATCGCTCGATGGTGCCAAGATCAAGATGGTCTACGCTGACAGTAAAGGTGACCCGGCTACGGGTGTGGCCGAAGCGGAACGGTTGATTACTCAGGAGAACGTGTCTTTGATTACAGGCTGTTACCAGAGTGGTGTGGCCATGCCCTCTACCGAGGTAGCGGAACGTTATCAGGTTCCTTATTTTGTGCCGGTACCTTCTGAGGACGTAATCACTGAACGTGATTTTAAATATGTTTTCCGTTTGGCAGAAAAGACCAGCTGGCGGAACCGGGACCAGACGGCATTCATTACAGAAATGTCCGAGAAAATGGGGACCCCGGTGGAAACCATAGCTCTGATTTATGAAAACACTGCCTGGGGGCAGGGAGCTGTTCGCGCCTGGGAAAAATATCTACCTGAAGCAGGTTACAAAATTGTCTTGAAAGAGCCGTATCCCACCAATTCTTCCGACCTGACTCCAGTGGTTCTAAAGGCTAAAAAGCTGAATCCCGACGTGATAATGATGGTTTCATATGTGTCTGACGCGGCGCTTTTGACCAAGACCTTTGCCGAACACAAGGTGAAGCCGTTAGCATTTATCGGTACCAGTGGAGGGTTTGCTGACCCAACTTATTTTGACCTGGCAGGAAAGAATTGTGAAAACTTCTTCGATATTTCTACCTGGGAACCAGACGTTAACCGTCCATTTTCCAAGGAAGTAAATAAACGCTTTACGGAAAAATACGGTTACAGCATGAACGCTGAGGCGGTCAAGGCTTATGTAGGAATGTATGTGGTAGCCGATGCTCTGGAAAGGGCTGGCTCAACCGAACCGGAAAAAATCCGTGAGGCATTTGCTGCAACTAATATTAATGATGGGGTTACCCAGATGTATGCTGCCGAAACTAAATTCGATGAGACCGGCCAGATGGTCAATGCCCCATTGGTTATATGCCAGTTCCGTGAAGTTAACGGAAAAATGGAACGGGTAACAGTTTGGCCCGAAAAGGAAGCACGGCCGGGTATGGAAGTAGTATGGCCGTTCCCCGGTTGGGACTAAGAATCAAAAAGTCGGTATGGGATTGGCCGTGTAAAAGCGGCCAATCTATCGGCTTTAAAGAAAAGGGGTGTCATGGGAAATGGGCTTGTTATCAGCAATTGTAAACGGTGTTAGTATGGGAGCGATATATGGACTTATTGCTCTCGGGCTTACACTGATATTCGGGATAATGAAGATTATTAACTTTGCCCACGGAGCCCTTCTGATGCTATCAATGTTGACATCTTACTGGGTTTGGAAATTTACGGGAGTTAATCCGTATTTACTGGTATTCGTAATCGCGCCCATTATGTTTGCCGTAGGTTATTGTTGCGAACGTTTTCTTATCAAGCCGGTGC
>JAAZLJ010000009.1 GCA_012799365.1 Syntrophomonadaceae bacterium | reverse complement strand
TTACGAAAAGGAACTATAATTGACCAGAAGTATTTGGGGAGCCTGACGAAACAGGGGATTGATTATGTATATATCATGTCGGCTTCCAGCACTGGATCTTTGGCCAAAAGGCAGCTTGGCGACATTTATGAGGAGTCTTTGACTACGGTGAAAACATTTATGACCGGGGCTAAATTGGGGGAACCCCTTAATCGGGCGGAGATAACCGAGACCGTTGATGTTTTGGTAGAACATGTATTTGAGGATATCAACATTTTTGGACAGCTGATGTTAATGAAAGATAAGGATGACTACCTTTTCACCCATTCGGTTAATGTTTCGCTATTGACCATTCTGATTTCTCGATGGCTCAAATGTTCTGAACAGGTGACCAGGCAGGCCGGATTGGCTGGATTACTGCATGATATCGGCAAGGTGTGTGTTTTAGAGGAAATACTCAATAAGCCCGGTAGGTTAACCGATGAGGAATTTGAAGAAATGAAAAAACATCCGGTTTTGGGGTATAATATGATCGCCCAATACGACTGGCTCGAACCGGAGGTCAAGAGCGCGGTTTTGATGCATCACGAAAGGATAGATGGCAGTGGTTATCCGTTAGGGGTCCGGGGTGATGGAGTTACTCTCCTGGGCCGAATGGTGGCGGTGGCCGATGTTTATGATGCCATTACTTCTACCCGGGTATATTCGGCAAGAGAGACGCCTTTCAAGGCGGCCGAGGTATTGCGGGAGGAGTCTTTTGGCAAGTTAGATGCCAGGATGGTGAAGGTTTTTTATGACCGTGCGGCCAACTTCTACATCGGGCAAAGGGTAAGACTGTCCAACGGAGAGGAAGGATCTGTGGTTTACATTGACCGCTCCTTACCCACTCGTCCTGTAGTTAAGGTGGGCGAAAGATTTTATGATCTTGCCCAGGAGCGGAGTCTTACGATAGAATCGATCCTGGATTGAGGAGGGATTTCGGTGCAGCTAAAGGAAGGCAAGAACGGTTGGGAGAATTTCGGTCCCGGGTGTCTGGCATCTATCGTGCTTCACTACGATGGCGAGGAGACTATCGCTCTGGAGTTTCACAGCAACCGGGAGAGTGACCGCTGTGAGGTCATTATGGATTGGGAAGAAGAGATTAAATCGTTTCGCCAGCTGTTTCAGGAGTTGTACTACCGAGAAAAAAGACAGTGTAAACTTTATCCGGATGACTTTCGGGGGTTGATGATGCGGGGGGCTTTCCAGCCGGATGAATTTGAATTAACTTTTTTAAAGAATTATCAGTTCGTGCGGGTGGTAATGGAGTTGGAAAAATCACGCCAATTCCTGGAGACTGTAGAAAGGATGTTCATGGGTCCGGGGAGATACGAACTGCATTTTTAATAGCTGACTGTCCCTCAAGGGTTTTTTCTTTTCGACAGAGATATGGGAGGTAAAAATGGGCGAATACAGGGGTTATGCGGGTCGGATGCTGGAGGTGAACCTGACCACTAACGTGGTTAGAGAGCGTGTACTTACTCCGGAACTTTGTCATGATTACCTGGGTGGAATAGGTTTTAACGCCAGGATTATCTATGATGAAGTCCCGGCCGGGGCAGATCCTCTGGGACCAGATAATGTACTGGTCTTTGGGGTGGGAACCCTGGTGGGCTCCACTTTTCCTACTGCTTCCCGTACGGAGGTTTCAGGAAAATCTCCTCTAACCGGGCTGTTTGGCACCTCGAACTCGGGCATGTTTTTCGGTACCCGTTTAAAAAATGCGGGGTTCGATGCTCTAATAGTTAAAGGTCGGGCGGATAAACCGGTCTATATTCTTATCGAAGACCGACAGGTCAGTATTCTTGATGCGGACCATCTCTGGGGTAAGGATGCCTGGGACACATTGGACATTTTGAAAAAGCAGTATTTTGAATGTGAAGCAGCGGTTATCGGTCCCGCCGGGGAGAACCTGGTTCGGTTTGCAGCTTTAGAAAACGGTTATTACGATGCCTGGGCCCGTACCGGGATGGGGGCAGTAATGGGTTCTAAAAACCTGAAGGCAGTGGCAGTTCAGGGCACTCTCGGTTTAATTCCTGACGATGCCCGGGGACTGATAGATATAACCTGGGAAGCGCGTAAATTGATCGAGGCATCACCTTTTTATGGCCCCTTTAAGAGCTATGGTTCCATGAATGCGGCTATTCCGTACGGTAACTTCAAGGCTCTGGCCGCTCACAATTTTACCAGAGGGTGTTTGCCTGATTGGAGACAAAACTTTCACCGGTCACAGGTACAGGAACTGGTAAAACACAACGTAGCCTGTCAGTCCTGTATCATTGCCTGTGCCCACTGGGTGGAGATAACAGAGGGGAAATATAAAGGTCTACGGATGAAGGATATGGAGGTAACTCCGGTAATATCCTTCGGTTCTCAATGTGGATTAGAGTTGGATGCGGTGGTTAAAGCCACAGAGATGTCGCAAAGGTATGGAATGGATATGGCCA
>JAAZLJ010000068.1 GCA_012799365.1 Syntrophomonadaceae bacterium | reverse complement strand
GTGTCCCAATCCGGATACGGAATCGGGGAAGGCTGCTCTGAATGTTATTTGTGGAGGAGACCTCAGTATCAAGCCTGACGGTGAGTGTTTTCTGGGGTTGGATGGGTATCTACATTCTAATGCACGGCTGGAAGTGGACGGAGGCGGAGCTGCCTTTCCTATCAGGCTGAACGGAGTTTGGGAAGCGAAAGAGATACTTATTCGCTGCCCTCCCCAAGGTTTGGTATTCACGGAGTATACTTCGTATGTAAAAAATCAAAAGTACCTGAGAACACTGCGGGAATCACTGGTTTCATACCACGAAGCAATTTGGATAAAGGAGGCGGGGCATTGAGGAGAAGAACATCCGGGGTTGGTCTTGACATTGGCAGCTACAGCATCAAGCTAGTACAGTTAGAACCAGTGGGTAAGTCCTACCGACTTGGCTCCTATGGCGAGGTGGCTACTCCGTCAGGAGCCATAGAAAGCGGGTTAATTCAGGATCGAGAGGCGGTAGCCCATGCCATTGACCAATTGTTTCAGGATATGGGTATAAGAAATCGACGTTTAGTTACCAGTATTTCCGGGCAGCAGGTCTATATTAAAACTCTGAGCTTACCCTGGATGCGGAAGCGAGAGCTTAAACCTGCGGTCTACTATCAGGTGGCCACCTGGTCGTCTTTGCCGGTGGAAGAGATGGTCATCGATTTTGCCGTTTACCATGAAAATAGGACTGCTAGAGAGATAAAGGTCCTGGTGGTGGCCGTACACCAGTCAGTAATAGAGAATCTATTAGTGGTGTTAGAGCTGGCCGAATTAGTGGCCGAGGTAATTGATATTGAGCCATTGGCACTGTATAGGGTTCTAAGATCTCAGGATGAGGGGCGGGGTTTACTGGTAATTGACATAGGGGCAGCGAGCACTCAATTCAGTTTATTCCAGGGCCAAAGACTCAGTTTCGTTAGAAGTGTGGGTCGGGGCGGAAATCCGGGAAACATGGTTTCGGATTCAGATTTAACCCTGGTGGGTCAAGAGATGGCTGCCGAGGTATTTCGAACCCTGGAATATTACGAGGTGCAGTACTCTGAAGCCATCGTAGATAAGGTTGTGTTGACCGGGGGAGGTGCTGCCAGTGAGCAATTGCGAGAATCTATGCAGGCCCATCTACCTTATACGGTGGAGGAGGGGGATGTTGTGGTTGGCCTGAATGGTCTCGATGAGGAGGAAAAAGAAGAGCTGCGGTACCGTTACGGCCTTGCGCTCGGTCTGGCGGCCCGAGAGGTGATACTATGATGCGAAAAAAGGATATTTATATCAATCTGCTGGCTGCTGAAATGGAGAAGCAAAGGGCCCATCGTCAGGGACGGTTTATGGTGGTATTGGCTCTGGTAGTTGTTTACGCGGGTATGGCCTGTCTGGGTTGGGTGTTTTATCAGGAACGAACCAGGGCCTATCATGATTCTGATACACTGCTCCGAGAAAAAGGAGAGCAAGCGGAATTAGCCCGCCGGCTGGAAGAGGTGAAGTCCCGCCAGGAAAAGATGGAACGCAAGGCCGACATGATTGAGCAGCTGGAAGCCAGGAATATCGTTTGGACAGAGATCATGGCAGGTTTGGAGCATAACATACCACTACAGGTCTATCTTACCCATCTGGAACTGGCGGAAGATGAAATTGTTCTCCAAGGTGTGGCTGCTGACTCCGCAGCAGTGGCCAGTCTGGTATCTGGTCTGACTGATGATCTGAGGTTGTTGGGACCGGGTGTCCTGCGTTATCAGGAGGCAGCCGGGGAAGGGTTATATTTTGAAATCATAGCTGAACCACGGTTAAGGGACAAGGACGGGCCTAAATGAACAGGTTAAAGTTGAGTACAAGGGAAAAAGTGCTGATAGTCGTGGCTATTGTGGTTCTATCCGGGTTTGCGTTCTATAAAACATTTTTATTGCCTGTTAAGTTGGAGTTGAACGAGGTTTATGGTCGCAACTTGCAAGTGGAAAAACAGCTGGATTCAGTTCGGGCCTGGTCAGGAAAAGAACAGGAACTGCTGGAGTTGCAGAAACAGGTAGAAGTTGTAAATAAAGCGAATATAGATAGAGTACCCCATCATCCGGGCCGGGATGAACTGATTATAATCCTGGATGAACTTGCCCGGCAAAATCAGATAAGTCTGCAATTGGTGGAACAGCGGAATTGTGAGCTGGAAAAGGGAATGCCTTTTCCCAGCTATGAGGTAAAGGGGAAGGTTGAGGGTACTTACCTCAACCTGTGGTCGTTTTTTCGTGGTTTGGAGGAACAACCACGTTTGTTGAAGGTGGAGCGGCTTGGCATCCAAAGTGGTGACAAACTATCCCATCGTATACCGGAAGAATTGGACCGGATTTCTGGATTAGCATCTTCTACAATAGATTCGGGTTATTCACTACCTTTCTCCGAGAACCATACGGTGGATACTGCACATGAGCCCGTGTTATCCTGCCAGTTTACCCTGAGAGTTTACTATGATCCTTTACCTGCTGACCAAGATGATACCGGGTCTGTGGGCAGAATAGACCAGGGCGGCGGGCGGGTAGATCTATTTGCCAGGCCATGAAAACTAAAACCCCAGATATACGCTAGATATACGCTGATGGACGCAGATGAATCGAACAGACGAAAGAATACATACAAATATTAGTGTAAGTGCATGAACCATGGGGCGATAGTGGACAATAAAAACCAAGTAAGTTATATTTAAACCACTATGAAAAATTATCCAGCAGGAGGCTATTTTTAATGCTAGACAAGGAAGTAATAGAAAAAGTTCTTAAAGAAATAGCTCGCCGTGGGGGGGAATTCGGTGAGGTATATGTGGAGGAACGGGTAGTTACCAATGTGTTATGTGAAGACAATAAGATTGAAAGTGCGTATAGCGGGCGGGAAAAGGGTGCGGGCATTAGAGTTGTAAGTGCCGGCAATACTGCTTACGCCTTTACCAACGACATTTCTGAATCCAGCCTGCTAAAAACGGCCCGGCTAGCCGCTCATGTGGCCCGCAGCGGGGAGCGGGAAGCCATCTTGAATTTCAGTGTGCAAAAGCCGAAATACGAGTTGGAGATCCTGAAACCACCTTCTACAGTGCCATTTGAAACTCGAATTGAACAGGTGCTAACAGGTAATGAAGCAGCCCGGGCCGTGGGACCCGACGTGCAGCAGGTATCTGTGGGATTGGGGGATGTGGAAAAAAAGGTGCTCATTGCCAACTCCCTGGGCCAGTGGACTGAGGATAGTCTGACCCGGGTCAGGTTTATGGTGAATGTAGTGGCCATTCGAGATGGTCTAATCCAGACTGGATATGATTCCGTAGGTGGGGTGATGGGGTGGGAGTTACTGGATGATTGTCCACCTGATGAATTAGCCCGTATTGCGGCCCGGCGAGCTTTGTTAATGCTGGAATCCCGGCCCTGTCCCGCTGGCCGGATGCCAGTGGTTATGGCCGCGGAAGCGGGGGGCACTATGGTACATGAGGCCTGTGGCCACGGGTTGGAGGCGGACCTGGTGCAGAAAGGGTTATCGGTGTACCGGGGGAAGTTGGGGCAGAAGGTGGCTATGGACTGTGTTAGCGTGATAGATGATGCCACTTTAGCGGGCAAGTACGGTAGTATACGTTTTGATGATGAAGGTATCCCCGCTCAACGTACGGTGCTCATCGATCAGGGGGTCCTGGTAGATTATATGTATGATCGTTTGACTGCCAGCAAAGACGGCCGGGAATCCACCGGTAACGGGCGGAGGCAATCTTATCAGGATAAACCTATTCCTCGTATGACCAACACCTTTATCGCTCCGGGGAAAGACGATCCGGAAGCTATTATCAAGGATACCCCACGGGGCTTGTTGGTTAAGAAGATGGGCGGTGGGCAGGTAAATACCGCCAACGGGGATTTTGTTTTTGAAGTACAAGAGGGCTATATGATAGAAGATGGTGAGGTCAAGTATCCGGTACGGGGGGCTACCCTCATTGGGAATGGACCGGAAGTGCTCAATAATATTGACCGGGTTGGTTCGGATCTGGGGTTTGGTATCGGTGTCTGCGGTAAAGATGGACAGGCGGTACCGGTGGCTGATGCCCAACCTACCATTCGTATCAAGCAGCTAACCGTAGGTGGGACCTCTACTTCGTAATTTTATTAACCCGGGCCTGGTGGCCCCGGCGCGGGCACGGGCAAAGAATAAATGTCCCGGGTGGTTCGGGTGTTAACCGCGTTTGAGTATGAAGAATTCGCTGAAAGGTGATGTATATGCAAGAGCAATTGATAAAGATCGGCGAAATAGTGGTAGATAGAGCCAGACAAAAAGGGGTGCAGGCGGAAGCTTT
>JAAZLJ010000008.1 GCA_012799365.1 Syntrophomonadaceae bacterium | reverse complement strand
CACCACACTCGGATTAAATGGCAAAAAAATAACCACTACCGAAACTGGTAGTGGTACCTGTCGTCGTATTTTTAATACCAACCGTGCTTTATCCTGCCAAAACTCGAAACCCCCGGTTCGTGCGGTTCATGTCTCCTCCCCCATCACCAAAAGCCTCTATTTTAGTATTGCTATAATATAAATAGAGGAAAAAGATTGGAAGGCCTCCCCCAACCAATACCTTAACAGAAATGAAGTTAGAGTCCCTTCTGGCGAAAAAGCTCGGTCATAGCATCGTAGCTCTTATCGAGGACTTCCATATAGAAGTCGAAGCCCTTCTCCACATCGCCCATACCTTCACGTCCTGAGCCCAAGTATAAGCCATATGGGTCCAGTACGCGCATGATTTCAACCTGCTCCTGAGTGGGGGGTTCCGTAGTACCGATCGAAGGAGCCATCTTTAAATCCCAGCCCACATTCTCCTTCACCTTTTCTGGAGTAATACCAGGATGACATTTGTCCAGGTACATTTCCCCACTTTCCTCATCGAAGCGGAAAATTCCCATAGTTGTTATCACCCCGTGCGGGCCTCCCCCGGGCAGTCCAGCCTTAATCCGAGCATCTCCCCCGTCAAGGTAACCGGGAACGGTTAGATAGTCTACCCGCTCCACAAAGCGCCTTTTCTCCTGCCTCATCATAACTGAATAGCGTCCTACCGACGAACCGATATCGTTGGCGCCTCCACTTCCCGCCACCCGCACCGATGGCCGGTTATAATCCCCCAACGCCGTGGCATTAACATTGCCATACTTGTCGATCTGAGCCCCGCCAATCACCCCTACATCATAAAAACCCCGCTGTTGATCACCAAAGTTGCGCCACATGGTACCGCAGGAGTAAGCTCTCTCACAAATGGTAGTATCGGCAATACAGGTCAACAGGCGGCGTGGAGAACTACCGATAGTTCCTCCTTCCACGGCAATAGTCAGGTTGGGAGCATCGGTAAGTTTGGCCACCATAGCCGCAATAAGTGGGGGTCCTACTCCAACAAAAGCGGTTTCCTGGTCTCTGAACTCACGGGCAATGGCCGCCGCCATCAATTCCATCAGAGAATAATTCTGCGCATAGATTATTGTACTCACACTCTTACCTCGCTTCCCCATATTGCTGATGACGCCGTTCGACCTCGGCCAGGCGGGTCAACCTTTCCCACCCGATTTTCCGGCAGTATCCGTCCCAATCGTCCACCTTAAAGATCCACTCTTCAGCCCAGCGGTTGAACCCTGCTTCCGTGCCCCATTGTTCCGCCAACTGCAGTCCGAAGGGAACGTCCATAGAGTAGTAGTAAGGACATCCTCTCCCATGAGAGGCGAACGGAACCTTCACTACCGCGTCCACACAGTAATAGGGGATAACAGTAAGATTGGGATTCCTGCGGATCTCATCAGTGGGCACAATCTCTTCAGTGGTTATGACTACATTTCGGGCCGCCCGCGCCAGGGAATCATCATTGCCCAGGTGCCCTAAAATATGGGCATTACCCATCACATCACAACGCTGTACGTGAATGAATGCCACTTCTGGATTGGCAGCCGGCACCAGGGCTACCGGTTCACCACCGTAAGGGTCATTCATGAACTTGATGCGGGTGTTATGAACCGGTATATCAGAACCCAACAAGGACTTGACCGGCATAAATGGTATTCCCAGCGACCCTGCCAGCAATCGCATTCCCATAGCGAAATTGGAGTATTCTTCAAGTTTTATTGGTTTGGGAATGCCTTTCTCCAGGGCGCGGCGGTATACCGCATCTGGTCCCCAGATGCCTCCCCAGTTGTACGCTATTTCAAAACTCTCCACCAATCCCAGACCGATTAATATGGAATCGTGTACATAGCTTACTGAAGTATCACTGGCCAGGCGCAGGCCTTTTTTCTGCTGGCGAGCGACCTCGTGTACCGCCGCTGTAGGTGTACGGTCACCAATTCCACCAAAGCTTACATAAGACCCATCATGGACAAATCTATTTACCGCTTCCTTTAATGTTGTCACCTTATTAACTGCAGGTTTACTCAGCTTTTTCACTGGTACGTCCCCCCTTCTTTAAAGTAAACTCATCCTCTCCATACATCACCGGCAATCACCAACTGCTGTACCCGGGTCGCTCCTCAATAATTAACGTCTCTGCCGATATCCAAAGGGAGGGTTGACTCTCAACCGCTGTAAGCGGGAAGCTCCCAATCGATCAAGATATTCTTCCCTGGAATCAATGCCATGGATCCATTCATCCACCCAGCGATTAAAACTATCCTCACCCCGGGCGGCAGCGGCATACTCTTTGATAAAATCCATATCCACATCGTAAAAACCGGGTACCTGACTGGGATGCCCACCCCAGGGTACATGTACTACCATATCCACCGCCGTACAGGGAATCTGATTGCGGTTAGGATCCCGCCGCAGATAT
>JAAZLJ010000237.1 GCA_012799365.1 Syntrophomonadaceae bacterium | reverse complement strand
TACGGAAGAAACGGCGGTGCTTCTCCCGGGCTTTCATCACCAGGGCAAAAGCCGCCAGTCCCCCGGCTCGCCGATCGATTTCCAGGCCATAAAGGTTGTGAGTCAGGATCTTTTCTGGAATATCCGAGGGCATATAACCCTCTTCTTCATAGATAGCGTAGAGTAAGTCGAAGGCATAGACCAGCATATGACCGGAGCCGCAGGCGGGGTCGCACACCTTTATCTCTTCCGGGGATTGAATAACCAGGTAATCTTCTCTCTGTTCCGACTGGATATAATATTCCATTGTTTCTACCAGGCGGGATTCGGGGTTATTCAGCATCCACAGCCTTCCCAGAGAGTTTTCCACCAGGTACCGTACAATCCAGTTAGGGGTAAAAAGCTGGGTAGCCGCCGGAATGTTCTCTTTGCTGATTTTGATATTCTTCTTCAGGTCGGCAAAGACCTGATCCTTTTTCTCTGATACATAATATTGGTAAAGCCAGCCGATGATCTCGACATCCTGCCAGTCCTCCTCAGGAATGATTTCCGGATTGGTCATGGCCCGCAGGAAAGAGGTTTCCTGCAGGAGATTGTCAGGAAAGAGGATCTCGGTATAATCTTCGATCTTCTCAAACAAAAAAGGCAGGATGGTATGCAGGCTGTTGCATTGTTTAATTACAAGATACTTGAAGAGTCCATTCTGATCATTCTTTTCTTTCAGTTCATAGACCTTTTCCTGGTAAGTCTCACGCTCCTTCTCACTGATAAAGTCAAAATCCAGATTAAACGCTTCGCGCATGATATCCGGTTCTACACTTCCTGGAACCGTGGAAGATAAGGCCCTGACCCCGGTGGGCAGATAGTCGTTAATCTCCATAAAACGCAGGGCACAAAAGCGGTTAAACCAGGTATAAGCCACCTCTTCCATTACCTGCGCATAGCCCTTTTTATCAACTTCGGCAATAAGGCTGTCTCTTTGTGTGATCTGTACAGTATCCAGCGCTTTTCCGTTTATAATAAGGGCATCGCTGGCTTCAATCTGAGCCTTTTTTACCTTTTCCTCGGTAATGCCCAGTTCATAGGCCTTCTGCTCAACCCGTTCTATAAGTTCATTTCTGGCCGCAGTGGCAAAATTGCTGAGATTAGATTTGTTCATTTCTACCACCTTTCAAACCGGATAACTTTTCTCTCCTTTATCAATTTCTTTAGCTTGGTACCCAGCTTATTTATATAATCATCGACATCCTCTTCGGTGCGAAGATCGTCCATCGGGACGATTTCCTCTAATTCCAGCACATGGTACCGGGGTTCATCAATAGAACCACCCCCACCACCTCGGGTAATTGCTTCCTGTTTTGCTTTAATGGCTGTTTCAATTTCACGCAGCCTCTTATCACGGTAATTCACACTCTGCTGAATGGCCGCATCCAGCCGTTCGAAACCAGTGCTGTCATCAATATAGCGATATTTTGCCTCATACCAGTGGTCAATGTCCTGGTTAAATCTCTCTTTAGCCTCATCACCCAGTCCATACCAGGTCAGAGCATTTCTTAGTTGTTCATGGTCTTTTTGTACCGCCGTCCGGCTGCTCTCTTTTTTCAGGGTCAAGCTTGCCTCAAACTGCTTATCCAACCAGCCGGTCAGGTCTGGAATCTGAATAATCTTCCTGTAGGGGGCTGGATCCTCGATGATGGCCTGCAGCTCTGCTGTTTTGCTCAAAAATTCTGTTTCCTGCAGGTAGCTCTGGTTATCTTCGATCCGTTTCAGCATATCCAGGCCCTTATCAAAAATAACCCGCTGATTCTTGAAAAAGCCTTGTACCATTTTCATATCTTCATCCCAGTCCAGCAGCTCATCCTGGTATTCCTTTAATTTACTGACCAGAGTAATATGATCCTGTTTGTACGGTTCAAGTTCCTCAAAAATCGTCAGCCCCTGCATGATCAGGTCTTCCCCAGGATATTTCTTGCCTTCGTAATGCCTGAGATAGTCGGTCTTAATCTGCTGCTTCTTTTCCTCCATCCTGACCAGGAACTCTCGAACCAAGCCATCTTCATCTGGTGGTAAATCAACCACGTTGAACAGATCTTTGCAGACCTCTCGTACCGTTTTCATCAGTCTTTCATCTACTCTAACCCGTTTCTTAATCAGCAGTTTGTCTACTTCGGTT
>JAAZLJ010000067.1 GCA_012799365.1 Syntrophomonadaceae bacterium | reverse complement strand
TTTAATTTTGTGAGGGGGGACTATACTATGGGGTTTTGGGAAACCATCAAGAGGGATATAGAGGTAGTATTTGAACGGGACCCGGCGGTCAAAAGTTTGCCGGAAGTAATACTGTGTTATCCTGGCCTCCACGCATTGATTAACCACAGAATTGCCCACTTTTTTTACCGTCACCGATTATACTTCCTGGCCCGGTTGATCTCTCATATCAGTCGTTTTCTTACCGACATAGAGATCCATCCTGGCGCCAAAATAGGTCAAGGAGTATTCATTGACCACGGAGGCGGGGTGGTGATCGGAGAAACTGCCGAAATCGGCGATAATGTAACCCTTTATCAGGGGGTAACTCTGGGTGGCACCGGGAAACAGAAAGGTAAGCGCCATCCTACTATCGGCGACAACGTAGTTATCAGTGCCGGGGCCAAGGTACTGGGTTCCTTTTTAGTAGGAAATGGTTCCAAAATCGGGGCCGGTTCCGTGGTTCTAAAAAGCGTACCACCTAATTCAACTGTGGTAGGGGTACCGGGAAGACTGGTGGTCAGGGATGGGGCCCGGGTAGAGAACGGGCGTATGGAGGTTGACCTGGAACATCACCTTTTGCCTGACCCGATAGCCGATACCCTGACCGCCCTGCAGGAGAAAATTCAACAGCTGGAGAATAGAATCGAGGAACTGGAAAGAGGTGAAGGTTATGATTCGGGTATACAATACCCTGACCAAAAGCAAAGAAGTATTAAATACGCTTGAGCCGCAGAAGGTTAAAATGTATGTTTGCGGCCCCACAACTTATAACTACATCCACCTGGGTAATGCCCGGCCGTTGGTGGTGTTCGACATCATACGGCGCTACCTGAAATACCGCGGCTACCAGGTTACGTATGTGCAGAACTTTACCGATGTAGATGACAAGATAATCGCTCGCAGCCAGGAGGAAGGGGTCAACGCGGCTGAGCTGGCAGAAAAATACATCGGGGAATTTTTCCGGGATGCGGATGCACTGGGAGTTATGCGAGCTGATACACATCCACGGGTAAGTGACCATATGCCAGATATAATTAAAGTCATTGAGGGCTTGATAGAGAAAGGCTACGCTTATGAAGTGGAAGGAGACATCTACTACCGGGTAAACGCTTTTGACAAATACGGCTGCCTGTCCGGGCGTTCCCTGGATGAGATGCGAGCCGGAGCCCGGGTCGAGGTAGATGAGCGTAAAGAGAGTCCCATGGACTTTGCGCTTTGGAAACAGGCCAAACCGGGCGAACCGTCGTGGGATAGTCCGTGGGGGCAGGGCCGCCCCGGCTGGCATATCGAATGCTCGGTTATGGCCATGAAGTACCTGGGGGATACTGTGGACATTCATGGAGGAGGGGCGGATCTGGTTTTTCCTCACCATGAGAACGAGATAGCACAATCAGAAGCTTATACCGGCGAACCTTTTGCCAACTACTGGATACACAACGGATTTATCACCATAAATAAAGAAAAAATGTCCAAGTCCCTGGGCAATTTCTTTTTGCTGAGGGATATTCTTGACCGGTATCCAGCTGATGTGGTGCGTTTCTATCTGGGCACTACTCATTACCGCAGTCCGCTGGATTTTGATGACGGCAAGCTGGAGGAAGCCGCCCGGGCCCTGGGCAGATTGAAGAACGTCCTGCGCCGTATGGACGAGTCTGTTTCCGTACAGGCCGGGACGGAGGAGACCGACGAAAAGGGACAGGAGCTGCTGGCAGTTCTGAAACGGTTAGAACATGAATTCATGGCAGCTATGGATGATGATTTCAACACCGCCCGAGCCG
>JAAZLJ010000066.1 GCA_012799365.1 Syntrophomonadaceae bacterium | reverse complement strand
GGCGCAGCGACCTGCGAAGCCGACGATGTCTCGGCAAATGCCTGCGGAATCGAAGGCGAAGCCCGAAGGCCGGCCATTGCCCGAAGCAAGCCTCCGCTACGGGTTTAGAACTCAGCGTAAATTCATATACTGCAGTCACCAGTCGGGGAGCAAGCGGGTTAAGCATCAAGAATAATTGAAAAGAAATCAGCGTCTATCTGTGGTGCCAATTCTTAAATTACCGTGCTATAGCGGCCGCAGAGTGGGAAAAAGGATGACATCCCGGATAGAAGGAGAATCGGTGAAGAGCATCACCAGACGGTCGATGCCGATACCTTCTCCCCCGGCCGAAGGCATCCCGTATTCCAGGGCGTTTATGTAGTCTTCGTCCATCATATGGGCTTCGGCGTCCCCCCGCGCTCGCTTTTCCACCTGTTTCTCAAAACGAGAACGCTGATCAATGGGATCGTTGAGCTCAGAAAAAGCGTTGGCGATTTCTCGGTTCATAATAAAAACTTCAAACCGATCAGTAAAATTGGGATGTTCCTGGTTGCGTTTGGCCAGAGGCGATACATCCACTGGATGCCCATAAATAAAGACCGGTTGGACGAGATGAGGCTCTACGAACTCTTCAAAAACCTCGTTAATAATCTCTCCCCGGGTGGCATGCTTGTCCAACTCCAGCCCCAGGCCGGCCGCGGCCTGTCGGGCTTCTCCCACATCCTGCAGCCCGGAAAAATCCAGACCCGTATGTTTCTCGATGGCTTCCATCATGGTCAGCCGCTGCCACGGAGGTGACAGATCGAGTTCGGTGCCCTGGTACTCAATGGTAGTACTGCCCAGTACCTTCAGGGCTACCTCGGCAAACATCTCTTCGGTTATTTTCATCATATCGGTGAAATCAGCGTAAGCCTGGTAGAATTCAACCATGGTAAACTCGGGATTGTGACGGGTAGAAATGCCTTCGTTCCTGAAGTTGCGGTTTATTTCATAGACTTTTTCGAAGCCGCCTACCAGCAGCCTTTTGAGATAGAGCTCCGGAGCAATGCGCAGATAAAGGTCTATGTCCAGAGCGTTGTGATGAGTAACAAAGGGACGCGCAGTGGCCCCTCCGGCTATGGGCTGCATCATGGGGGTCTCTACTTCCAGAAAGCCCCGCTCATCCAGAAAGTTGCGTATCTCCCGAATGATGCGAGTACGCTTGATGAATACGTCCCGCACCTGTGGGTTGACAATCAGGTCAACGTAACGCTGGCGGTAACGCAGTTCTACGTCTTTTAAGCCATGCCATTTTTCGGGCAGGGGCTGCAGGGACTTGGATAAATAGACGAAGTCCTGGACATGAACGGTGATCTCACCAGTTCTGGTTTTGAATACCTTGCCTTCTACCCCGATAATGTCTCCGATATCCATCCCGCGATAAAGTTCGTATCTTTGTTCTCCCAGGTCATTCTGGCGAAAATACAGTTGGATCTGCCCTGACTGATCCTGCAGGTGGGCAAATCCGGCCTTACCATGGGGACGACGGGTCATAATACGACCGGCGATACGGACCACCTGTTCTTCCATTTCCGCGAAAGATTCCTTGATGCTGGCTGCCATGGCGGTGCGTTCGTACCGGCCGCCGTACGGCTCGATACCTTCCTCCCGCATTTTTGTCAGCTTTTCCAACCTGACCTGCTTTAATTCGTGTATGTCTTCGGTCACCTTATCACCTGCTTTAATCCTATTTTTCAATACTTATTATCTTGTAGTTCCTGGTTCCCGAGGGGACTTTAACCTCGACCTCGGTGTCGACCGGTTGCCCCATTATGGCCTTGCCCACCGGGGACTGGTCAGATATTTTGGACTTTTTGGGGTCGGATTCCGCTGAAGAAACTATAGTAAAGGAAAGTTCTTTCCCGCTGTTAGTCTCCTGCAGCCGTACCGTACACCCCAGCGACACTCGGTCGGCCAGGATATCGTCATCTTCGATGAGGCGCGCATTGCGCAGGGTCTTCTCCAGAGACATGATACGGCCTTCTATAAAAGCCTGCTCATTCTTAGCATCTTCGTATTCTGAGTTCTCGCTAATGTCACCAAAATCTATGGCCTGTTTGATCCTTTCGGCTACTTCGCGGCGACGAACTGTTTTGAGATGTTCCAGTTCTTCTTCAAGTTGCTGCAGGCCTTCCCGGGTTAAGATTATTTCATTCTTGGTCATGTAATCTCTCCCTAATAATTAATAAAGCCGGCCTCTCAAGCTGGCAGGGCCAACGCTTGAAATAAACTGTTGAAAGTCGTAATTCCACCCCCCGGCACCAGGTATGACTAATGAAGCGATGCAGCCATCTTTATTCTGTCCGGAAGTCGCATATGCCGTGTTTTATCAGGTGCCGGTTCAGCTTGCAGCATGTAAGCTGACTGCACGGCTAACATACGACTCTGTACAGGTCATCCAGGCAATAAAAAAATGAAGCCATTTCGCTTCCTGGCAAAAACATTGATTCAATTATATGGTCCTGATCCTTTTATGGTATTATATAGAGCGCGAAAATCCTTGTCAAGAAAGAAGCCCCACACGTTTTTGCTCTGCCCGGCCTGCTTAATAGAAAGTATCTTATCCATCAACCGACGATAAGATACGTTTCTGTTGGCTGCTGTACTTACAGTTCTGGAGGAATCCAGTAAACCATCCCGAAAAGGTGGTTGAGGACTATCAAATTCTTCTGCCGGTCCATAAGTCGACCTGGCAGCCGGACCTGCTGCCGGTACCCGGTCAGAAACATGTTGAGATACAGGTACAAAGGAAGCAGGTATAGGAAAAAAATGCGGGGTGCCTGAACCGCCAGATTCAGAGTAAGATTCGGGGCCTGCGGTCGGTCGAGGTTCTACGGTTGTAAGACAGGACTCTAGAATAGGGGCCAGGTAATCCAGAGTACCGTTCATGCCCTGACGACGCAGGTTGTATTCCAACTCAGGAGCATGGTTGCAGCTATCATCGGTGAGGCTGATAAATAAACTTCCTTTTTTCCCTATGGCAAAACGGTGATAGTAAGGGTCGAAGATAAGAACCGCGTCACCCCTGCCCCAGCCGTCGGGATTAATTCGGCCCACACTCATCGCTACCCCCTGGTCGTAGAGCAGGTGGTGGGCTATGGGCTCGTACCGGGGGGGATGAAGATCCTGCATCACTACAGGCACACCCATCTCACCGACCAGACTGATAAGCGCGGGCAAGCCGGGGAAGTCCCCTACCAAAAAAAGCCGGTCAGCTCCGTAGGCAGTAACTACCTCTTCTACTAACACCAACGCCAGAGCCAGAATGAATCCGTTGCCCCAGGCGATGTTCATGGACGAAACGCCGGGGCTGTGTCGTAGAGCCCGGTTCACAGCCAGAATCGGCAGACCCAATTCTCCGGCCACCTGTTCTGATTGCTGCCACAGCTTTTCCCGCCGGGTTGGTTTTAGACCCACCCAGTTCCCGGCTCCCAGGGGCATGAGGACCTGACAACCTCTAAGGTGGAGCGGCTCCAGGCTGACGATTGTTTCAGCCCGAGGCCGAGAAAAAAAGGGAGCTACAGTATCAAGAAAAAATCTCCTGGACCAGAGCCCCTTTTTATCATGCTTAAAAACATTGAGGAAAGCGAAGTCGAACATAATACCACTCTAGCTTCCTTTAGAAATATGCGGACTAGTTCAACTCCTGAATGCCGGGCTGAAAGTTGAGTTCATGGAGCAGATGGAGGTAATCATCAGCCTGAATCTGGTCTACCGGTTTTTGCAGGATAGCTACCAGTACTGCTTCCATGACATTGGTGCCAAAAGAACGGCCTCCCATCTCGGGAGTGGTGGTAATGAGCAGTTTGACCCCCCGCTCTTTTAAGAGTTTGACGTCTTCCCGGGTGGTGGTGTTGGTGATTATCACCTTACCCGGCAGGTGTTCAGGGAGGTAGCGCCGTATGTAATTGAAGTCACCGGCAATGATGTCCGCTTCATAATAATATTGGGAGTGTCTCGGAATTATGACATCCTGCTGGTCGCCAGTCGGATACAGCATATCGAAAGGCAGGGTAACTATCAGTGGAGCCAGAACCCGGCCCAACCGACGTAATCCCTGGATGGAACGGATGGGTATCGGTATCCCTACTGTATAAATGAGATCACCGAAAACTACCTGGCATCCGGCCTCGACAAAAGATTCAGCCATACCGAAACGATCAACTCCACAAACCATGAGTACTTTCTTACCTTGAAGCGAGAGCTTGTCCGTGGAAATCTGGTGGATACAGCGGCGCTCCAGGGTGTTCTTGAGTCCGCTGCCATCGACCATAGGGGTGACGTGGGCAGCCCTTACCAGTTTCCGGGCATCTCTGATGGTGTAGCGTTTGCCGGCTACGTACACGTACAGGTCAATACCGCCCATGCCCAGGGCATCTACCTTGCCGTCCAGTTCATGAATCAGGGCGATGGCCCGTTCCCAGTTTCCGTCGGTGCCGATACGTTCAATGTGAAACTTTTCACCCAGGAATTCTGCTTCAACTGCGTGGTTTCGTTTGGATGAACCCAGGCTTACACTGACTACCCGTTTCAATCTACTGCCACTTCCTTAATTTTATTTGCTCTGACTGCTGCAGAAATTTGACGCAGAAGGACGCTGATGATTAGTAATCTTTTAACTCCTGGTTTCGGCCGGGCGGGCACGCTTGATGGTATGGAGGATTTCCCTCAGTTCATCCGGATCCACCCATTTGTCCTCGGTCAGGGGAGATTCCCCCAGTTCAATGCTGATTAGCTCACTATCCAGCAGCCCTTGCAGTAACTGCAGTCGTGCATCAGAACCCATACAGATTACCACGTCATAGCTCCTGAATTTGCCGATAATATTCATGAGCTCGTTTAGCAGCTCGGCTCCGGTCCGTTTTTCCACAAAAGCTATGCGCTCTTTTTCCGTAAACAACAGAGCAAAGTCTACCCCTTCTTTTTCCAGGATACTTTGGATTTCTTCCTTGTTGCCGATGGGAAATCCCACTACCGCAATGGTTTCACCTTTGCGAACCTCTCCGATTCCTTCCAGACGAGATACGAAAGTACGGTCAACCGATAGACGGTCGGCAACTTCCTGCTGGGAAAAACCTCGCGAGCGCATATCCAAAATACGCGAAATTTTAACGTCGATTTTCTGCCGACTCACGATCTTGTGCTGAATACGGTAAAACTCCGCCATTTTGCCTCCACTTTCTATGAAGAATTGAAATCACAGATACACCGTGATGAACGCAGATTGCCACCAATAAATTAGACGCAGAATACGCTGAATGTTATGAGTACGCTGAAAATAAAACATGTTTAAACCTGGCTGTCACTGACTCTACCGACTAAAACTCCGTAACTGTATACAATAACCGGGTAAACTCAGTCAATGAGTCGGGGAGCAAGCCGATAAACCACATTCCATAAATTGCAGTTTCCAGACCTTTCGATGGCGGCACCTCCGGTATGGACGGCTGCACTAAATATGTATACAAAGTTGTACACGAGCACTAGAAATATTTTAGCACCCCGATGGTGACAAATCAACTTCGGTGCTGGCCGTTGATAGACATTGAGTTTTCAGGGTTCGTACAGCGAAATAGACGCTGAATATTATGCAAACGCTGAAAAATATAAAATATATTAAAACCTGACTTTAATGCTGATTGAATCTGATAGTTCTAAAATTAACTTATGTCATTTTTTTGGATTAGTCGGTTTCCATTTTTAGAATAAAACTGCAGCTATACACGGTAAACGCTGATGTGCTGCCGTCGATTAGTCGGAGCGCGAGCGGGTTTAACCCTCCGCTAGTTTCATAGCTCTGATGGTAATACCCCCGGTATCATGGACGTCTGCCAGGGAGATTAATGCAGTTTAGACAGGTATTAGGGGTGAGGTGAACTGCCTGGAGAGATGTGTCACCACCATTAGAAGTGTTCTTGCT
>JAAZLJ010000261.1 GCA_012799365.1 Syntrophomonadaceae bacterium | reverse complement strand
GTCAGCGCTGAATCTGTTATTCGCGGATGTCTATAACGACATGAGGGGTCTGAAGGAGGTCGAGAAAATGATGAATGACAGTTACACCGTTTCCCTATGTTAAGAGTTGCCACGGATTACCAAGGTGTATAAAATAGTCAAAAGAGGAGGGAATTGAACTATGAACGAAATCGGGTTTCTCGTTGAAGAGGCCGCTGAAGGGGGTTTCACAGCTCGGGCACCAAGGTTCTCCATTTTCACAGACGCTGATTTAATCGAGGAACTGAAAGTCAATATCCGGGAGGCCATCCGCTGCCATTTTGACGGCGAGGTGAATCTTCCCAAAGTGGTTCACCTCCATTTCATTAAGAATGAGATAATGTCCTTATGAGACTACCAAGGGATGTTGGTGGCAAACAAATTGATGGCTGGATATGGTTATCCAGTTTTTGTAGATGAGGCGATAGCCTTCATGCACCGTTTGTAGTATTATTAGGATAAATATGGAATTTGCGGCATAAATATTTCGGGTATTGGAAAAGGAGTGAACTAGCGGTGAAGATTTTAGAGTTAGAAGTTAGCGGCTATCGATCACTGAAAAAAGTGAACTGGAAACCTGGAGATCTTAATATATTGATTGGGCCTAATGGAGCAGGTAAATCTAATTTGCTGCGTCTGCTGCAGCTTATTTCTATTTCAGCACGAGGTGAACTGGCGTCTTATATCCAGGACGCAGGAGGGATGGAACCCCTGATGTGGGACGGGTCAGCAAAAAAGATTACCATTAGAATCATTGGTTCCCCATTAGATGAGGGAAGAGACGTGGATCGAGAGAGCCTGAGGTATGAATTAGAAATCAATCGTTTAGGGAAATCAAGTTCCTATCGGATTGATTATGAGCTGTTATGCAAACATGACATTTATGCAGTAGATGGAATACAGTCTCCATTCAAATTTTTAGAACGCGTTAGAACCCATAGTCGGGTCTTTAACGCTGATCAGCGGGCTTTGGCTGCACCTGAAGATACGGTTCCTGAAGATGAAAGTTTATTATCAGCTGCAGGTGGGCCTTTTTCAGTTAACCCTTTTATTACCTCTTTTCAGAGGGAGTTGAAGGGCTGGTCGATTTACCATGATATTCACGTTAATCAGGATGCACCTATCCGGCAGGCGGTAGTAACCAAATTGGAGCGAAGAGTTAATCCTGACGGACAAAATTTGATTAATGTTTTACATACTTTATACACCAGCGATCGTGAATTCAAAAAAAACATTAATTTGGCAATGCGAGCAGCCTTTGGCGATGATTTCGAAGAATTAGTGTTTCCACCGGCTGCTGATGAGCGCATCCAGCTTAGGGTGCGATGGAAGACGCTGAAACGGGAGCAATCAGCATCCGAATTATCTGATGGAACTTTGCGTTTCTTAATGCTGCTGACCATATTATCCAGCCCTGATGCTGCTCCGGTCATAGCGATCGATGAACCTGAAACAGGTCTACACCCGGCGATGCTGCCTATTATAGCTGAATATGCGATCGAAGCTGCCGAACGATCTCAGATCATATTTACCACTCATTCGCCTGACTTTCTTGATGCCTTTGGAGATTTTACGCCGGTTACCTCAGTTGTTGTATGGGAAAATGGAGAAACCGTAATACGGCGCCTGGATGAAAAGCGCCTGCAGTACTGGCTGCAGGATTACTCTTTGGGGAAGCTATTCACTTCCGGTGAACTGGAGGGAATGATTTGAGATTTGTATTGTTTGTAGAAGGGGAAACGGAAAGTAAAGTACTTCCGGCTTTTTTTAAGCGCTGGTTAGATCCGCAGTTGTCAAGACCAGTAGGGATAAGAACAGTTAAATTTCAAGGATGGCCTGATCTTTGTCAGGGGGTTAAAACCAAAGCCGATAGATACCTGAATGGGCCCGACAAGGATGAAATTATTGCAGTTATTAGTCTGTTAGATTTATACGGTCCTGATTGCTTTCCTGCTCATTTACGAACCATAAAAGAAAGGGTTGGCTGGGGTACAAGGCAGATAGAAGATAGGGTCGGCCATCCTCGATTCAAACATTATTTTGCTGTTCATGAATTGGAGGCCTGGTTATTAAGTGACCCGCGGATCTTTCCGAATCCAGTGTCCAGGGCCATACCCCCGGGAGAGCCAGAATCGATTAACATGGACAGGCCGCCCAAGGCATTATTAAAAAACCTATACAGAACTAAAATAAAGAGCACTTATAAAGAAATAATACACGGCACTGACCTTTTTGGTAGACTGGACCCCAATCTCGCTTATCAAAGGTGTCCTCATTTGCAGCAGATGTTAGACGATATGTTGCACCTGATTGCACTGCAGAGGTTGGCTAATTGAGCTAATCGGTATCAATAGTCGGTTGCACAGCCTGTGTAATTAAAATAAAGAAATTAGCTCTAACCGAAGAGTTTGTATTACAAGCGATGGAAAAGATAGATGATGTTGAATTGCTCATCAATTGTTCAGCGTGATTATGGTCTTCGGTGGAAGGATATTCAGACCTGCCCAGTTCATTTAAACCGTTAAGTGATTATATAAAATTGCGGTTAGGCAAGGGTTTTCCGCTATTGTAGTCGAAATATGGGAAAGGGATCCCCAAATAGTACTATGTTTTAAATGAGCTGAGCCGTACCGGGGAAGGGATTAACAGTGGTTACCCCTTATACAGCTGTATGAGATGGAAACCCGGCTATTTACGGGGATTGATAAGATGAAGCATTTTCCTGGAAGATAAAAACCAGGAACTTGAGCATCTGAAGGCTATGGCAATAGCATTGAATATCCGGGGCATATAAATACAGCTACGACACTGCCCCATCCAAAAGAATTATTCATGAAATACCCGATTAACGGAAACGAGGCCTCATTGTCCCGACTGCAGCTGGGGAAATAGGCTTGTTCAGCTAGGCATGGTTCCTAAACGGGAAGGATGTTGGAAGTGAATGGACGGGCATTCCTTAAAGAATAGCCTAACCGGGCTTAGTCTATGGAGATACCAACTCGAACCTAGCCAAGCTGACGTTAACAAGAAATAAACAATT
Organism: Syntrophomonadaceae bacterium; assembly: GCA_012799365.1. Classification (GTDB taxonomy): domain Bacteria; phylum Bacillota; class Syntrophomonadia; order Syntrophomonadales; family Syntrophothermaceae; genus JAAZLJ01. The sequence continues at coordinate 2,560 of JAAZLJ010000261.1, read as the reverse complement.
CTGTTGTGGGAAATAGGAAATGAGATGATTATATGAATGCAGAACTCTATAAAAGACTGTTTAGAGCAATATTTTCGGAAGATTTAGATTCACTTAAAAAAATTGCTGATATTATAATCGAAGATGAAAGGAAAAAAAAGCATAATAAATTAGCTAATTCTCTCGAGAAAATAGCTAAGCAGACCTCTGAGATTAAAAATAACAATAGAGTTGGAAAGCCTTTTATCCATGAACTATCCTCACTTCCGGTAACCAGACGGGATAATATGCCTCTGGTGTCCTATATTGCCAGACAGCAGTTAAAACATCATATGATACTGCCCGATATCCTTGAGCAGCGACTCGTTAGGATTGAAAGGGAGTTTGCAGCTAGAGAGCGTTTGGCCAAGTATAGCTTATCTCCTAGAAAAAAGATTTTGCTCTATGGCCCGCCTGGATGTGGTAAAACTCTAAGCGCAGAGCGGCTTGCCTGGAATATAGGATTACCGCTGTTAAAAGTCAGATTTGATTCCTTAATTTCATCCTATTTTGGAGAATCAGCGTCCAATTTAAGAACTGTATTTGATTATTGCAGAAGGGAACCGGTAGTTCTTCTATTAGATGAATGTGATTTTATAGCTAAGTCACGTATTATTAATCAAGATGTCGGAGAAGTTCCACGTATCGTTAATATGTTGCTTATGTTACTCGATGAGTATGATGCACCTGGATTGGTGATTGCCACAACAAATTTGAAAGTAACCCTTGATAAAGCTCTTTTCAGACGTTTTGATGACATTATTGAGTTAACTCTCCCAACCGAATATGAAATAAGAGAACTCCTTAAGACAACGTTATCTGCGATTAATACTGACCCCGATATAGAATGGGGGGAGTTAGCAAAAAGGTTAGAGGGACATTCACATGCCAGTGTCGTTGCTATAGCCGAGAATTCAGCCAGGAACTGTGTGTTAGAAGGTCTTACAACAGTTAAATCCATGCATCTGGAGAAAGCTGTAAACGAGGCTACGATGAAATATTAGGGGGGGTACTATGGCGAACCGATCCGGTAATTTTAGCCATTTGCCGTTGCCGTTGGTATTAAGTGGAATGCCCAAACTACCTGGTGGAGGGGGAGCTTCTGCAAGAACTGTTCAGAATAAAAACAATCGAGCAGAACATGGAACTTACATAAAGAGGAGATCTGCAGAATTATCAAGGTTTTGGAAAGAACGACGGGATGAGCGAATAAGACACAACCTTCCTGAAGTAGAAAGTGGGATTCCCTTATTATTAGAGATTGATCCCGAAGCAGACATTGAGTTTTTAAGGGGACTTGGATTTGAAATTGTTGCCGAGCTTAAGGACGGTTTTATTATCGTTGCTACCGATGATGCGGACTTCTCAAGGCTGAATCAAAAAGTGGATGATTTTATTGCTAACTTAAATCGTAGTGGTAGTCCTGCAAAACTGTATGGATTAGGAGCAGAACCTGATAGGCTAATGCGGATTCTTTCTGACGACCTTTATCAAAGATGGAATCTAATCCAAGATAATGATGTCATAATAGTTGATGTCGGGGTTGAATGTTCTGGTAATATTAAATTACCAGAGTATCCAAGAAAGGGTAGAAATGAATCTATAGAACAATTCAATCGAAAGGTGAGCCGTTGGGAGCAAAGATTTCAAAATAAATATATGCAGTGGGATGAACTTAAAATACAGCGGGAAGACGCTCTACTCAGATTTGTTAATGAATATGGTGGCGAGATACTAGATATTGTTGATGGGGAATCTGGTATTGCTGAATTACCAGATAGTTTTACTGTCCGTTTAAATATTAATGGCAAATGTCTAAAAGATTTGGCAAATAACTTCGGCTATATTTTCGAGATAGTGTTGCCCGATGACATAAGAATTTTACCCCAAGATGCGTTTGGTACTGAAGCCGGACCAGAGATAAACATCCTTCCGCCAACTACAGATGCTCCTATAATATGTGTTATTGATAGTGGTATTCAGGAAGGGCATAGGTATTTAGCCTCGGCAATTTTAGAGAACGATTCTATTTGCCTTCTCAAACATACAGACGATGTTTTAGATTATGTCGAAGAGGGGGGGCATGGCACTCGAGTTTGCGGTGCAGTTTTATATCCAGATCAGATTCCGATTGATGGGGATTATCAATTACCATGTTGGATCAGGAATATTCGAACTTTAGATAATACAAATATGATGCCCGATAATCTAAACCCCCCTTACGTTATTAAATATATTGTAAATCACTTTTATGCAGAAGCAGAGAAGAAGTCAAAGCTATATAATCACTCTATAGGTTCTTCCTCTTCATGTAGATTAATGCATATGTCGGCCTGGGCTGCTGAAATAGATAATCAAAGTTATGAAAACGATATACTTTTTATTCAAGCGGCTGGAAATGTAAGCAGTAATACTATTAAAGAGTATTTACGGGCTGGTAACGAGCATCCTCAATATTTGCTTAACCCATTATGCAGGGTAAGTAATCCTGCACAAAGTTTACAGGCCTTAACAGTAGGCTCCATTAGCTTATCAGATTATG
>JAAZLJ010000231.1 GCA_012799365.1 Syntrophomonadaceae bacterium | reverse complement strand
TGTTTCCAGTAAACGACGCGCCGCAGTTCTTTCTTCTGCAAGGGGAATATCACGGTTCCCCAGTGCTTCTAAGCAGTCCTCTACATCAATTAGAGTGTTCCGGAACCGACAATAAGACATATTTGCCATTTTTAATCCCTCCCTTAATTGTTTGGGCTCTTTTTTGCATACCCTCTTAATATATTGGGCCTTCCCAATAATAACCACATTTTTCGCAACTAACAAAATAATAAAATGTCCCCAAGTCGTCATCCCATTCTTTTGCAACATTGGGATAACCACATAAACAACCAACCACAATAGTGTTGTTTATGTAACTGTCCATCTCAGTATAGGACGGCTTGGGAGCTTGCTTTTTGCTTCTCAAGTTTGCGTTAACTTTAATCCCTCCTTGACTTTTTTACAAAAAAGTAAGCCCGGTGCTGGTTTTGATTCCAGTTCTTCCTAATAGCACTCCCACCAGCTTTCGCCAGTTTCTGCGCCCCACTGACTTCGTGGGGCCAGTTCAGAACCAGCAAAGTTGTAGTCTCTGCCACATCTACAGGTGTTGGTAAAGCTTGATAGCTTTACCTTTTCCCCGCAAGTACAGAGACCCACCGCCGGTTCCATATAGGTGTGTCGGTAGGTTTTTATGCCCAGGTCTTGTAGGCCCTCATCACTCACAAGGCACCTGGCCAGATTTATTCTGGCGTCCTTATTTAGAGAATGCATCCTTCCCTGGGCATCACATGGAAAGCTGAAGCCAGCCCCAGGGTGGTTTTCATACTCGAATACCCGATAGTATTCAAGCTTCTCAATTCGACGCCTCTCGTCGATGATTTTCATGCCCATTCCTCCTTCTTAGGGCTTTCCCCATGCTTTTTGACGCTTCATTAATCCACTCTTTTGCGTCTATGGGAGGCTTGAGTTGGTAAGCTCTCACGCAGAGCTTACTATAACTGGTGATTAGCTCTCTTTGCGCTTCTTCAGGCGCAAAGTCTGCCAATCCATAACCGTAACCCCTGGCTAGACGCAGTGCTCCTTTTCTGCCGTGATGAATGCAACCTGGTGATATAAGATTCCCCAGGTTGAACGTGACGGCAGAATACAGCCTGTCTGTGTATTCACTCGCAGTGCTCATTTCTACCCCCTAATTCTTTCGCAAGTTGTGATGCTGATTTTCGGGCTGGTTTTCCGATTACAGAATAGGTAAACCAACCACATTTGCAGTACCATTTGCGCTCCCAGTTGCAGTAACAAACAGCAGCACTACACTGAGGACAGCAATAGACACTTATTAACAACCACCACACCTCCCTAAACTGCCCCAGTATTCGCTTTTATTTCTTCTTCAATTTCTGCCGCCCGCTCGGCATCCACGCGGGCAAAACAGGAACCTCGATGCTTATAGATATATTTAGGTTCCTTGATTACGTCGCAGTGAAACATTCTGCTCTGGCACCGAACACATCCAGTACACATCTCCGGAATAGGCTTTTCTTTTCTCCAGCTCACCTATACCCCCTCCTCTTTTATATCTCCAATTTCCCTCGCCGGGATGTCCTGTAGTTCCGGGTATTTCTTTTCAGTCCAGATAGCAAAAGCAATATTCCACATCGCCGCTCTCAGGTGAGGCTCATCCTTCATTCCCTGCATGTAGCAGGATAGGTGCCGGATAGC
>JAAZLJ010000065.1 GCA_012799365.1 Syntrophomonadaceae bacterium | reverse complement strand
AATACCACAAATCCAACATGCAGCCCGGAAACGGCCAGAACATGCACTATACCGGTTTTTTGAAAATCCCGGTAATCTTCGGGGTCGATCTCGTCCCGTTCTCCCAGAACCATACCTTTTAATAGAGCAGCTTGACGAGGCGGCAGGGTCTCATTAATGGCCTGTATACCTCGCTCACGGGAACCAATCAGCAGCGTCTCCGCCCGGCTGCGCTGCTCCCCGACCACCTGGATGTGAGCCGGTTTCTTAACCGTAAGGGTATAATAAATATTTCGTCTCTCCAGATACTGCTGGTAGTCAAACTCTCCTGGATTTCCGGGGGAGCGAACCTTCTGCAGACGCCCCTTGATCCTGACTACATCTCCTCGCCGCACTTCGGACGAAAAATAGCCAGTAACTCGTACCCGGGATAGCCCTTCTCCAACCTGTTCACACTGCAGATCAAAACTGGTGCGTTCTGCCGTAATGCGGGGATAACCCTGCACCACACCCACCAACTCTATAGAGGTCGGCTCGTAAACTACTGCTGGAGGTTCCGGAACCCGTATCCCCCAGTATAAGAAACCGAATCCCAGACCGGCAATAATGAGGAACACCTGCAGCCATTTTTTGCCCAGAACCAATGCCCCCAGCACCAGCCCGGTCCCTATCCACCAAATACCTGGTTCGGCCACCGCTGCCGTGACTATACCGAGAGCCAACCCGATTAACACCAGTAAGTTCGGCTGGTTCATGCTCGTCCCTCACTAACAATAGTGCTTAATCTTATGATGCAAGCGTTCATCTGTGGCCTCAAATCTTCACCGCAGACCTCCATGATACCGGAGGTATCACCAACAGAGGCATGAAAACTACCTGTTTATGGAGTGTGGTTACCCCACTCGCTCCCCGACTGGTGACTGCAATACATCAGCTCGCTTCCGTGTGAAACGGACCCCTCAGGATTCGGCGTCCATGCACTCAGCCTTCGCTGCTCGAAACGTCCTGTTTTTCGCTCCGTTTCACAGCCCTCGGCTGCGTATGTACTGCGACGTCGCCTGTGGTCGGCGCTCAGGCTTCGCCAGGGTACCACACTTCCTTTCAGAGTTGTTTTTATGTCTTCAGCGTATTCATAAGTTTCTGTGTATTCTGTGTCTATTTTTAATCATCTGCGTCCATCTGCGTATATCTGCGGTTCAAAAACTATTTTCATACTCGAGCTTGGCCTTCGGCCATGAGAAGTATCACCGCACGGTAATAAGGTCTTTAATCTGCTCATAACGCTTTTCGCCGATACCGGAAACCTCGGTTATCTCCTCCGATGACTTGAATCCCCCGTTTCGCTCCCGATAATCAACGATCCGCTGCGCCAGCACCGGTCCGATACCCGGGAGGCGTTCGGCCAACTCCCCGGCACTGGCCCGATTGATGTTCACCTGGTTCCCACCCGTTGTAGAGCTGCTCACGTGGATTACACCTGCAGTCCCGGTCATCGATGTCTCCAGCACTTCCCCCACCCGGGGTACCACCACTTTGTCCTGGTCGGTCAGGGTCTGAGCCAGATTGAGCTGGTTGGTATCCGCATCGGTAGCCAGATGGGCCTTTTCCAGCACTTGAAACACCCGCTCCCCCTCCTGCATCTCGAAAACCCCCGGATTCTCTACCGCTCCGCTTACATGCACCATAATCGTTCCGGGAGGCTCCTCTTCTTGAGAGGCTAACTTCTGTGATTCTTCTTCCTCGACCAACTCCTCCATGAGCAGTATGTCTGCTGTCGTTTGGGCATGCCGATAATCGGCATACTTGAATCCAACAAAAAACATCAACAGGGCCGCAACTACCAGTATTCCTATCCATACTCGCCGTTCCTCATGCACCTTTTTCTCCTCCCGGGTTTTTTTGCTAATTTATACTATTATTCTCGATACGGCTTAAAATCCCTGTCAAAATTGTTTATTATTGAATTGAGCTCGACCGGGCATAATAAATATCTATGGAAGTCAGACCGAGATCAACAGAAGGATGAAAACAGCATCATCTGCCTCCACCAGCGTGTATCTACGGTTTCAGATTATTTGAGTAAAGGAGGGTCTACCAATGGATTGGGCAGGACTGGTCAACACTATCCAGAATACTCCCTGGCTATTTACCACCCTGATCATCTGGAGTGTGGTATGGAAAGGCATCGCCCTCTGGTATGCCGCTCGTGGCAACCAGCTGGCCTGGTATATAGTACTGCTGGTGGTCAATACGGTAGGACTTCTGGAGATCATTTACCTGGCGTTCTTCCGCCGTAAGCAACCGATAACCACATAGGTTATCTATCATGCCAAAGGCGGGGTTTAAACCCCGCCTTCTTATTTGATCATAAGGTTGCTCATCATAATAAATCCTTCATGATGATAGGACAAAAACAGCAAATCATCCGGAGAGTATTAACCGGCTCGCTCCGCTTCCCACCCCCCGACTTCGCTGTGTACTGTGACGTCTCCTTCGGCTGGCCTTCAGCTCCGCCTTCGATTCCGCCAGCACTTGCCGAAACATCGTCGGCTTCGCAGGTCGCTTTGCCAGGTTACCCACTCCCGCGTAGAGTTATTTTAGTATTATCTGCAATTTTCTGCGTTCTCTGCATTAAAAATAATTATAGGGAAATCAGCGTAAATTATAATCATCAGCGATCATCTGCGTCTAATTTTTACAATCTGCGGTTTCAAAAACTACCATAGCAGTGCATTAGCTGGCTGGAATCACCACTCCCATGGTTATGATATCACTATCAGGTTATAGCTTTTGAGCTTTTCCCAATCCTCATCCGGAACCTTATACTCCCGGTCCAGAGGCTGCCGGGTACGCTCTACCCCACACAATTCAGTAGAAAGATAGCGTAACCCGTTATCGTTGATAACGGTGATGATACAGCGGGCCTCGGGATAAGTTCGAGCTGCTTTTAACGCCGCTGCTACATTACACCCGGAGGAAATGCCACAGAAAATACCCTCTTTACGAGCCATCTCCTGGGCCATAGCAATAGCCTCATCCGAGGTTACCTGAATTATTCCATCGATATACTGAAAATCTATTATCTCCGGTATCAACCCGTCAGCTATGCCCTGCACCTTATGCTGTCCAATCTTGCCATACGCTAAAATAGGGGATTCTGTGGGCTCCGATACAAAGACCTTGATTGCCGGATTCTTTTCTTTCAGGTATTTGGCTGTGCCGGTAACCGTACCTCCGGTTCCCTGACACATAATGAAAATATCCACCTTGCCCTCGGTTTGTTCCCAGATCTCGGGTCCGGTATTTTCGTAATGGCTCTCAACATTCTGGCTGCGAACAAATTGACCTACCTCGAATATCTGCTCGCCATACTCCTTTTTAAGACGCTCCACCTCTTCCAATACCAGATCCACATCGGTTTCTGCCCCCGGAGTTAGTACCAGATCAGCACCATAGGCCCGGATAGTTTTTTTCCTCTCCTCACTCATTCCTTCCGGCATCACGATTATAACCTGGTACCCTTTAGCCGCACCTACCATACAAGTAGAAATACCGGTGTTACCAGTAGTCCCCTCCAGGAGAATCATACCTGGTTTGAGTTCACCCCGCTTTTCGGCATCCTCAACAATCTGGTAAACCACCCGGTCTTTAAGGCTGCCGCTGGGGTTGGGATACTCCAATTTGACTGCTATCTCAGCTTCGAGCCCTTCCACTACCCGGTTAAGCCTGATTAACGGAGTTAACCCGATGCTCTGCAGTACATTATCCAGCATTCTCCGATTCCGTTCCCAGTTCATGCCAAACCTCCATGTTTTATATTTTGTTAATCCCTGTTATAAGAGCCAATTATGACCAAAAACAATCTCCCGGCGTATCACTACTTCTTCTACGGGAGGAAAACCAGAACAAAATTCAGGCAGGCACTGTAACCGCTGCTGGTACAGTGGCAATAGAGTCTCGAAAAACTTGGGCCGCAGTTGCGGTTCACGCAGTGTCAGCCCGGATTCTTTTAAAATACCAGCCAGTTCCTGGTTTAAACTTATTTCGTATTCACTCAACTGCTCAAAAAACTCTCTCCACGACTGCAGCGACTCTTCCTCCCACCAACCAATACCAGGACAAACGAAGTGGCGGCAGACCGATTCCCGCATTTCTACCGGCAACAGGCAGCCCTGGTCCCGGGTATGAAACTGGCAGCGGTAGCCGCTGTTATCATCGATAAAACTATTTACGGTTACCGATGCATCGAGCACTGTAAGCCTGGGTAGACTCAGAATATAGTCAACCAGTTCCGGCTGGTGGACAAGGAAGTAAGCAAAATCCAGGGGATAGAAGACCGGGGAATAATAGCCACAGCATCCCTTGTCATCCTGACGCGGACAATCAGGGCATAGATCAACCCAGATATAACTGCGTAACCCCTGATTATGGAAGGTTAAAGTCACATCCTTTTGCATGTCTGTCATAACCTTTCTACATATAAGTCTTATACATTATAATGAATTTCACCTCTTTATTGTAGCAGATTCGCTTCATTTTGAATTCCCAGTCTGGCATAATTAAGGATGAATAAAGAAATACTGGTTTCTCTAGAAAGGAATGAGTTACCCCTGTTGAAACGGATTGGCCTTTTGGGCGGCACCTTTGATCCCATTCATTATGGGCATCTGGTTCTGGCTGAATGTGCCCGTGACGAATTAGATCTGCAAAAGGTGTTCTTTATCCCAGCTCCCCGGCCCCCTCATAAAGTTGGAGAAATTGTTCTGGATAGCACCCATCGTTATAACATGGTGAGACTGGCTATTCGGGATAACCCCTTTTTTAAGGTTTCCGACCTGGAGATGCGACGGCCTGGGTATTCCTATACTATCGATACCGTACGGTATTTCATGGAGCGCTGGCCTGAGACCCAATTGTTTTTCATCCTGGGCAGCGATGCCTTGCTGGGTATCAAGACCTGGAAAGAAGCCCATCAACTGATGAGGTTATGTAATTTCATCGCCGCCATTCGCCCCGGTTACAAATTGGATAAGGATGATGAACAATTACAAGATCTACCGCAGGAATTCTGGGACCATCTCCACTTTATCGAAGTCCCGGGGCTTTATCTATCCTCCACCGACCTGCGTGAACGGTTAGCTACAGGCAAATCCGTCCGCTACCTGCTGCCGCCGGTAGTAGAGGAATACATACAAATGCACCATCATTACCGGAGTGATAACCACCATGAATGAGAATGAAGCCCTACAGATTATCAAATTCAGGTTGTCCCCACGGCGTTATCAGCATTCACTTGGAGTAGCGGAAACCGCCCGGCAGCTGGCTGAATGCTACCAGATAGACAGCCATAAGGCCTACCTGAGCGGTATACTCCACGACTATGCCAAAGGGATACCCGGCCCAGAATTGCTGGCCATAGCCGAAGAAAATCACCTCCTGACTGATGAGGCGGAAAGACTGGTTCCCGACCTGCTTCATGCCCCGGTAGGAGCACATCTATTACAAGAAGAACTGGACATAACCGATGAAGAACTGCTGGCAGCCGTGGCCAAACATACCCTGGGAGACAGCCACATGTCTCCCCTGGAGCAGGTCATTTTCCTGGCGGACATGATTGAACCAGGGCGTGATTACCCGGGTATGGAGCGCCTGTCCTGTCTGGCCTTTCGGGATCTGCAGATGGCTATGGTATATGCTTTTGACCTTACTATTAGATATTGTGTGGAACAGGGTAGACTTATCCACCCCCGTTCGGTAGAGGTTAGAAACAAGTTTTTGCTGTCTTTGCCAAGAGATTGAACCCTGTGGTACAATGGAACTAAGAAGAACTACTGAGGAGGGCATATTTTGACTGAGTGGCAATTGGCACAACAGATGGCCAATATTGCGCTTGGAGAAAAGGCTATCGATGTAGCAATTCTGGATGTTAAGGACGTAACTATTCTGGCTGACTACTTCGTAATAGCCAGCGGAAGAAGCACCATCCAGGTTAAAATCATCGCCGAAATCATCGAAGATATTTTGCTGGAACAGGGCTTACGGCCACTAAGGCGTGATGGATTTAATGAAGGGCGTTGGGTAATATTGGACTATGGTGCAGTCATATTACACATCTTCCGACAGCAAGAACGGGAACACTATGCCCTGGAAAGCCTGTGGGGTGATGCCAAAACAGTCGAGATAGCAGCCAGGTAGAATTTTATCTTATTATTAGCCGGGTTGCTATTTTAATTATTTTATAATTTCTTTCCGGTGAAGCGGCTTATCTAATAAATTATTCAATAGCAATGTCAGTTGTGAACTCCGCTATTGTCGGGGTTCATATTTTTGTTTTTAGGGGACAATTTTTTAGGATATTCTTCGTGCCGGACTCCAGATACAACAAATCCTTTTTGATCTTCAGTCCCCCGGGAGCACTGAAACCGCCCCATCCCTGGCTGCCCACCACGCGGTGACAGGGCACCAGCAGGGGAACAAGATTGCGCCCCAACGCCTGACCCACCGCCCGGGCCGCCCCGGGATTACCCAGAGCCGCTGCCACCTCACCATACGTCATGGTCTGTCCATAAGCAATACCGGTTACATACTCCAGAACCCGACGGGTGAAAACAGGATGCCGGGACCAATCCACCTCCACCCCCCAATTTTCGACTCTCTGTCCATTAAAATAGGCCTGTAATTTTCTGCCTAGAATTGCAAATAGGTTCTGATCATGCTCCAGACCAGAACCTATCTTTAGCCACAGCTGTTCTTCCACTTCCTCCGCCGAAGCATGCGGTAAAACGAGAGCCGCAACCACGTTGCCTTCACCAGCCGCTCCCGCCCAGCCCCAGGCCGTCTTGAATATGTCATATTTCATCGGGATCACATCCCCTGAAAACTTATCATCACCGGGGAATGAATACAGATTGTTTATTGGAGTGTTTATCTACGGTTTCAATACTGCAAAACTATTTGGCTACGATGTTCACCAACTTGCCCGGAACGGCTATAACTTTTTTAACTTCCTTACCGGCTATCATCTCCTGGATACGCTCCAATGACAGTGCAATCGTTTCCATATCTTCACGGCTGGCATCCGCCGGTACCATAGTCTTTTCCCGTACCTTGCCGTTAATCTGCACCACAATCTCCACTTCACTGACCACCAGTGCTTCCTGGTCATACCCCGGCCAGGTCTGTTCATGTACACTATCCTGGTACCCAATCGCCCGCCACAACTCTTCGGCTATATGAGGAGCAAAAGGAGCCAGCATGACGCACATATTATCCAGGGCCTCTTTTACCACCTCATAATTCTGGTTCTGGTTTTCCTTGTAATGATACAGGGCATTAACCAGTTCCATAATCGCGCTGATGGCAGTGTTAAAATTAAACCGCTGTTCAATATCTTCGGTCACCTTTTTGATGGTGAAATGAGTCTTGTAGCGCAGTTCCTTCTCTTCCGATGACAGTTCGCCAAAACTGGCGGGTATACTAACTCCTTTAACCTTGTCCGCATAATCGGCTACCAGCCGCCATACCCGATTCAGGAAGCGGTAACAGCCTTCCACTCCCTGGTCACTCCATTCCAGATCCCTTTCCGGCGGAGCCGCGAAAAGGATAAACAACCGGGCGGTATCGGCTCCATAATTCTCTACTATTTCCTCGGGACTAACGGTATTGCCTTTGGATTTTGACATCTTGGTACCTTCTTTAAGCACCATACCCTGGGTTAGCAGATTGGTAAACGGCTCCTGACAGGATACCCACCCCAGATCGTACATCACTTTAGTAAAGAACCGCGAATACATCAGGTGCAGGATGGCATGCTCCACCCCTCCGATATACTGATCCACCGGCATCCAGTAATCAACCGCCTCTTTGTTCCAGGGACGGTCGGTGGTTCCCGGACTGCAGAAACGCAGAAAGTACCAGGACGAACACACGAAAGTATCCATGGTATCGGTTTCCCGCCGGGCTGTACCACCACAGGAGGGACACTCGGTCTTAACGAAGTCCTCCACATAATTCAAAGGCGACTCCCCGGTAGGGCGAAACTCCACTTCCAGCGGCAGCAATACTGGCAGATCTTCGTAGGGTACGGGCTGGGTTCCACATTTATCACAATATACGATGGGAATAGGTGCCCCCCAATAACGCTGACGGGAGATAAGCCAGTCCCGCAGACGGTAGTTTACAGTACCTTTCCCTATGCCGCGGGACTCCATCCATGCGGTAATCTTCCTTTTACCCTCTTCCCAATGCTGACCATCGAACTCACCGGAATTCACCATTAAACCGTCGCCCTCATAAGCCTCGGTCATGGTTTCCCCGTCCAACTCTTCCCCCTCTGGTTGAATAACCACCCGTACCGGAATATTGTATTTACGAGCGAACTCAAAGTCCCGTTGGTCGTGGGCCGGTACCGCCATAATGGCTCCAGTACCATATTCCATCAATACGTAGTTGGCAATCCAGATGGGAACCTTTTCTCCGTTAACCGGATTTATAGCATAAGCCCCGGTAAAAATGCCTTCCTTCTCCGCCTCGGTTGAGGTGCGGGCCAATTCACTTAAAAATTTCATCCTCTGAACAAATTCATCTACCTTTTCCTGATAAGGCGTACCCCGGGTCAACTTTTCTACCAGCGGATGTTCGGGAGCCAATACCATATAGGTTACCCCGAATACCGTATCCGGCCGGGTAGTAAAAACTGAAATTTCCTCATCATGCCCATCGATAGCCAAACTGAATTCACAACCTTCACTGCGGCCGATCCAGTTTTTCTGCATAGTCTTTACCTTATCCGACCACCCGGGCAGCAGCTTCAGGTCATCGAGCAGACGTTCAGCATAATCGGTAATTTTGAAAAACCACTGTTCCAGCGACTTCCTCTCTACTGCTGTGGTACAGCGCTCACAGCTGCCATCCACCACCTGTTCGTTGGCCAGAACCGTGGCACAGGACGGGCACCAGTTGACTGCAGCCTTTTTCTTGTAAGCCAGCCCTTTATGGTATAGAGCCAGAAACAACCACTGGGTGAATTTATAGTAATCGGGTTTACTGGTGGTTATCTCCCGGGTCCAATCATAACTCAGGCCCATACCCTTTAACTGTTCTCTCATGTTATCGATATTGGCATCAGTCCAACGAGCCGGGGGAACACCGTGGTGTAAAGCCGCATTTTCCGCCGGCAGACCAAATGAATCCCATCCCATTGGGTGCAGAACATTAAAACCATTCATGGTCTTGAAACGAGCCACTACATCCCCGATGGCATAATTACGTAGATGTCCCATGTGCAGGTTCCCCGAAGGGTAGGGAAACATCTCCAGGTCATAGTACTTCGGCCTGGAATCATCTTCGGTTACACTGTAAGAATTATTCTTCTCCCAATATTCCTGCCATTTGGGTTCAACCTGCTTAAAATCGTACCTACCTTCCATTAGAGTAACGTCCTCCTCCGTATCACTTTATTTCGATTATTGCCCGATAGAGGGCTGTGCAATCCCCGGCTGATTCCCACCATATTCCCCGGATATAATGATTCTGTGGTACCTGAAACACCGTGTCTGGTCAGGCTCAAAACAACAAAACCCCTCATCCCCCAATAGGGACGAGAGGTCTTCCCGCGGTACCACCCTTGTTGACAAAAATAAATGGTGGAGCTGGAGGGATTCGAACCCTCGACCTCCTCCATGCCAAGGAGGCGCGCTCCCTCTGCGCCACAGCCCCATGCCTTTGTCCACTTCAAGATGGTAACGGTTCTTCTACCGGTACAGGCTACCTATCACCTGTACAGCTCCCCGGCGAGTTCGGCTCCAGTCTGTACCGCCTTACACCTGCCGACGGCTCTCTGCCACAGAGCAAGGTACCTACTACTCCGGTTCACAGCCGTTATTTTTGCACTTGCACTAGAAATTATATGATAACTCCGACCTAAAGTCAACTCCAACGACCCAATGCTCCAAACCTTACATTTTCTGGGGTTTCCGGGGCATTTTTATAGCAAACATCTATGAACCGAAGGTATCACCAGCAAAGGCATGAAAATGGTACATTCTGTCCATCAGCGTTTATCTGCGGTTTCAAAAACTATTTCCAAGTTTCCCTGCGCCAAAGTTTCGGGGTTATAATATATACAGAATTAAGAGGAAGGTGGTTCCAGTGAATATCTGTATTTTAGATGCTAAAACCCTGGGTACAGACATGGATTTAGATGGGTTTAGAAAATTCGGACAGGTTTCTATTTATGAAACCACTTCACCGGAGAAGGTAGTAGAACGCATCAAAGACCAGGAAATTATCGTTACCAACAAAGTCCTTCTGCATGAGGCCAACCTGAAACAGGCCCCGAAGGTTAGACTGATTTGTCTGGCCGCCACCGGTGTAAACAACGTGGATCTGGAGTATGTGCGAAAACACGGTATCGCAGTAACCAACGTGGCCGGCTACTCGACCGATAGTGTGGTTCAGCACACCTTTGCCCTGCTCTTTTATTTGCTCGAATCCCTGCCCTACTATGATAGATATGTAAAATCCGGGCAATACGCCCAAAGCGATATTTTTACCCACCTGGAAGAGCCCTTCTGGGAACTGCACGGTAAAACCTGGGGAATAATCGGACTGGGAACTATCGGTAAGAAGGTGGCTGAGGTGGCGCAGGCTTTTGGGTGTAAAGCCATTTATTATTCCACTTCCGGTCAGCACGATGACCCGAACTACCAGCGGGTATCATTGGACGAACTGCTGCTTCTCTCCGATATCGTCTCCATTCACGCTCCCCTGAATGAAAATACCACAAACCTTATCACCTATGAAGAACTAAAAATAATGCGGCAGCACGCCCTGCTGCTTAACCTGGGACGTGGCGGCATCGTTAACGAAACTGACCTGGCCCGGGCGCTGAACGAAGATCTCATCGCCGGGGCCGGGCTGGATGTACTGGAAAATGAGCCAATTACCAGCAATAACCCGCTGCTGAACATCAATAAACCGGAGAAACTGCTGATCACTCCTCATATCGCCTGGGCTACCGTTGAGGCCAGAACCAGGTTGGTTAACGAAATGGTGCTGAATATTGAGAGTTTCGTGCAGGGGGAAAGAAGGAATCGAGTGGACTGGTAACAAAAACCATCCGCAGTTCATTCGCCGCTCCATACTTGATGATCTACTTCGATCGTAATAGAATAAAGGTGAGTAATAATAGGATGGTGTATCGGTTTTGAATTCGCATACTGGTGTTGTTGGGTGGGTACCTCCGCTGTAGCCCACTCCTTATCCCAGGCCCTATACGGGCTGCACAGGATAAGGAGTGGAGGAAAATAAGCCGCTAAACCTATATCAGCTTATGTTCCAGAACTATTTGAGGAAGGCGGAATAATGGTATCCGATTTAATTGCAAGCCCTGCCGTAGTCTCTGAAGAACAAGACGTGGAAGAGATCTACTGGCATGCTTATGCTGCTATACCTCATTACGCCTACACGAAACCTGCAGCTGTCAAAAGTTATCTTAGCTGGCTGAAAAGGAGAACTAAAAAAGGGTTTATGGTGGCCCGTATCGCGGGACGTCCGGTCGGTTTCATCGCCGTAGATAATAACTGGCGTACGCCAGAAGGACAAGGAGTAGCAGAAATCCATGAATTTGTGGTAGACCCTGCATTTCAGGGCCGAGGAATCGGTAAGAAACTGTTTCAGACCGGAATCAATTTCTTGAAGAAACGGGGAGCACAAAACATCGAATTATGGGTAGGAGAATACAACCATAAGCCACACCAATTTTACCGGAGACAGGGTTTTCGTGATGGAGGTCAATGGGGAAAATGGGTTCAGATGTTAAAGAAAGTATAGCTTAAAAGGCCGGCTCCCATTTCGGAGCCGGCCTTTTATCACCTTTTTACGGCTTATCTGCGGCCTATCCATAACATACATCTATGTTACCGACGGTGACCGTCAAAGAATGAACACAGCCCATATATCGCAGTGTGATAACCTGCTGGCTCTCCGACTTGTGGACTGCAGTATATCACTTCGCCGGGTTACCACACTTCCTGTACGGATGGTTTTGTATTATCAGCGTTATCGTAAGTTTTCTGTGTTATCTGCGTCCATCAGCGTATATATACGGTTTCAACTTTCACAGCGAACTCCTCACCTAACTCCTTAGCTGACCGTTACCGTAGATGATGAATTTGATGGTAGTGAGTTCTTCCAGTCCCATGGGGCCGCGGGCATGCAATTTCTGGGTACTGATGCCCATTTCGGCACCGAACCCGAACTGAAATCCGTCGGTAAAGCGGGTAGAGGTGTTCACAAATACGGCTGCAGCATCCACTCCGGCCAGGAATTGGCGAGAGTTATTATAATCTCTGGTGATTATCGCTTCGGTATGCCCGGTACCATATTGGTGAATATGGGACATAGCTTCCTCTATGCTATCCACTACCCGAATAGCCAGTATCAAATCCAGGTACTCGGTACTCCAGTCTTCGTCAGCAGCCGCCTTAATCTCGGGTAGGATTTGGCGAGTTTTTTCACAGCCGCGCAGTTCTACTCCCCGTTCCAGCAATCCGGCGGCTGCTGTTGGCAGAAATTCAGCGGCAATTTTCTCATGTACCAACAGGGTCTCGGTAGCATTGCAAACCGATGGCCGCTGGGTTTTAGCATTTATAGTGATATCAACAGCCATATCCAGGTCGGCAAATTCGTCCACATAGGTGTGGCAGTTGCCCATACCGGTCATAATCACCGGCACCGAGGCATTATCCTGGACCACCTTTTTTAGGCCCGGGCCTCCCCGCGGAATAAGAACATCCAGATAGTCGCTCATCCGCATCAAATCGACTACCACTTCGCGGTCCTCGCTGTCCACAAACTGTATCGCACCCGGGGGGATGTTGCAGGACTTAACAGCTTCTGCACAAATTCGAGCTATTACCCGGTTGGAATTGATTGCCTCTTCACCGCCGCGCAGGATGATGGCGTTGCCGGTCTTCAAACACAGGCTGGCAGCATCAGCGGTAACGTTAGGGCGAGACTCATAGATTATCCCTACTACGCCCAGAGGAACCCGCATCCTCCCTACCTGCAGTCCATTGGGCCGACGCCACATCTTTATAACTTCACCCACCGGATCTGGCAGACTGGCTACACTCTCCACCCCGTCTGCCATATCTTCGATTCGTTGCTGGGTCAACAGCAGGCGATCCAGGAGAGCTGCAGTAAGCCCCTGCTTTTTCCCGTTTTCCATATCAACGGCATTGGCCGCCAGGATTTCATCACTACCTTCTTTTAGTGCCCGGGCCATTGCGATCAAGGCTTCGTTTTTTAATGAGGTTGAAGCGGTAGATAGAAAACGAGCCGCTTCCCGTGCCTTTCTACCCTGTTCCAGCAGCTTTTCATTCATTACAACCGTACTCCCCTTTCCTTATTCCATTTTCTTGGCTCCAGCTTTAAGCATATGGTACCCATACCAGTTCCGTTATTGCAACCTCTCGGGCAAGTTCCCGGAAGGTTCAAGACCCGGGCTGTTTTAACTTCAATCACACAAGGTAAGGTTATTGCGATGGATAACCTCATCGTAGTCTTTGCCACCCAGAATCTGCTCGATCTGAGAAGTTTTTTGGCCGGCAATAAGGCGGATCTCCCCCGCCGAGTAATTGGTGATACCGCGAGCAAATTCATGGCCATCCGGATCTATAATGGCCACCACCTCTCCTCTTTCAAAATCACCATCTACCCCTACTACCCCACCGGGCAGTAAACTTTTACCACGTTTGTATATTGCATCCCTGGCTCCCGTATCCACCTGGATACTACCCTGGGGGAAACTGCTAAAGGCGATCCATCTTTCACGAGCATGCATCTTGTTTTCGCGAGGCACAAACAGGGTGCCCACCTGCTCCCCGGCTATAATGCGACGCAAAATATCCTTATCTGCCCCGTCGGCTACCACCATGGGTATCCCAGCCGTCATGACCATGCGGGCAGCCAATAGTTTGGTATACATGCCGCCGCTGGCCAATTTAGTACCCCGCGAGTGTGAGCTTTTCTCCATCTCCTCGGTGATTTCATAGACTTCCGACCGCCGTTTAGCCTCTGGATTACGGCGTGGATCATCATCATACAACCCATCAATGTCGGAAAGAATTATAAGCAGGTCGGCGTTAACCGAGCCGGCCACCAGAGCCGATAGCGTATCGTTGTCTCCGAACTTTATTTCATCCACTACCACCGTATCGTTTTCATTGATAATCGGGATGACCCCCAGGCTTAAAAGAGTTAGCAAGGTGTTGCGGCAGTTCAGGTAACGAAGTCGTTCTTGAAAATCATCTTTAGTTAACAACACCTGGGCTACTATCTTCCCATATTCGGCGAATAATTTTTCATACATATGTAATAGTGTTCCCTGACCCACCGCTGCCAGAGCCTGCTTCATCGGCAGGGTGCGGGGCGCTTCTTTAAGACCAAACCGGCCTACTCCCACCCCGATGGCACCCGAACTCACCAGGAGCACATCCCGCCCCTGGTTATGAAGATCCGCCAGTTCCCGGGTCAGGCTTTCCATGCGCATCAGGTTGAGTTGGTCTGTATTATGAGTAAGGGTGCTGGTGCCTACTTTGACTACGATACGTTTACAATCGGTTAATTCCTGTCGGTTCAACTTACTTAACCTCCCGGCCAACATTCACAACAAAATTGTATCATATTTACCCTTCCAGACGTCCATGATAACAAGGTATCACCATCAGAAACATGAAAACTACATACTTATGGAGTGTGGTTAACCCGCTCCCGTATAGAGTTATCTGCGTCCTTCTGCGTTCTCTGCGTCAAAAATAAATAAAGGAAATTAGCGTCCGTCTAATTCTTCATTCGGCGTATTCATAAGTTTTCTGTGTATTCTGCGTCTATTTTTTATCATCTGCATCCATCAGCCTACATCTGCAGTTTCAATCTATAGCAGATATTCGAATTCAATATCGCCGATCTTTACGACATCGCCTTCCTGGATGCCGTGCTGCTGCAGTGCAGCTTCCAATCCCATTTTCTCAATACTATGCTGGAACCTCTGCAGAGCTTCCTCGTTATCTAGATCAGTCATGGCCACCAATTTCTCTACTCGGGCTCCACTTACCACAAAAACGCCTTCTGTCTTCTGGATACGAAATGGTTCCTCTGCCTGATAACGATGGACGACCGGGGCCACAGGCTCCTCCACCGGCGAAGTTTTGACCAGATGGAAAAGTCGGTTAAGCAGCTTATCCAGGCCGTGTCCGGTGACCGCCGATATAGGCAGTATCTCTTCGTCAGGTAGTGCCTGACGTAATTTCTCCAGGTTCCTGTCCGCTCCGGGAAGATCCATTTTGTTGGCCGCCACCAAACGAGGACGTCGAACTAATTCCGGCTTGTACTGCTCCAATTCACCGTTTAAAACCCGAAAATCATCTACTACGTCACGCCCCTCGGTCTCAGCCGTATCCAGGACAAACAACAGCACCCCGGTTCTTTCCACATGGCGCAGAAAATCATGTCCCAGACCGGCACCCTGATGAGCACCTTCGATCAAGCCGGGAATATCGGCTATAACCAAACCATCTCCATCCGGCCCACGCACCACCCCCAGATTGGGTGCCAGAGTGGTGAAAGGATAGTCAGCAATTTTGGGCCGGGCGGCAGACACCCGGGAGATGAGAGTGGATTTACCAGCATTGGGGAACCCAACCAACCCGACATCCGCCAGCATCTTTAACTCCAGAAGCAACCAGCGCTCCTGCCCTGGTTCACCTTTTTCCGCAAAGGAGGGAGCTTGATGGGTAGAAGACGCAAAGCGGGCGTTGCCCCGACCACCACGTCCTCCAGTTGCAGCTATTACCTGCTGCCCGTGTTCCACCAGATCGGCCAGTACGTCTTCGGTTTCGGCATCCCTCACTATAGTACCGACCGGTACCCGCAGCACCAGGTTTTCTCCTCCCCGCCCATGTTTTTTCTTCCCCTGCCCATGCTGACCTCGTTGGGCCTTGTAATGCCGTTTATAGCGGAAATCCATCAAGGTATGTAACCCCTCATCCGCCTGCAGGGTTATGTTCCCACCACGTCCTCCATCGCCACCAGCCGGGCCGCCCATGGCCACGTACTTCTCCCGTCGAAAAGCCACGATGCCGTTACCACCGTCCCCCGCTTTAATATAGATCCTGGCCTGGTCAACAAACATCCGGTTCACCTCCAGTTAAGGTAAATTCCCGCTCCCCTTCCCCGGGCAGGTACACCCGAAAAACCACCCGGTCTTCAGCCATTAGGATGGAGGCTTCGACCACAGACAGGTTCTGGTCATCTCTGGTTATATCTTCCAATAGATTCCTCATCCGCCGCAAAGACGCCGGGCCTATGATCTCCACATCCAAATCCGGTCGAACATCTATTTTCCTGAACTTTATCAAAATACCTATTTCCCGTCCCTGCAGACGATGGGCAAACAGTAAAAGCGACACTTCCGGTGCAAAGCCAACAAGCAGCTCCCGATCCAACTCCATATCTGCTGCCAGTTCTTGAAGGTACTTACCAGCCCTGGCCGGGTACCCTAACTGTAGATAACCACTCACTACCTGAATGCGATTTAAAAATTCGTGCCTCTGCCGGCGTAAAAGCTGTATCATGTCTTCAGCCTTCATAAACATTCCCCCTGATATTATACTACAACCATCCCATTAATTAGGTTATGGTGAGTGCTGGGGCCAAAAGTCTATTATATACAAAAAACCCCTGGAAATTGTCCAGGGGGCTTTTCGAATCACATCCATCTGCGATTTCAAAACTATTTTCATAGCAACTTTTTACATAACTACTGCATCTATAGGGTACACACTTACTTGTTTTCTATCTTTACCCTTGCGTTCATACTTTACACTGCCATCAACCAGGGCAAACAAGGTATCATCTCTCCCAATACCTACATTGGCACCCGGATGGAGCCTGGTACCTCTCTGTCTGACCAGAATGTTGCCAGCCTTTACTACCTGGCCGTCATACCGCTTGACCCCGAGGCGCTTGGATTCACTGTCTCTACCGTTGCGTGAACTTCCCACGCCTTTTTTATGCGCAAATAACTGTAGATCAATTCTGAACATCATCAGCACCTCCTTGTTTAAATATTTTAACATATTCCGGATAACTGGCTTCCAAAGCCATCAGTCCGGCTTCCAATGTGCTCAAAATTATTTCGGCCTTTTCCCGGTCGGATTCCTCCAAACCGGAAGGCAATTCACACCTCAGGTAAGCATCATCCTGGTTATAATCGGGCTGTATCGGCAGGTGGCGGAGAAGTCCTATCAAGGCCGTCTGAGCTACAGCCGAAACCCCGGCACACACTATATCCCTGCCCCACTGATCGTACCCGCTGTGCCCGGAGATATCAAATCCGGTAATCCTTCCGTCATAACTCCGATATATCTTAGCAATTACCATGGCCCACTATAGATTAATCTCTTCAACCTTAATCTGGGTATAAGGCTGCCGGTGCCCCTGCTTTCTCTTGTAGTTCTTCTTGGCTTTGTACTTGAACACCGTAATTTTGCGAGCCCGATCCTGATTCAATACCGTGGCCGTTACACTGGCTCCAGCAACATAAGGGGTACCTATTTTAACATCCCCGTCACGATTAACCAACAGCACCCGGTCTATCTCCACAGTACCGCCTGTTTCCACTCCCAGCTTTTCAACTTTCAAGGTTTCTCCGGGCTGAACCCGATACTGTTTCCCACCCGTCTCGATTACTGCATACACTATACTGCACCTCCATATTTTTGAGACTCGCCAGTCAGGCGCCCTTCAGGGTCTTGTCAGCCTGGATTGTGCGGTTGCAAAAACTGTGCAACATAAAGAATTTATCACAGATACAGCGTCTCGTCAAGAATTAGTT
>JAAZLJ010000064.1 GCA_012799365.1 Syntrophomonadaceae bacterium | reverse complement strand
GATGGGATATGTGAAAAAAATATAAATGGGTCAGCCTTTGATTACCGCCATAACCTGGATAGAGGAATGTTTATGACCAATACCGCCTCTTATAGGGGGCGGTTTTTTTAATGCCCTTAATGCTGCTGGTATGATCTTTGCATTCGTATACTATAAATAATAAGGATGCCAGTATGAATCACCATAACTGTATTATTCCAGGTGAGACAATAGTGAACCACAGATTCATCAAAATAGGCACTGGAAATGCAGCATTTCTTACCAGGAGTTACTGAAGCAAGATGGTGTACTGCAGTTGACGAATCCAGGAGCGAGTGGGTATTATACTTCAACAAAGATATTGATTCCATCCTCATCCTCAGGTGGTTAACTGCCGCTGGTATTAGTTACAGGTATCACAGGAGTTTTGTACTGGTTAATCATGACATCAGGAGAGGAGAGTGCCAGATGGAATTTTCTCTTAGCAAAGAACAGGTACTCATTCAAAACATGGCGCGGGACTTTGCCGAGCAGAGCATAGAGCCCCTGGTCACACAGATCGACCAGGAGAATCGAGTCCCACAGGAAATTTTGGACGGTTTGCGGGAATTGGAACTGCTGGGCCTGCCCTTCAAAGAAGAATACGGCGGTGCCGGTGCCGGCTACGTCAGTTACGTGCTGGCTATGGAACAGTTAGCCCGGGTATCAACCGGTCCGGCTATGATAATATCGGTCAACTGTCTGGGCCTGGCGGCCATTGACAAGTTCGGCACCGAGGGGCAGAAGAAGAAATTCATGTTTCCCGCCTGCCAGGGTGAACACGTAGCCTCCTTCGCTTTTACCGAACCTGGTACCGGGTCAGACCCCAAACAGATAACCACCACTGCCGTTAAAGAAGGTGATTATTATATAATCAATGGCACCAAGAGGTTTATCTCGGCTGCCATTTATCCCGGCCCCATGATACTGTTTGCCCGGGACGATGAAAGCGGTCAGCCTACCGCCTTCATCGTGGATAAATTCTGTGAAGGATACTCCATATCCGAGCCCTGGGACAAACTGGGTTGGCATGGCGGCACGCTGGTAGACGTATATCTAAAAGACGTCAAAGTCCCGGCTGGAAATGTGCTCGGTGAAATCGGAGGAGGTTACCCGGTTCTGCAGTTTGGCATCGCCTTCGGCAAGGTAGGGGTAAGCTCGGTTGCCCTGGGATTAACCCTGGCTGCTTACGAAGAAGCGGTCAAATACGCCCGGGAGAAAACCCATCGAGGGGAACCCATCGCCAAATTCCAGGCCGTACAGCTGCGTATCGCCGACCTGGCCATGAAATATGAAGCTGCTCGCTGGCTCACCTACCGCCTGGGTTACCTGGCCGATAGGGCTCAGGATCCGGTACAGTTTGCGAAAGAATCAGCCTTGACCAAAACTTATGTCTGTGAAACCAGTGTCGATGCTGCCCGCATCGCTGTTGATGTTCACGGTTCTTACGGCTTGATGAACGATTACAAGATAACCCGCATCTACCGCGATGCCATCATGGGTCCTCAGGTGGAAGGTGTCAGCGACATGCAAAAGCTCATCGTCGCCAATGCCATCCTGCGCGGCTGATGCTGCGTAAATCTACGTCTGTTTCCGTGCGGTTTCAACCTGATAAAACTAAAGCGAGGTGCTCGATAAATGGGTGAAGGAGAACAGTTTGATGCCATCGTAGTAGGAGCCGGACTTGCCGGGTTGGCCGCCGCCTATACCCTGGCCGATGCCGGACTGGAAGTATTGGTCCTGGAAAGAGGCGACTACCCTGGAGCTAAAAACGTTACCGGCGGCCGTATATATCTCAATCCTATCCGAGAACTGTTCCCGAACCTCTGGCCAAAAGCCCCGCTGGAACGATATATCACTCACGAGGAACTCTGCATGATGGCCGGGGAACGTTCCCTCACCGTACGGTATCAGGGCAATGAACTGGGGCAGGAACCTCACCAGAGCTGCAGCATCCTGCGCAGCAAATTCGACCGCTGGCTGGCCCGGCAGGCGGAAAGAAAAGGTGCCCTGCTGGTATCCCGAACCCGGGTAGATGACATCATCCTTACCGAAGGTAAAGTGACAGGGGTGCGGGCGGGAGGAGAAGAACTGCGGGCACGTGTAGTAATCGCCTGCGATGGAGTCATGTCCTTTATAGCACAAAAAGCGGGGCTGAAGTCACCGGCAGATCCTGCTCATTATGCGGTGGGGATCAAAGAGGTCATCGAACTCGACCGCCAGGTGTTGGAAGACCGCTTTAATTTAGAAGGCGATGAGGGAGCTGCTCGCATGTACATGGGAGCAGTCACCGCCGGTAAGTTCGGTGGAGGTTTTCTCTATACCAACCGGGACAGTATAAGTCTGGGGATAGTGGCCGGTATCGAGGATCTGGCCCATCAGGAGCCGTACATCAAGGCCCCTGAATTATTGGATGCTTTCAAGCAGCGTCCAGAAGTTGCTCAACTCATCCAGGGCGGAGAAGCGGCGGAATATTCCGCTCATGTCATCCCCGAAGGTGGGCCCGGGACCATGCATCGGCTGTACGGGGACGGCATACTGGTGGCAGGAGATGCCGCCGGGTTTTCTATGAATATCGGTATCACCGTACGCGGAATGGAATACGCCATGGCTACTGGGTACTATGCCGCCCGGGCTGTCATACACGCCCGGGAGCGGGGAGACTTCAGTGCCGCTGGCCTGGCGGTCTACGAAACCCTGCTCCATGACAGTTTTGTAATGGCCGATTTCCAGAACTTCTCCTCGTCCCTGGATGTATTGAAAAACCCGCGGTTATTTCGACATTATCCCGAATTGGTGGGCGGCATAGCCCGCGACCTCTATCAGGTTCCCGCCGGTTCTAAAGCTCGTCTGTTCCCCACGGTCAAAAAACACTTGAGCATGGCAGAACTCTGGGCTATGTTCCAGGACTACAGGAGGATGAAACAGATATGAGTCAGGCCATGGGATTAAAAGCCAAACTGGGATTAAACGTGTTCATCGCCGACCAGGATCCCCATATACGCATCAAGCCCGGACAGGAAGCGGACCCCCGCCTCAAAAAAGCCATAATAGTATGTCCGGCCGGGCTTTACAGCGAAAACCCGGAAGGTACCGTCGTTCTCAGCATCGATGGCTGCCTGGAGTGCGGCACCTGTCTCCTGGTTTGCGGCAGTGAGGTCCTGGAATGGAACTACCCGGGCGGAGGCACCGGTGTACAGTATCGCTTCGGGTAAAACTATGATACCGATGGTAGGGCCGAATCTCATAGTAGCCTCCCGAACTGAAAGTCTAGAAGATATGCGGAACCGGGTTGTTACCCTCAGAGGTATCGCATTTATGGAGTGTAGTTAACTTGCTCGCTCCCCGATTTGTTGAGTACAGTACATCAGCTTGCCTCGCAGGCCGCCGGGTTAGCGTCATAATTAACAAGAAATCAGGGCAAATCATAATAATCAGCGACTGTGTCTGATCATTTATTCGGCGTCGGCGTATTCATAAGTTTTCTGTGTATTCTGTATCTCTATTTTACGATTCATCTGGGTCCATCAGCGGTTTCAAAGCCAGGATTAGCAATAGCCGGGTTCGAATAGAGACCGCCAAAAGGAGTGATATCAATGAATATAGTGGTAGCTATGAAACAAATACCGGACGTCCGCCAGATCCGTATCCGCAACCGCCAGCCGGTATTGGAAGGCGTCCCGCTCACCTTCGGCAGCATCGACAAAAACGCTCTCGAATTGGGTGTCAGCCTGAAAGAAGCCCAGGGCAGCGGTAAAGTAATCGTCGTCTCGGCCGGCAGCGAAGAGCTCCAGGACACCATCAAAGAAGCCCTGGCCGCCGGGGCCGATGAAGCCTATCTGGTGATAGACGATAAACTTGAGCAGGCCGACGGTGCGGTCATCGCTCATGTACTGGCAGAGACCATCAAAAAAATCGACGATGTCGATCTCATACTGTGCGGCGAAGGCAGCGGTGATAACTACTCCGGGCAGGCTGCCTCCCGGATAGCCGAACTATTGGATTTGCCCCAGGTGGGATACGCTTCGGCGGTGGAAATCCAGAACGGCACCAGCAGAGTGACCCGTTCCCTGGAGGATGGAGAAGAAGTGCTGGAAGTACCTCTGCCCCTGGTGGTAACCGTAGTGGCAGATATCAACCAGCCGCGTATTCCTTCGGTTACTCAAATACTCAAGGCCGGGAGAAAGCCCCAGGAGATTTGGGAATTGGCCGACCTGGGAATTGAACCAGGAGCAGCGGTAGAAACGG
Organism: Syntrophomonadaceae bacterium; assembly: GCA_012799365.1. Taxonomy (GTDB): domain Bacteria; phylum Bacillota; class Syntrophomonadia; order Syntrophomonadales; family Syntrophothermaceae; genus JAAZLJ01. The sequence goes on along the minus strand of JAAZLJ010000064.1, from coordinate 2,117 downwards.
TCAGCAACCTGGCCCCCGAGCTGCAGCGTCAGCGTGTGGTAGTCAAAAGTAACGAAGAATTCACACAGGTCTTGCAGGCAGAAGGTTTTACAGGAAGGTGATAAAGGTGGGTAAAATTGTTATCTACAGTGAAAAAACCGAATTAGCCCGGGAATTAGTCACCGCCGCCCTCGAAATTCAGGGTGCCGAACGTTCGGTAACTGCGGTCTGTATCAATGACGAAGAACAGACCCGGGATCTGGCGGCTCGAGGTATTGCGGTAGTAAACCTGAGTGCTCCCGGGGTTCATCCCTCCGATACTGCATCCACCGCCCGGGCTCTGCAGCAGGTTGTTGACGAACTGGAGGCAGAACTGGTCTTATTGGCGTCCAACCGCCGGGGTAAAGAACTGGCCGGTCGACTGGCCCAGCGTTTGAATGCGGGGTGTCTTACAGATGTCACCGGTATGGCTATCCAGGAAGGCCGTCTCGCATGTACCCGTAATACCCTGGGTGGAGCTACGGTGGCCACCCAGTTTATAAAAACAGCCCGCCAGGTAATAGCCGTAGCCCCGCGTACTTATGAACCAGCCGCAGAAAAACCTGGTGGAAGTGTCGATGATATGACCGTCAGTATAAGCGCGGCTTCAGGTATCAAGCTGGTAGAAACCCGTGCTCGGGATAAGGATTCGGTAGACATAACCACTGCCGACCTGCTGGTGGTGGTAGGACAGGGCCTGGAAAACCAGGAGGATCTGGTTCGGGCAGCAGCCCTGGCTCGTTTCCTGGGGGGAGAGGTAGCCTGCACCAAACCGGTGGCTACTGACAGGAAATGGTTATCCGAGGAGCGGGTCATCGGGCTATCCGGGAAGACCTGCAAACCGCAGCTGGCTATACTTCTGGGTATCTCCGGACAGGTTCAGTTCACAGTTGGTATCCGTGATGCCAGAACCATTATAGCAATCAATAACGACGAAAATGCCCCCATCTTCCAGATGGCCGACTACGTCATGGTCGCAGACCTCGCAGACGTACTTCCTCCGCTCTAAATGCGGGCCTGTAAGAAATAAACGAATACCGGTACCGATCGTCGAGTTAAAACGTACACCTGGCAGCAGGAATCCCTTCCCCGGCAGGTCATTGACGGGTTTATCATAATTATGATAAAGTTATGATAAACTAATAAAGGGGTGATTTCATGCCGCATATTAGACCCGTTTCAGATTTGCGAAACAATTTCTCTGAAATTTCCAGGATAGTGCATGAGACAACAGAGCCGGTATTTTTGACCAAAAATGGTTATGGTGACATGGTTGTAATGAGTATCGAAGCCTATGAACGCAAACTGTTTCAAAGCGAAATTTATTTCAAATTAAAGGAAGCAGAGTTGGAAGCAAGAGCCTCAGATAAACGCCTTTCCCACGAAGAGGTGTTTTCAGATTTAAAGGCCAGGCTTGCTAATAAGACGGATGGGGAAGATGTATAAGATAAAGTACCTGTCCCTGGCCCAAAAAGATTTGAGATGTATCGTGAGTTATATTTCCGACACCTTTAAAGCACCCGGGGCGGCAATGGATTTAGTTGATGCCCTGGAAACGTCTATATCAAGACTGGCACAGTTTCCATATTCATGCAGATTGTATCAACCCATGGAGCCTCTGGAAACGGAATACAGAATTTTACCGGTAAAAAACTATCTGGTGTTTTATGTAGTAATTGGACAAGAAGTAGAAATACACAGGATCATTTACGCCAGGATGAATCTTGAAAATCTCATCAGATAAAAGCATCAGCCTACCGATTATCTTCAGATATCAACCGTATGTTTCTACACTTACGTCTTGAAAATAGACCCTGATTAAAAGTTCAGCTTTGGTTAGCCAGCTTCAACAAAAGGCAGGTTCGATCGTCGAGTTAAAATGTACACCTGGCAGGTTATTTTGTATTTTCAGCGTATCCATAAGTTTTCTGCGTTAATCTGGGCCTATTGTTCATGTTTCCCGATCAGCGTTCATCGGCGGTTTCAAAATCTAATCCGCAGCTGAAAACCGCTGGCGCAGGCGGTTTATCGCGTAAACTACCTCATCCACCTGGAAAAGTAGGGTAAGCACGAAGTACAACAGCCCGCCGAAAGTTATG
>JAAZLJ010000247.1 GCA_012799365.1 Syntrophomonadaceae bacterium | reverse complement strand
TCTAACCGCGGTACTTTCCATGAGTCCTTGAACATGGCGTCCATTTGGGATCTACCGGTGGTATTTATAGCGGAAAACAATATGTTCGGGATTTCGTTTAACCAGCAAAACCATATGAATGTAGCTGACATCGCTGACCGGGCTGCTGCGTACGGTATTCCGGGTGTAGCGGTAGATGGTAACGATGTAATTGCGGTCTACGAAGCAGCCGCTGAGGCTATAAAACGGGCAAGAAGAGGAGATGGCCCCAGCTTGATCGAATGCAAGACCTGGAGACATCGCGGACACTTTGAGGGTGACCCTGCCATTTATAAGGATGATAAGGATCAGGAAGAATGGCTTAAAAAGGATCCGATTCCTAGATTGGCAGCCCGGATTGTTGAATTAAAATATGCTACCCAGGATGAGCTGGATAAGATCGAGGCTGAAGCTAAAGCCAAAATTGAAGAAGCGGTTAAATTTGCCCAGGATAGTCCTCTACCAGAACCCGAAGAAGTTCTGACAGATGTCTATGCAGACTAAATAAAGAAGGGGTGAAAAGTGATGAAACAGATGACTTATGCTGAGGCCATCAGAGATGGCATGCGGGTGGAAATGAAGAAAGATCCCAATGTCATACTGTATGGGGAAGACGTAGGTATGTTCGGTGGATGTTTTGGAGTAACCGCCGGACTATTTGAAGAATTTGGTCCGAAGCGCGTATTGGATACTCCGATCAGTGAGACTGCTATCGTAGGAAGTGCAGTGGGCGCTGCGGCAGCTGGACTGCGGCCGATTGCGGAAATAATGTTCGTTGACTTTTTGGGTGTTTGCCTGGACGAGCTGATGAACCAGGCAGCCAAAATGAGATATATGTTTGGCGGCAAAGCCACGCTCCCTATGGTGGTAAGGACACCATGTGGAGCGGGAATGGGTGCCGCCGCCCAGCACTCTCAGTCTCTGGAAGCCCTGCTCACCCATATTCCGGGGCTGAAGGTAGTTATGCCTTCCACTCCTGCTGACGGCAAAGGTCTAATGCAGGCTGCTATCCAGGATAACAACCCGGTAATCTACATCGAGCATAAACAGCTTCTACCGGTAACCGGTGATGTAGAAGAGGGCGAATATGTTGTTCCTATAGGAAAGGCTGACATCAAGCGCCAGGGCGCAGATGTGACTATTGTAGCATGGTCCTGGATGGTTTCCAAGGCATTGGAAGCGGCGGAAGCGTTAGAAAAAGAAGGCATAGATGCGGAAGTGGTTGATCCACGCACATTAGTGCCTTTGGATAAGGAAGCTATTCTGAGCTCAGTAGAGAAGACCGGTAGACTGGTTATAGTCCATGAAGCGGTCAAAACCAATGGATTCGGAGCCGAAATCGCGGCTATCGCTGCTGACGAGGGATTTGATTACCTTGATGCTCCGATCAAACGGGTAACCGCTCCTGATACTCCGATTCCATTTTCTCCACCGCTGGAAGCCGCCTATCTGCCTAACGCAGAAAAAATCGTAAAAGCGGTCAAGGAATTATTCTAAGCAGTTAACCGGTGAGCGGATCGGTCAAACCGATTCGCTCCCGTTAACATGTTTCCCATCATAATACAGGGAAAGGGGAGGATGAGGGGTGCTCTCCGTAGGTATCATCGCCAATCCCGCATCGGGTAAGGATATTCGACGTCTGGTAGCTTATGGCACTGTTTTTGACAATTTGGAGAAAGTCAATATAGTACGTCGCATACTACTGGCCCTGGCTGCTACCGGGGTGGAAAGGGTATTTTTTATGCCGGATTATTACGGCATTGTGCCCAGAGCGGTGGTCGGGCTCAGCCATCGTCACCGTCTGCCCCTGGAAATCGTAACACTTGAGATGGAACTTACCGCAACGCAAGAAGATTCTGCCCAAGCAGCGGCCATTCTTAACCAGCTGGGCGTGGGATGTATTATTACCATGGGTGGTGATGGTACCAATCGCATGGTAGCCAAAGGATGTGGAGAGGTCCCTCTGCTTCCCATTTCTACTGGTACTAATAATGTGTTTCCGGAAATGGTAGAAGGAACTACCGCTGGTCTGGCAGCGGGTGTAGTGGCAGGTGGTCTGGTTAGTGGGCCTCCCGCCATCCTTCCTTCCAAAAAACTGATTATATACAAGAATGGTCTTCCGGTTGATGTAGCCCTGGTAGATGCGGTAGTGCTGATAGATGATTTTATTGGTTCCCGGGCGGTGTGGGATGCAGAGCGCATACGCCAGATTATAGTGACTCGGGGACAAGCTCATAATATTGGAATCTCTTCTATTGCCGGCAATCTAGAACCGGTGGGTAAAAAGGAAGAAAAAGGCCTGGCGGTTAGAACTGGACGGGGGAATCCTAATGTTATAGCCCCTATTGCTCCTGGCTTGATACAACCGGTAACCGTGCAGGATTATAAAGTAATTGATATAGGTGAGGAGATTGAGATTACGGACGTTCCCTGCCTCATAGCCCTGGATGGAGAACGAGAGGTGGAAGTAAAAGAAGGGGAAAAAGCTTCCGTCAAATTAACTTTTGATGGGCCCAGGGTTATTGACGTGAGAGGGACACTGCGGGAAGCTGCTTTAAGCGGCTGTTTCCGAGGAGAAAATGCGGTAGAAAAATTGGCCTGGTTAAAGGAGGAAGAATAGATGGCAACTGCAATAGCCATGCCGAAGCTGGGGCTGTCGATGAAGACAGGTACCGTCGGTAAATGGTTAAAAAACGAGGGAGACGCGATTAAATCCGGGGAACCGGTGGTTGAAGTA
>JAAZLJ010000232.1 GCA_012799365.1 Syntrophomonadaceae bacterium | reverse complement strand
TCTATAACCTTGATGAATCAGGCCGATACAAAAAAACTGAGAGCTGCTCTGTCGGTGAACGAATAACGAGCCAACTTTTCCCGGGCCTTGAGATAGATGTAGATGTAATATTTGCTGAATAAAGTGCTGGTGATTAGGGTATGAGTGCTATGGGTAGCCCGGTTCAAAAGAGCCGAAATCATTTTTTATCACCAAGGCCTGATTCCACCCGGAGAATTTAAGGTTAGTGGTAATTATCATGCTACCTTTTTTTGGTATTTTAATAACCGGTTCTCATTTCGAACAACTCATTCACCAATAGTATTAATGCTATTGGTAACACCGGTGCGAAAACAGCTTTGGTTATCTTTTTCAACCCTATAAGGACGCCGATTGTTTTCTTATTGAGAGTTGTAATGGGAAGCAGGCTTTAGGCTCGAAACTTTCCCGTTCGCCGTATTTTGCCGCAAAGTATTGTCTTATTGCTCTTCTAAGCTTAACATCCAAACCCTTTTGAGTGGAATTTCAGTTTTAATTTCGTCACTTAACTTATCATAATTATTAAAGATTTCTTGTATTATATTTCTAGAATCCCACAACCTTACCTTAAAAAACTGTTTAGGTATTTCTCTGATTACAGAAGTTTTAAACCCACTCCATGAAGCCAACATACCATAATCAGCATTATAATTACTCATTGTTCCAATTAATTGGTCCAAGGTGGGTCTGTCAACAGGAGTGTCATTTGTCTTAACTTGGATGCAAATCTTGGGAGAACCAAATCCTAACGTATCAGGTGATGCTAATAAGTCCACTCCATAATCAGCACCCTTTGGACTTCTGTAAGTTGTAAATCCTTTGGCTTTTAGTATTTCGTTTACTAAATCCTCCATCCTATGCCCTTTAAATCTTTGTATAATTCTCTCCGAAATTTGATCAAATATATATTCCTCTATATCTATTTCCCCGTTCTCACCCATCCCTTCTGGCATCTCTATTCCGGTTTTTGGCTTAACATGCCAATTATTTTCTGCCATTTGCTTGATTCTTACTTCAGCATTGTTCCTGTGTATTCTACATACTGTCAAAAATGCTCCAAATGAATATAATATATCCTGGTCGAATCTATCTCTGGGAATATCTAATGCAAACCAATCAATATTTCTATAATGATAATAAGGACTACCCAAGGATTGGTCATATTCGTAATCTCCTACAATTTTCCCAAAATGAAGTGTCCTATTTAATTTGCTGGGAAGTACAACCCAATCCCCCATCTCCATTCTGTGTGCTATGGGCCATATCTGGGACGCCCAATTTACGGCAGTCTTTTCTTTTTCTAAATCGTATTTTTTAAACAATATTTTATACAATTCCTCCTGTGAATCTATTTCCCTTAAATCTACATCAAAATCATCCCAAGTTAAATATACTCTGCCATCGGTTAAAAACTTGTCTTCATACTCTCCGTTTCTTCCTGCCCTAAACAACCATAAACTCATCTTATCCCCTCCAATAGATGCCAATCTTCATTGTTGATCCTTAGATTAATCCTGCCATAATTCTCAGATTAAAACCACCTTCATATTGAGCCCAAAGTGCTTGATTTTGCAGATTGGCCCAGCAACAAACCGGCAATTCCCATTTTAGACTGGCGCCGCCGAAGTCAAATGACTCCGGTTTTATTCGCAAATTTAACCTGGCAACGACATGCTAATGTCATAACTATGGACTAGAATTAAAATAGGTGCAAAAAACCATTGCTGGGAAGCAGAATTCTACATTATGTCAACGAATATATAACATGTCAAATTTTGATAGAGATCTGGATAAAAACATAGGATACGCAGCGATATTTTGTCAAAATAATGTGGATATTGACGGGGTGTAGTAATATCTATTCTTAGACAATTAAAACAGTCTATTTCTGGATATTATGGAGAAGCAGACAAGGATTGGTTTACAGTGTGGTTCGCTATTTCATAATCATTTGTTTTTGTCTGGCGCGGTTTTAATTTAGAGTTTGGCAATTGTCGGATAAAGAAATTAAGCTTATTGAGCAGCCAGCAGGGGGGACATGGAGTGATTACGGATGTGTCGGAAGGTACTATACTAGATGCGATGAAACGGTTTGATAAAGAATATCGTAATAATGCAGACTGGTTGAACTGGCAAAACAATAAAAATCATAAATATGCTATACAGAGAGACGGACGGCTGTATCCGGTAAAGCAAATTATATCTATGGCGACAGGGCAGCCGGTGAGCTCGTTTAGTGGTG
>JAAZLJ010000063.1 GCA_012799365.1 Syntrophomonadaceae bacterium | reverse complement strand
ATGGTGAAAGCCATCAGATAGGCATCGGTATTCATGCTGGTACCGAAAGTAGCTGCAATCACCTGCTCCCGGACAAATCCCAGGAGCCTCCCCACTATGCTGAAGGCCAGGATGACCCCGGCCGCCCTGACCACCTTACGCTTGTTTGACATAACCTCTCCCTGATTCCTGCTGTGTAAATTAGACGCAATGGACCTGATTATTATGATTTACGCTGTAAATACAAATTGAAACCGCAGATATATGCTGATGGACATAGATGATAAAAAATAACTCTTTACAGGAGTGTGGTAACCCGGCGCAGCGACCTACGAAGCCAACGATGTCTCGGCAAGTGCCGGCGGAATCGAAGGCGAAGAAGCCCGAATGCCGATCGACGAGACGCAGCTGCACACGGCGAAGCCAGGGGCTATGAAGCGAATAACCCAGCATTTTCTATGTAGTTAGATCTCGTTTGCTCCGTGTTACCCGATGACTTATTATACTATACAAATAAAATAACGGTCTTGCTTTCTTGATCCATGTTGGCTGAACCCACCCCGCAGGAGGATGCGGCTAAGCACAATTGAAACCGCAGATATACGCTGATGGACGCAGATGATAAAAAATAACTCTATATGGGAGTGTGGTAACCCGGCCAAGCGACCTGACGAAGGCGACGTCGCAGTACACAGCGAAGCTGAAGGCTGTGAAGCGGAGCGAGAAACAGGACGTTTCGAGCACTGAAGGCTGAGTGCATGGACGCCGAATCCTGAGGGGTCCGCTTCACACTGAAGCGAGCTGATATACTGCAGTCGACAAGTCCGGGAGCGAGCGGGTTAACCACACTTCAAAAATGTGCTGTTTTTCAGGTCTCTGAGGGTGATACCCCCGGTATCATGGACGTCTGCTATGCTGGTGAGGGGCACGGGGTTATTGTACTCTCTGTAAGGTTCAAGCATCTTAAGCGTATTCCATATTAGTTAAAAATGTTTTATAAATCATAATGAACCAGCGCTAGAATTTCTACGTCTTTCTGCCTATGGTATGATTCATCAGCGGTTTCATCTCCCTGGCCTGCCTACCGTTTTTTGGACTTGACCGTAAGGACGATGCAGGCGAAACTAATATAGGGACAGTTGTCGCCCAAACAAAATAATTCACTAATCTTAACCTGATCCCAATATTAAGGAGGACAAGCTCCCATGAAAAGACTACTGGCCATGCTGCTCACCGCAGTATTTATCTTAACCTCCAGTACCCCGATTCTGGCTGCCTGTTCAACGGCAGCCAGCGAGTCCGATCCGGAACCTGTAATCACCCGACCGGTGGTATCCGGTCAGTGTATCACCGTACCGGAAGTGGCTAAAAAGGCCAGCATTGACCTGACCATAGATGACACCTATCGCCTGCAGGAAAGCCTGGTTGACTTCCGGGAACACCTGATGACCTCTACTTATAAATGGATTTCCCGCGACCAGAAACGGCTCGACCTGGAAGTCTATAAAATAGCCGGAGAAGACCTCATACTGACTTTTACCGGCGTTGGAGATGGCACCGTACAGATTGACCTGGGCCAGTCCCTGACTCAAGTCCAGCCCAGTGTATACCAGTCCCGGGATCTAACCGTACAGGTGCTCAGCTGCATTTCCTATAACCAGGGGCCTTACAGTACTTATAACCTGGCGCCTGAGCCTGCCATTAAATGCACGGCAGCCGGCTCCCGTCTGGTAGTGGAAGGCCGTACCAGCGGGCGGACCAACTCGGCGGTGATTCTGGTCACCGGCCGCAGTGATGCAGTCTATGTTCAGGAAAGGCTGGAGGAGGCCATGCTCGGCAACTATATCTTCGCCCGGGACGGCATCCTGCAAAAAGAACCATCCAACTATGTACCCTACCAGCCCAACAATTGGTACCTCACCGCGTCTTCCTGGTCCCTTAACCAGGTCTTGGATCTGCTGGTAGACTATAGACCCGT
>JAAZLJ010000062.1 GCA_012799365.1 Syntrophomonadaceae bacterium | reverse complement strand
GTGTTGATTGAAAAAGATGAGGATGGGATATTGGTGGCCTCGGTACCAGCATTAAAAGGATGCCATAGTCAAGGGAAGACAATGGATGAATTATTGGCAAGAATCAAAGAAGCGATTGAACTCTGTTTGGAAGTAGAACAGGAGGATACGTACTATAATCAGTTTGTCGGTGTTCAGCAAATCGAGGTACAGGTATGAGTAAACTGACATTATCAGTGACAAGGAAATGGTCAAACTACTGATATTCCTCGGTTTTATTCAGATACGACAAAAGGGGAGTCATATATTTTTTGCTCATCCAGATGGGAGAACTACAGTGGTTCCTTGCCATAATGATGATTTAGGAAGAGGGCTTATCAGAAAAATACTGAGGGATATTGATCTTTCTGTTCCTGACTATGAGCGATTAAAAAAAGAACTTTAATCTGGTATGTAGCGGTTTGATAATCATTATCATCTGCCATTTTGTGGCAATACCTTTATGTTGTCATAGTGTATGGTTAGATTACCATGTCCTTCCTTTAATAACATCTCCTTCCTGATTTCCATCAGTGCTTATAAAAGACCAGTAGATGTAACATAATATCCTGTAACTACCCGGCTAAAATCGAGGGCTTTTTTAATAGCAGAGCATCAGCGCAGGGATTAATCCCCCTGGATAGGAGGCAAAAAGATGGCCCTGGTTCCCCGTCGAGTGTTTTTTGAAGAAGAAGCATTGGACTACCCCCTGGGCAAAAAACTGTGGGATTGGTTCCGGCAGAACAAAAGGGTGGAAGTTCGAGTACTAAAGCCGCGGCAGCGCGTTTCCGGTATTCCAGGTAAAACCGCTCCCGAAGCCTATCGGCAGGGAAAAAGGACCCTGCGGGTGGGAGTGCGGAAAACCCTGGACTTCCAGACCTGCAAGCCCTCCGCCCACTACCAACTCCCCCTGGTCACCGGGTGTATGGGACAGTGTGAGTACTGCTATTTGAACACCCGACTGGGGAAAAAGCCCTACCTCAGGGTCTATGTAAATCTCGAAGAAATACTGCAGCGGGCAGCTCATTACATAGGGGAGCGGAAGCCAGAGATAACCGTCTTCGAAGGGGCGGCCGTCTCGGATCCAGTGCCACTCGAGCCGTATACGGGGTCACTGGCGGCGGCTATAGAGTTTTTTGCCGACCAGCCTTGCGGCCGCTTCCGCTTCGTAACCAAATACACGGAAATAGATTCGCTCCTGCTCCTGGAACACCGTCAGCACACCACCATCCGGTTCAGCATCAATGCCGACCGGGTGATTGAGTCCTACGAGCACGGTACCCCCGGCCTGGTTCCCCGGCTGGAAGCAGCTGCCAAAACAGCCGCCGCGGGATATCCCACCGGCTTAATGGTCGGCCCGGTTATCCTGTTCGAGGGATGGGAAGAAGAATATACCCGAATGTTAACCAGAGTCCGCGACCTGTTCCCCGATAACCAGCCTCAACCTGCCACGTTTGAAATAATCTCCCACCGCTTTACCACCCGCGCTCGTGCAGTCATAACCGAGGTCTTTCCCGAGACTACCCTGCCCATGGATGAAAAAACCCGCCGGTTTAAATACGGCCAGTTCGGTTATGGCAAATACGTCTACCCCACCGAGCAAATGGAGGTTATTCGCCATTTCTTTACTTCACAGATCGAGACCCTGTTCCCCACCGCCGGCATCGATTACATAGTATGATGTAAATTCAACCTGCCGATTATACTCAAAATCATCGAGGGTTACGAAAAAGCTGAAGTTGACCAGCAATTTATCGACCAGCAGAAGGCGCAGCTGCAAAAGGTCTATGCCATGATAGACGAGCTGGAAGCCAAGAAGCTCCGACTGCTCAAGCGGTTGTTCTAGATCTGCTACTCCAGATAGTCGACGTGCTGGCAGATTTCCTTAACCAGGGCTTCCTTCTTAAGATTGAACGCCTTTTTATTATTCTCGAACAGATTATTTCCCCTGGTATCGATAGAAACGATCAGGGGACCGAATTCCTTCACCCGCATTACCCACATGGCTTCCGGCATACCTAAATCCAACCATTCCACCCGTTCAACCTCTTCCACACAATTGGCCGCCAGCACCGCACAGCCCCCGGGAAACACCGCGTGAATTGCCTTGTATTCCCGACAGCCGGCTGCAGTGTTCTGGCCCATGCCGCCTTTGCCGATAATCAGTTTCACACCGGTTTCACCGATAAACTGTTTTTCATATTTATCCATACGCATACTGGTGGTCGGACCAATGGAGATTACCCGGTACTTCCCCGACTGTCCTTCTATTTCTTGCATAATCGGTCCGGCGTGGAAAATAGCCTTGCCCGCCAGATCGATGGGCAATTTTTTATGCTGTTTGATTAATCGTTGATGCACATCATCCCGACTGGTTACCAGATAACCATTCAAATAAATAATATCGCCAATGGTCAGCGGCTCCAGGTCTTCATTCTGAATCGGTATGGTTAATATCTTGGTCTTCATAAAACTGCCCCCCGGTGGGAAATGATTTCGTACTCCATATCCGCATTGATTTTAATCACGGCTCTGCGGTGCGCCCAACAGCCCGTAGATAAGCCCACCGCAATGGTGGCTGGATGACGAGCCGCTTCTTCAATATGCACCCCCATGACAGAATTTTCTCCGGTCAGACCACCCGGACCGATTTTGATGGCATTCAGTCCGGCTTCTATCCTGGTTTCCAGTTCGGCCCCACGCGGATGGCTGTTTCTGGAGCCTATGGGACGCAGCAGAGCTTTTTTAGACAATTTGGCTGCCACCTCTACGGAACCGGCGATACCGATACCTACCAGGAGAGGCGGACAGGCATTGATTCCATAGGAAGTAATCTGATCAAACACTAATTTTACCACGCCTTCGTATCCTTCCAAAGGCATCAGGACCCTGGCGATTCCAGGCAGACTGCAGCCGCCTCCGGCCATATATAGGGAGATTGTCGCTTCATCACTATCAGGTACAATCTCCCAATCAATCCAGGGGATTCTTTTGCCCACATTGTTGCCGGTATTTTCCTCATCAAAAACCTCTACCGCATTATGCCGCAGCGGGCCCAGGATGGTTGCTTTTTTCACTGCTTCGCAGAGACCAACCTCTACCTGGTCAATCAGTGGAAACCTGGTTCCAATCTGCACAAAATACTGAATTATGCCGGTATCCTGGCAGAGCGGCCGATCCTGCTGGTCTGCCAATTTTAGATCCTCGAACATGGCATCATAAACTATTTTAGCTAAAGCGGTATCTTCCTTTACCCGCAGTTCTTTTAATTTGGCGTAAACATCATCGGGAAGATATTTGCTGGTATAGACAGTAAACCTGGCCATGATATCAATGAATTTTTCGAGCTGTTCTTTCGTGTCCATGCTCATTCCCTCTCTAGTAAAACATGGGGCACTCCCCGTACTTTACCCTGAATTCTAAATTTGACTGCTCCCCGATATAGCTATGTTTACCAAACCCTTCAGGTATTATAATATAATATAGAAGCTAAACAGACCAGGTTGGGCAAGATACCTATCGAAAAGTATCGTGGTTGGTTCCGATAACATGCAAATTATACCTAACCAGGTCACTGACGGTGATCCGTTTTTATCCGTTTAGTGCCTGAGGGTTCATGAAAGGAATGGTTATAAAATGTTAAACTTCAACATTCATGTTCCTACCCGTATCCGTTTTGGACGAGGAAAGATTGCGGATCTGGGTGAAGAAATACTTAATTACGGGGACAAAGTGCTGCTGGTCTATGGTGGAGGCAGCATTAAACGCAGCGGGCTTTATGACCAGGTACTGCAGATCTTTCAGGATAATGGTATCGACCATGTGGAACTTTCCGGAGTTCAGCCTAATCCAAAGATCAGCAGTGTACGCCAGGGTGCAGCACTCTGCAAAGAACACGATGTGCAGCTGGTGCTCGCAGTGGGAGGAGGAAGCACCATTGACTGTGCCAAAATCATTGCTGCCGGTGCCAGGTATGATGGTGATGCCTGGGACTTTTTTACCTGTAAAGCCAGAATTAGCGATGCTTTGCCGGTAGGAACCGTACTGACTCTGGCTGCTACCGGTTCCGAAATGAACCCCAACGCAGTTATCAATAATGATGATACTGAGCAGAAACTGGGAACCGGTAGTCCCTTATTATATCCCCGTTTTTCCATTCTTGACCCGGAATACAGCTTTACCGTTTCCCCGGAACAAACGGCCGCAGGAACAGTCGATATTATGAGCCACATATTTGAACAGTATTTCAGCCCTACTCCGGGAACCTTGGTTCAGAATCGCCTGGCGGAAGCCATGCTGAAGACCTGTATCCACTACGGCCCGATTGCCCTGGCTCAACCAGATAACTACGAGGCCCGCGCTAACTTGATGTGGACCAGCAGCCTGGCTCTGAACGGAATACTGGGGGCCGGTAAACGTACTGATTGGGCTACTCACGATATAGAACATGAAATCAGTGCCCTTTATGATGTGACCCATGGTCTGGGCCTGGCTATCCTTATCCCTTATTGGATGCATTATGTCCTGGATGAACAGACTGCACCCCGGCTGGCTGAATATGCCCGTAATGTATGGGAAATAGATGAAAGTGAAGATATTGCAGCCGCCCGGGCTGGTATCAGAAAAACGGCCGAGTTTTTCAAATCAATGAATCTGGCTGGTAGTCTGAGTGAGATCGGAGTAGAAGCAGAGCGCCTGGCGGAAATGGCGGAGAAGGCAACCTCACAGGGCCCTCTGGGGGCATTTAGGAAACTGGAATACCAGGACGTTTTAAATATTTTACAGGCAGCTTATGACGGAAATATATTCGATGCTTTGAAAAACGCGTGACATAACAGACCTTCATGCCGGTCGTACCGATACCACCGACAAATAAAAACAGCATCTGAAACCAAGAAAAGAGGCCCCCTCCAGGGCAGCCTCTTTTTTTAATCTTATTAAGCCATCATATCTACCCGGCATTCAGACATTTTAACTTCTTGCCATATCTTGCAGACTGATATTAGTACTCTATCCCGGCCCGTTCTGTTACACCAGCATTATAATGATGTTTTATCTCAATAACTTCCGACACCAAGTCAGCTATTTCTTTTAACTGCCCTGGAGCAGAACGTCCCGTTAATATCAAATCTAATTCAGCCGGTTTAGTTTTGACTAAATCCAATAATTCTTCCTCGAGAATCAGGTTAAAATCAACGGCGGCATTTATCTCATCCAGGATGACCAGATCATATTCTCCATTACCCAACACTTCTTTGGCTTTTTCCAAACCCTGCCTGGCGAGTTCAACATCTACAGAAGCAATATCATCCCGCATAACAAAACTATCCCGACCAAATTGGTGGATGGTAATACCAGGAAGATGTCTTTCTACTGCCAAAACCTCTCCATATTTGCGTCCCTTCATAAACTGAATTATACATACCCGATACCCCTGGCCAACAGCCCTCAAGGCCTGGCCAAACGCCGAAGTGGTTTTACCTTTACCGTTACCGGTGATTACCATCACCAGGCCCTGTTTAGCCTTGACTGCTGTAGGTTTCACGGTTGATTAACCCCTCTTGTCTCTTCCTAAACTACTACATCCAAATTACTACCGAGGTGGGGTGCCACCGATAGTTCCATCATTTTAGCAGCATCGGCCATCATCTCTGTTATAACCGCCGCATTATCCTGAGCGGTATCCATACTTAGCTTCAACATCAAGGCACTTACAACCTGCTGGAGCTGCGCCTGATGCATTGCAATTGATAAAGCCGGTATATCCACCTGGTCCCCCTCCCCGGTTCATTTCGTTAATTTCCAAAGAAATGTTCCCTTAACCATTCGCCCTTATATATTGGAAAACCTGCTTAGCGTACTCAGAGATATCATGCTCCTGGCAAAATGACTTGAATTCCGTACTATGTAGTTTTTCTACAGCCTTCACTATCGCCACTCCTTGAGCAATTATCTCATCAAAATGTCCAGAGTTATGTCCCCCCGTACCCTTCACGGTCATAATGACATATTACCAGAATATGGGCAAGGCTGCAATGCTCTGGGTTCCAATACATTTGGCCATAAATAAGCATAAAAAAACACCGGTTGACAGTCCCGCCGTAATGAAGCATCTATGCTGAGTGGTGCCAGGATCGTCAGGTTGGTTTATGAGATAAGCGTATCTGCTCCCACTCCTCCCACGTAATTCCAAAAGGAGCACCACCTGAAGTATATCCTGCTATATAATAAAAATACTCATCACTATCCATACTGAAATTTTCTCTGACCTGCTCTGCTTCCCTTTTCCGTTTACGCTCTTCATTTGCCTTTCTGCGACTATCTTCGTCCATCTGCAATTGCTTTATATAATCTTCGGGAATATCATAGCCCAGCATTTGTAATTCCGAAACTGCACATAGCCAATCAACTCCAAAATGTTTCCGGTAGCCTCTTACTAAATTTTTCCCTGAGTACGTTCGAGCCCAATGTTTGGCCACTACCAACCTTTGCTTTCTTTTTAATCGCTTATGTTTAGGACCCATACCCTATATCCCCTTCTTTAACAATAGGCCCAATGCGCCCCACACTCAGCATTTGCTTCCAGTACCTGGTGCCTGATTAGTTCTGGCTAAAAGAATTTCGGCTTTCAGTTTTTGTATAGTTTCCAGCGGCAGACCGGTAATCTCTGCAACAAATTCTACATCAGCACCTTTTAGCAATGCAGCACGGGCTGTCTCTAGTTTACCTTCCCTCTTACCTTCCCTCATGCCT
>JAAZLJ010000061.1 GCA_012799365.1 Syntrophomonadaceae bacterium | reverse complement strand
GATTTGCCTGACCCCAGAATGGCATCCAGCATACTCTGAATCGCCAGCTGCTTTTCTCTTTCAAACTGGCGCTTTATAACCAACTGCTGGGCTGACATCTCCACCGTGTTGAGACCCTCTGCCCCCGGAAGATCCGCCGACAGCAGATTACTATGCTGATCGATCACAGCCACATTCTCCGTTTTGAGTCCCTCCACGCTGTTGGCCACCAGATTAATGATTCCCTGCAGTTCCTTTTTGGTCATTTCGTATCCTGCTTTGACCTTGACCATGACCGATGCAGTAGGAGGCTGTTCTTGTGAGGCATAAAGACTGGGCTCGGGAATAACCAGGTGCACCCGAGCGGTTTCAATCTTATCCAGAGTCTCAATCGTCCTGATTAGTTCGCCCTGCAGCCCGGTCAGGTATTTAATTCGCTTGTCAGTTTCCGTCTCGCCAAACTGCGGCTTTTGGAACAGCTCCAACCCGGCAACTCCGCGCGGAAGGCCCTCACCGGCCAGCATGAGCCGGACCCGGTACTTCTGGGCCGCCGGAACCAGAATGGTACTTCCTTCATCTTCCAGCTTATACTTTATCTTGGCTGCATCCAACTTCTCGGTTATGGCAGCAGCATCATCTACCGAGAGACGGGTATAAAGTGGTTCGTAGTCCACCCCCATCTGGCTCGACAAAAGCATCCCCACTGATATCAGACACAGCATAACCGCACCGGTCATCAGAACCTTCTGGTTAAGACTGAATTTATTCCATCTTTCTTGTAATGCCTCGCGCCATTGGCGTATACGAGCTATAAAATCGCTCATAATGACTCTCCATTTTTTATAGTTCTTTATTACCAACCCTCATGATACTGATGGCATCAATATTCGTCACGGCTTCGTAGGTCGCTTCACCAGGTTACCACACTCCCGTATAGAGTTATTTTTTATCATCTGCGTCCATCTGCGGTTTCAATTTTACATCTGGATGCGCATTATTTCCTGGTAAGCCTCGGTTAATTTATTCCTGATCTCAATGGTCAACTGCAAAGCCAGCGCGGCTTTTTCGTAAGCCACCATGGTGCGGTGTAGATCCGGTTCCTCTCCCGCCGCCAGCTGCAGGGCTGACAGCTGTGCCTGTTTCTGCAGCTGGTTCACCTGGGACAAAGCATCCTGCAGATAGGAAGCAAAGCTTTTCTCATCAGTGACAGCTTTCTCACGATTTTCAACTGTCCAGGAGGGGGGTTCGAGGGGTTTAAGTGCTTTGAGAGCAATACCGTCTACCTTCATTTAACTCCCCCTTAGCGTCCTATTTCCAAAGCCTTCAAGGCCATACCTTTGGTGGCATCGAGCGCGGTAACATTTGCCTCATATGCCCGGGTAGCAGAGATCATATCTACCATTTCCGCCACCACATTAACGTTGGGCATATTTACATAACCATCATCACCGGCATCCGGATGGGCAGGGTCAAAAACTCTCTTAAAAGGAGCTTGGTCTTCTATGATTTTCTTGACCCTCACCCCGGCGCCACCTTCCAACTGCTGTCCCAGCACATCTTTAAAGCTG
>JAAZLJ010000241.1 GCA_012799365.1 Syntrophomonadaceae bacterium | reverse complement strand
TCGCGTTAATAAACTCCGCCAATGCCTGGATTTCTGGTTCTAAAGCCGCATTTTCGATAACGGTCATCCCCCGGGCCAGGGCAGCTGCCATCATTATATTTTCGGTAGCACCAACGCTGGGAAAATCTAAATAGATAGCAGCACCAGTTAAACCAGGAGCTCTTGCTTCAATTTTACCTGCTGTAAGATTAATCGATGCCCCCATTGCAGCCAATCCCTTGAGATGAAGATCAATTGGCCGGGTACCGATAGCACATCCACCCGGCATCGATATGGTTACCCGACCCCGACGGGATAGCAAGGGCCCCATTACCAGTATCGATGCCCTCATCTTTCTAACCAATTCATACGGAGGCTCATATTGATCGATTTCATCGTTATTGAAAACCACACCCTGCTCTCGCCGATTGACCTTCCCCCCCAGATGGCTTACTACCTCACACATCAGTCTTACATCACTCAGGTCAGGAACTTGCGGTATACAGATTTCCCCTTCTGCCAGTAATGTGGCGGCAATAATGGGTAGAATAGCATTTTTAGAGGGGCTGATGTCTATCTTTCCATATAGAGGAGTGCCTCCCCGAACCAGGATTTTATTACCTTCAGCGGCACTCTCACTCTTGATTATCCTTTCTGACACTGAGGCTCTGTTCAGCATCACTCACCTCCCTATCTATTCCGCCATAACATAACCCGGTACAGCCCACCTGACAACCATCAATGTTCGTATAATGTCAGCAAAATCGAAGTACAGCCTGGACGCAGAACGAGTAGACACAACAGTACACAGTCAGGTGGCTTTACAGCGGAGCGAGAAACAAGATATTACTAACGACCGAGTTAACCGCTTGCCGGGCTAGTACTCACCCAATATCAGGGGAAAACCCAGGTATATATAGGTTAAATCTTCATCCTGGTGATACCGGGCTGCAGCCTGAAGGTTATAACGATGGGCACCACATTCGACGGTTTCTCGAAATAATGGCGACAGTCCGGATGCACTAACCACTTTTTGGTTATCATATACTTCAATCTGCCGGGTATCGAATTCAGCCAGCAAACTGTTGATTAGCTCTGTCTTTCCCTTCTGGCCTCGTGACCCGGAGACTGCTCCGGTATATAGATACGCGGTTTTCATTGGTATCACCTGGTTAATGGCCCGGTGCTCCCTTTCAAAATCACAATACTCTGAAGACACTATAGACACCAGCAGATAAGTCTGTCTGTCGTCCGATTGCCCGGTAATAAAATACTCGTTCCGCCCTGTATTGGCGGTTAACCTGACCAGGGTGGTAGAATCGTTTACATTTACGTTAACTTCCGGGCTGCCAACTTCCAGATTGGATGCCAATTGTTGCAGAATTTCCTTCAACTCTTCACTGCTGGTAGGTGTATTTAGTCTTGCCCAGCAATCCATTCTGGATTCGAGCAACTTTGCACCTATATTTGTAAATGCTAGTGAATATGGCTCCTTTTTTATCCGGTTAATTTTTAGTTGTTGGCCAGGTCCTGCCCATAACAAGACTGCCAGTATTAGAACCACCGTTAGCACAGCTGCTGCCACTTTCTTGGACAAAAATTTCACCTCAGTACCATGTTCTTCGTTATGTCCTTATTCATGATTGCCATTAATTTCTGCCCTTATGCGTATCACAACGTTAAATCAGCTGTCCAACTTGAGATTATCGCCTATCTTAGTACCGAGAAAATATCCGGTCACTTCCCCAAACGATAAAAAGGTCGGAAGTATACTTCCGACCTTTTCTCCTCAACATTTATATACCTGTATACGATTGTATTTTATCCTGGTACTAATTGTTATTTTTTATCAGCTTCGGCTGCCTTTATCCGAGCGAGAGCCCTTTGTAAGGACGTATTTGCCCGTACAAAGTCAATTTCTTCCGACTTTTGCTGCAGTCTTTTTTCCGCTCGTTCTTTAGATTCTTTAGCTCTTAGAACGTCTATTTCTTCGCCTCGTTCAGCAGTTGGTGCCAGTACAATTGCGTGATTATCTGCTACTTCCACAAAGCCACC
>JAAZLJ010000060.1 GCA_012799365.1 Syntrophomonadaceae bacterium | reverse complement strand
GTCTTTATGATGATCGGAGCCCTGGTCTTTCTGGGGTGCCCCCTGCGGGATATCCTGCGTATAGGCGGAGGCGACCTCAACGCCGTAGTAGGACTGTTTGGCTTTATGGCCGGAGTATTTTTCGGTACCTTTTTCCTCAAACGAGGGTTCAACCTGGGTGCAGCTCGTCCGGATAAGGGAACTCAAGCCGGAGGCTATCTTTTCATCCTGGCTGTGGTAGTCCTTTTTGTATTCCTCCTGGCCGGGATTAACTTTAATCCTGATGCAGGGGGACCTTTGTTCTTTAGTGTAGAAGGACCGGGCAGTATGCGTGCTCCGTTATGGATTGCCCTGGCAGCCGGTCTGCTGGTAGGCTTTCTGGCCCAGAAAGCGCGGCTCTGCCTGAGTGGTGGTTTCCGTGACTTCTTCCTCATCAGGGACAAAACCATGCTGATTGCTTATGGTTCTATCTTCCTCAGTGTTCTCATTCTTAGCCTTATTATGGGAACCTTTAAGCTGGGATTTGCCGACCAACCGGTAGCTCATACCAATCATATATTCAACTTCCTGGGCCTGTTCCTGGTAGGACAATGTGCAGTCCTTCTGGGCGGATGCCCCCTGCGCCAGATGATACTGGGTAGTGAGGGAGACACCGATGCAGCCATGACCGTACTGGGCATGATCGTCGGAGCCGCTATCTGCCACAACTTTATGCTGGCTTCCAGCCCTAAAGGAACTACGAGCTTTGGCGAAATATTCGTGCTGGCTGGAATCGTAATCGTCAGTCTGATTGGCTGGGCTTATCGGGAGGTGGATGCTTAATATGGATACATTAGATGTGAGAGGCCTGTCCTGCCCCATACCAGTACTTAAAACTAAAAAAGCCCTGGACCAGGGACAGCGCGAGCTGCAGATAATCGGCACCGGCAACACCGCTAAAGAAAATGTAACCAAATTTGCCCGTTCTCAGGGCCTCAAGGTAGAAGTCACTGAAGCCCATGGAGAATGGCAATTAGTTATATCCCCTGAGTAACCCCTCCTGCTGACTGTGATCCGAATACTGGAAATACGTCAGCACTAAAATTGAACCGCGGGTTAAAATCCGCGGTTTTTTCTTATTTCCCCAATTAATACACTCCAGGATATAGTTCAGGTTACTCCTTATTTTTTATTTGCTCCAGGTGAGTTATTCCCGCCACCCGGTCAACCGGTATAACAAAAGTAATGCCCCGTCCCGGCTTGTTCAGATCCGCTCTTTGGATAATAGCCTCCAACACCTGATTGCTTATCTGCCGTTTCACCAGAGTCAATATTACATCCTTCTGCGGTTCGATAAGCATACCGAACAAACGAGTCTGCTCATGAATCCCGGTACCCCGACCCAGTAGGATAGTGCCGCCTTCGGCTCCCGCCTCTCTGGAGGCATTCACCACCTTTTCCGCATCGCCCTTGTTTACTATGGTCACAATAAGATCATGCTGAATGCTGCCCACCACACTCACACCTCCTGCTTACCGGTCCAGCTCTCGTTTTACTTCCTGTTCCTTTTTACCATAAAATACACCTAAAACCAAGACCGCCAGTATTGAAGACATCGCCACCATGGCAATAAGCCCG
The DNA here is from genome assembly GCA_012799365.1 of Syntrophomonadaceae bacterium. Taxonomy (GTDB): domain Bacteria; phylum Bacillota; class Syntrophomonadia; order Syntrophomonadales; family Syntrophothermaceae; genus JAAZLJ01. Next base: position 37,482 of record JAAZLJ010000060.1, on the reverse strand, counting down.
AACCCCTCCAGGAGCGGGTCCCTTCCGGGCATGGCCGCAGAAATCCCCAGGGTAATAGCCAGAACGAAGGTTACTGTCATGGGCCCGGTGGCCACACTACCCGAATCAAAGGCAATGGGAATAAAAGGGCGAGAACACCAGCGGGTCAGTATGAAAGCCAGCAAATATCCCGGCACCAGAAAATACCATAAAGGAATACCCAAAATAATACGGGCCATGGACGCTGCCACCGAAGTACCCACACCTAGACCCAAAGTATACAGCATCACCTTCCGAGGAATATATCCCCCGGATGCACTCTCCACCTCTATGTTCAAGGTGTGTACCGAAGGTTCAGCCAGAGTGGTAGAAAGCCCAATAATAAATCCAATCGGAATGAGAATCCAGATATGAGGTAAAGTTCCCAGGGACTCCCCCATTACCTCTCCCGCCGGTAGAAATCCCACCTTCACTCCTTGCAAAAACAAGGCCAACCCTATGAATGCCAGCGCCATTCCTTTAAGCATATTGGCAAACCGAGCCCGCGATAACTTCAAAGTCCAGTATTGGAAGAAGACAAAACAGACGGCCAGGGGCACAAAAGCCAGACCCACCTCCAACATCGTGGAGCTAAATCCGGTGAAAACCTGAATATTTTTCAACCGTAGATCACCCCCAGCAGCAGCACCGCCAGAACGGGACCGATATAAACCAATCCCACCATGCCAAACCCTTCAGCTGCAGCATCCCCACCTCGCAAGACGGAAGCTACCCCCACGCCCAGTGATAGAATAAAAGGAATAACCAGAGGGCCGGTGGTCAATCCTCCCGCATCAAAGGAAACCGGAAAGTACTGAGCCGGTGCCACCAGGGCCAGCAAAAAAATCAAACCAAACCCGACCGCCAGAAGCCGGGTTATAGGTATACGTAAAACCAGGCGCAGCATGGCCAGCCCTACACTAAAAGCTACACCCAGAGCAATACAGTATATCAACAGGTTGGTCGGAATAGCCCCGGCAGAGACGAAATCAATCTGGGCGGCCAGGATACGGACATTGGGCTCAGCAATAGCCACTGCAAACCCCAACACTAATCCGAATAACAGGATAATCCATAACTTTCCTGTTTTAGCCAGTGCTTCGCCCATGCTTTCTCCCATGGGCAGCACTCCTAGCTGGACTCCCAATAAAAAAAGAATAAGGCCGGAAGCTACCAGGAGCACCCCGACCAGGAATTGCAGCAGGGTCGCAAGCGGAACTTTCATCAAGGTTAACTGCAGTATCACTACTACAAGTGTTACCGGTATCACTGCGCTGATTACTTCTAGAACTGTTCGCTTTATGCTCTCCATAATTTCCCCCCTCGTAGAACTTAATATTTCTGATCTTATCATAACTTATCAAAATTTATCACTTTCCCCCACTACCCGGAAAAGCTGGTCATAAATTCATGACATCTGTATAGTCTGGGCCACCTTACCTACGAAGACCTATTATAAAGGATAGCAGTACCCGCAGAGATATCGGGCTGAAAAACCCGTCAGGCTCTAAATCATCCCCAACGCCAAAACTAAAATTCGATTAAAACTTGCTATCATCGTACTATTGGTGTACAGTAAAAATGAAACAAATTACATACAAAGCACTGGGGGAGCCTTATAGGCCAGGGCTGAGAGGGGAGAGGAAACTCCCGACCCCTATACTCGATCTGGGTAATACCAGCGTGGGGAAGTGTTCTGCCGGTTTCAAACAGGTGAACCACATCTTCCGGACGGTTCACCTGTTTTATTATTCTACACGTAAAAAATATTAGACTGGAGGCAGAAAAATGTTAAAGCAATGTACCGAAATCTGGGAACTTGTAGACAAAAAAAGACCACTGGTTCACTGCATCACCAACTATGTCACCGTAAATGATGTAGCCAATATCTTACTGTCCGCCGGAGCTTCCCCGGCTATGATCGACCACCCGGAAGAAGCCGAGGGGTTTGCCGCCCTGGCATCGGCTCTATACGTCAACCTGGGAACCTTGAGCCAGCAGCAGCAAGCTGGAATAATGGTGGCCTGCAAAACCACAGCCGCGAACAACATACCGGTCATATTGGATCCGGTAGCCTGTGGAGTAGTACCATTCCGAGTGCAGGTGATGAAACAAATGCGCCAGTACGCACCACTAACCCTGATCAAGGGAAATACCGCTGAAATTAAAAGCCTGGCGGGAGAAGAAACCCGGGCCCAGGGGGTAGATTCGCTTGACAGCGGCGAGGGCATGGAACAGATCTGTATGAACCTGGCGCGACAGGAATCTACGATAATCGCTTCCACCGGCCCCACCGATGTGATTACAGATGGCCGCCGCTGCGCTCTGGTAAAAAACGGCACCCCTCTTTTTGAGAAAATAACTGGAGCCGGATGTATGGTTGGAGGAGTAACGGCCGCGTGCATAGGAGCTGCACCCGAGGAACCCTGGCTGGCCACAATAACCGGCTTGCTGGCCTTTACCCTGGCCGGGGAAAGAGCAGCTGCCGATGCCGATAACCGCCCGGGAGCCTTTCATCTGCACCTCTTTGACCATCTTTACACCCTGAAAAAGGAGGATCTGCTCAAAGAAGCGAGAGTAGAATGGCTGTAGGTAAAAATACCATTAACCAGGAGTATGAACCATGACAGATAATAAATTAATGTTTTTTGTAGACTTTGATGGTACGATAACCGTCAACGACATCTGCTATACCATGGTTAAAGTTTTTGCCGCCGAAGGCTGGCAAGAACTTAACCGACTCTGGGAACAAAAGGTGATCTCCACCGAAGAATGTGCTCAAGGCACCCTGCACCTGATGGATGTGAAACCAGCCGAGTTGGAGGAGTTTTTCTATGCCCAGGAGCTCACTCCCGGTTTTCCCACCTTCGTGGACTGGGTTCGCAGCCACGAATACCCTCTGTATATCCTGAGCGACGGTTACGATAATTATATTGATATCGTACTCCAACGCCACGGATTGGAGATAGAATATTACGCCAACCACCTGAAATACGATGCTGGTCGCTGGCAGTTTGTCTCTCCTTATCCTGATGACGACTGTCAGGAATGCGGGGTATGTAAAAAAGCCCTGATAGAACAAAAGCTGCAGCCTGGTTACCGTACGGTATACATCGGCGACGGGTACTCTGATACCTGTCCGGCGCAGTTCTGCGACACAGTCTTCGCCAGGGACACCCTGGCCTCCTATTGTGAACAAAACGATATCCCTTATCATCCTTACCAGAACTTTTACCAGGTACTGGAGCAGCTGCAGAAAGGTCGGCTATGGAAATAGACGCAGACAACGCTGAAAACATACAAAAAATATCCTGAAAAAGAATGTGTTAATCCAGCGAAGCGACCTGACGAAGGCGACGATGTTTCGACGGTGGAATCGAAGGCGAAGCCTGGGCGTCGACGGGAGGAGACATAGCAGTACACAACGAAGTTGAAGGACACCATAAATATGATATTTTTATGCCTTAACGATTATGCCATCGGTATCATGAGGGTCTGCTATCTTCCTCTCTTATGCCGCCCTTTTCTGGCCGCCTTTCGCTCCAGAGCCTTAAGCAGCGAATCCCTATTATTAGGACAGCTACCTGACCGGACTTCGTTCAACAGATCATGCATTATTTTACCTACCTGCGGACCCTCACCGAAACGGTGAACTACCGCTCTGGCATCAATCGCGAGTTCTGACAGATACAACGGGACTCCGGCAGTATCTGATAGAAATTTCTCCGCACATCCCTGGTCTACCTCTAAATGGCGAGGTTCCCGATCCGCCCGTACCAGCTCAAACAAATCGCTTACCGCCCGGTTAAAACTCTGACGGTCGGGAAAATCCCGCGCATGCTTGTAAGCCCATTTCAATCCTCGCGGCAGAACCATATGCTGTCTTACCAACCATACCACCCGATCGATAACCTGGCTGGTAACCCTCAAGCGGGTGAGAATCCTGTGCGCCATCTCCGCTCCCACTACCTCGTGTTTGTAATCAGTTATCTTACCCTTCCTTATTTCACGCACACCCGGCGTCCCTTTGGCCACATCGTGCAACAGTGCCGCCCAACGAAGGTGGATTTCCGGCTTGATACTATCTACCGTAGTCAGGGTATGCCCCAACACATCTTCCTGATGATATTCCGGATTCTGCTGTACCCCCTGCAGGTGGGCAACTTCGGGAAGAATGGCCACGGTCACGGTTTTCCCTGCGGTACGAGCACTACATTTACATTCCAGCAAGCCAGAATCAACCAGTACCTGCAGTCCCCTGGCGGCATAAGCACCTACCAGCGTATGTTCTAGCTCTTCGCGAACCCTTTCCACCGCCACCCCTTGCAGTCTCTCCCGAACCAACACCGAAGTCAAAGCCACAGCCGTATGCTCTTCCATGCCAAACCCTAACATAGCTGCAAACCTGCCGGCCCGGAAAGCGCGCAAAGGATCAGCCAGCAGCATCGCTTCTGGTTTCCCCAACGCACAAATGAGTTCGGATGCCAGATCAGCCTGCCCTCCCCAGGGATCAATAAGTCTTCCCGTACGGGAAACAGCCATCGCATTTATGGTATAATCTCGTAACCCCAGATCTTCCTCGATGCTTGTCCCTTTGAAAGGCGATATTTCAATATTATAGTCTTCATCGTGAATGCCAACTACACCATGGGGAAGCACATAGGCGATGTTTTTCCCAGTCTCTGCCGCCAGCCTGATAACATCCTCGGTGGAAGCACTGACTGCCAGGTCGTAATCCCGGGGGTTCCTGCCCATGAGAAGATCCCGAACCGCCCCACCCACCAGGTAGCATTCTCGCTGCCCTGCTGTGAAATAATCCATCATCCTTTGTATGGTCTCAGGTACCTGATCTATCATTCACCTGTACTCCCGTTCCATCAGTCAGAGTCCCATCCCTGCATCAACCTCGTCTTGATTATCGAACTACTCCCTTATCTCTATCGCCTATCTTTGTGAATATCCTGGAATGTATCCGAAGATACCCACGCCTGGTTTGTAATCTCCCCAACCTGAGCCATTTCCACACCTTATGTCAGGACTTCTTTCTACATCCTCCCGGTGCAATCCTCCCCGGATTGCCAGGATATATACTCCTTCTCAATAAAAGCAGCTCAGATTAATGAACACCCTGACCGCCTTATCCACTCATCAGCATTTCTACGCCCCTTCCCCCGGCTGCCACAGTTCCCGCACACAACTATTTATACGACTTTCATAGTCCAATCCATTTTGAACCCCGAGTCTTAATCATCACATACCCTTTTTGTATGAAAAAACAAAAAAGATGGACCCGGGGGGATGGAGCATATTCTATCCCCGGGCCCACCGTCTAATAGAAATCAATCGAAAATTAGACCCATCTCATCATATTAATCCAGCAAAACTTCAGAAGCCGGCTCCTCTTCGAAGGTCTCGCCTACCCCCAATTTAAAGCCCCGAAAACAACCATTACGGACAATAAAGTTGTTAAACCACTGGGCATGTTCACTCTCATCCAACATGGCGTCCAGGAAAGCTTTTTTAACCCATGGGTCCCGGTTACAGAAATAATTGGCCTTATAAAATTCGTATGCCTCTTGCTCATCGTTAAAGGCGTCTATCAAGCCTTGACAGTAGTTTTTGGGTCTACGTACGTGCGGTTCAGGATAATCGTAGGTACATCCCATAAGCCTGCAGTATACCGCCTGGAAATTATTAAGATGCCTGGCTTCGTCATTCCTTATTCCAATAATCACATCTTTTTGGAACTGGTCGGGCGCCATTTCGATAAGGTGACCATAAAATCTGATGGCCTCAGCCTCTCCTCGTATGGCTTCTTCCAGGGCCTCTCTGGTTCTCGGGCACATCGCGTCCTCGTATGAAGGACACCTCCGACGTCTACTCATAACGCATTCCTCCCTTCATTAATATCTCAGTATATAGTCTATGCCGTTTCAATAATATGGTTCTTATCTGCTCAGTTCGGCCCCGGGACATTATAAAAAACTGTTAGCCCCACAACTAAATACAGAAAATAAAAGGAAGGAAAGATTCCGCCGACTGGTCGCGGTTGATTTGAAAGTATAAAATAAGTCCGGGGATTGCCCGGACTTATTGCTAAATCGTTCCAGACCGCCTTATTTAAGGCGGTCTGCTGTTTTCTGAGCATAATCATAACCCTGACTTCGGGTCAGTGTTAAGAACCAGAATTGTTCGGCCAATTTTCCCTGGCTTACTCGACGGTAACCGATTTGGCCAGGTTTCTGGGCTTATCGACATCACAACCGCGTTGTACCGCGGTATAGTAGGCCAGGAGTTGAAGTGGAATCACGGTAAGAATCGGCGCCAACCGCGAGTCACACGCAGGTATGGTGATGAGCTCATCGGCCTCGTGTTCCAGTTCAACCATACCATCCTTACCAATACCTATAATAACTGCTCCCCGAGCCTTGACCTCTCTTATATTAGAGAGCATCTTCTCTTCCAATTCATCCTGGGTAGCCAGGGCTACGATGGGTACGCCCTCCTCGACCAGAGCCAGGGTACCGTGTTTCATTTCTCCTGCAGCATAGGCCTCGGCATGGATATACGAAATCTCTTTGAGCTTGAGAGATCCTTCCAGGGCTACGGCATAATCCAGCCCACGACCGATAAAGAAAATACACCCCGCATCGTGGTACTTTTCTGCCACCCCCTGCACCCCGACCGCATTTTTCAAGGTGGTTTCCACCAGATCAGCAATCCGGCTCAGATCCCCCACCAGGGCATCTATTTCCCCGGCTGGCAGAGATTTGTTATGCTGCGCTAGGTAAATGGCCAGAAGGTACATGAGCAACAGCTGGGTGGAATAGGCCTTGGTCGAAGCTACCGCTATCTCCGGTCCCGCCCAGGTGTATAGAACTTTATCCGCTTCTCGAGCCACCGAACTTCCTACCACATTGGTTATAGCCAGGATTTTTATGCCCTGTCTTTTGGCTTCCCGTATGGCCGCCAGAGTATCAGCCGTCTCACCCGACTGGCTTATGACCACCAGAATGGAGTTTTCTCCCCAGAGTATTTCACGGTAACGGAACTCCGAGGCAATATCAATCTCTACCGGAATGTGAGCAAATTTTTCAATCAGGTATTTCCCCACCATACCGGCATGATAAGCGGTTCCACAGGCAGTGATAAATACTTTTTCTACCCCATCTACGAAACTATCCAGGTCCACTTCGGAAAAATCTACCCGGTTATCTTTTATCCTTCCCCGCAAGGTTTCCCTCAAAGCCTGGGGCTGTTCCAGTATCTCTTTTATCATGAAATGCGGCAGACCGCCTTTTTCAGCCGCCATCGGGTCCCAGGTAACATGATATAAGCTTTTTTCTATCTGCTGTCCCTCACCATTAGAGAAAACCACCCCATCCCGGGTAAGAACCGCCATTTCTCCATCTTCCAAGAAATACACGTTGCGAGTACGATTCAGTATGGCCGGAACATCCGAGGTCAGGTAGTATTGATCTTCACCCATACCTACCATTAGTGGGCTGTGGTTACGAACCGCTACAATCTTATCCGGTTCTGCAGTCGCGACCGCCGCCACCGCGTAGGAGCCTTTTACGTCCTGCAGGGCCCTGCGTACAGCGCCCTCAAGTGAACCATTATAGTAATGTTCGACCAGATGGGCAAATACTTCGGTATCAGTCTCGGAGCGGAAAATGTGCCCCTCTTGCTCCAACCTGCGGCGCAGGGGGGCATAGTTTTCGATAATCCCATTGTGGACTATAGCAATATTCCCCTGGCAATCGGTATGGGGATGGGCATTATCGTCGCTGGGAGCACCATGAGTGGCCCAGCGTGTATGCCCGATGCCAATACCAGCATCGGGATAACCGTTCAGCTTTTCCTCCAGATGTCCTAACTTGCCTTCTTTTTTCTGTACCCATAACTGCTGGCCTTCATCCACTACCGCGATACCGGTAGAGTCATAGCCACGATATTCCATATGCCTTAAACCATCTATAATTACAGGAACGGCGTCTTTATCGCCTATATATCCGATTATTCCACACAATTTATTTTACCCCCTATGCAAAAAACTGAAAGCTGGAACCAAGGGTTCCATTTGGGTTTGTATTCTTTATTATCGCCACGAGTACTACCTTTTGTTCCTTCCGTTGCCGGTATGGTTTTGTAGCAGTACTAACGATGGTGGCTCACCGAGAGACCATCCGCCGATATTTCGATTAGTCCCTTCCTCGTCAACCCCATGGGTTCTGGCGCTTTCAATATCAGAATATGAGAACCTCTCAAAAACGGTTACTTTTGGGCCAATAATATGGCTCCCTTTATAGCATCGACCACCTCCTGCAGAACGAATTCGTCCCGACCCTGGGCCATGACTCTGACCTTGGGTTCGGTACCCGAAGGCCGGACCAGCACCTTGCCCCATTCACCCATTCTTGTTTCTGCTTCTCTTATCGCCTCCTTTACGGCTGCATGACCGAGAACGGCCTCTTTGTCCTCCAGCTCAATGTTGACCAATATCTGCGGCAGTTTTTCCATCTCCCGAGCCAATTCAGACAGGGGCAGCCCGGTTGTTTTCATGACTTCTACCAGTTTAAGAGCTGAGAGCAGCCCGTCACCGGTGGTGGCATGGTTCAAGAAAATTATATGTCCCGACTGTTCGCCTCCCAGAAGGGCCCCGGTCTGCTGCATCTTTTCCAGGACATAACGATCCCCAACCTGACAGCTTTCCACTTCAATGTTCTCGCGGCGGAGCGCGATATCCAGCCCGATGTTGCTCATCACCGTGGCTACAATCTTCGGAGGCTGTAGTTTCCGGCTCCTCTGTAAATGCAGAGCACAAATAACCATAATCATATCGCCGTCTACCAGATCCCCCCGCTCGTCTATCGCAATCAAGCGGTCGGCATCACCGTCATGGGCAATCCCAATATCAGCCTGGTTCTCCAATACCGCCCGACGCAAGACTTCGGGATAGGTGGAACCACAGCGGTCGTTGATGTTGATACCATTGGGGTGGTGACAGATAGGGATCACCCGTGCCCCCAGGCGGCGCCACACTTCCGGAGCTATATTATACGCTGCTCCATGGGCACAGTCTACTACTATAGTAAGATTACTGAGGTCATGGGAAGCTTCAAAACAGCTTAATAGATATTCGATATAGTTGTTCTCTGCCTCCTCCACATCATACACCCGGCCGACGTCATTCCCCACCGGCCTGGCCAGAGTGTCCTCCCCCTGCAGTACCAGTTTCTCAATTTCATCTTCGATGGCATCGGGAAGCTTATATCCAGTGGAACTGAAGAATTTGATCCCATTGTATTCCATAGGGTTATGGGATGCTGATATAACCACCCCACTGGATGCCTGGTACTTCCTGGTTAAATAGGCTACCGCGGGAGTCGGTACCACCCCGGCTCTTAGTACACTGGCACCCATTGAACAAATGCCAGCGACCAGAGCCGCTTCCAGCATGTCCCCAGACACCCGAGTATCTTTCCCTACCAGGATACGGGGGTGGGAAAATTCCTGAGCCAGAACGTAACTGCCAGCCCGCCCCAATTGGTAGGCCAGCTCCGGGGTAAGCTCCCGGTTGGCAATTCCTCTAACCCCATCAGTTCCAAATAATATCCCCAAAACAAAACCCTCCATTCGTCCTTACGGTGATTCACCGCTCTCGACCCCGTCGGCACCGGTGATTTGCTGCTGTACCTGTACATGTACCCGTACCCGGCTGGGATAGATTTCGACCCCCGGTACCCCTACTATCTTTACTTCTTCGACAAAAGAAGTGGTACGTCCTTCCAGATTAATGGCTTCGGTTGCTGCTTCAGTCTGACCCTGCAGAACTCCTAACTTTCCTATCATTTGCACCCGAGGAGGATCTACCCTGACTTCTCCCAGGGTGAAACCCTCCGCCAGCTGCCCGGATAGGATTGGATTTACTGCCGCCTGCAGCATATCTTTCTTCTCTCCCAATACTACATAAACCTTGACCTGGTTGGGAATAAAGGTCAGATCGCCGGTTAGCAGTTTACCTTCCCGATCAACCGCCCTGACTTGTACATCATAGGTACTGGTTTGGGTCAAGCCCCCCAGATCCAGGTAAACCACCACATCGGCTACCCGGTTAACCAGATGCCTTGGCCCTTTTACCAGGCACTTTTCGGGAACCATGTCTACCCCTTCCAGTCGGTAGCCGGCAGGTGGGGGTTTGGTCACCTTATGAGTTACAGGAAAGATATGCTCTCCCTGTTGAGAGATCTGCACCTTGACCTGGGTCGGGTTGATACCCGTCACCCGGGCTCCCTTTAACGAGCTTACTTCCACCGGCACCGTATAGACCCCGGGTTCCAGCCCCTTCAAATCCACATAAGCGTTTATATCCTCGGCTTTGCGAGGAGTACCTATAAAACTAACAGAAACTTTGTCGAGATGAGATGCCTTCAACCCTTCCTCCAGATTGACCGCCCGCAATTGAACCCCGACTTCTTTCCTGGTAATGATGGTATTTTCCGTGGATACGTAAAGCCATAAAAGCACCGCCAGAAAAATGGCGATTACTTTGAGGCTAGTCGTGCTCCTTTGGTTCTCGCTCATTAGCCCACCTCAAAACTTTGAATGCTTCCCGACGATCCTTCTTTACCAGCTCGGTCTCGAGAATCTCTTGCAGACGCTGCTCATCCAGGTTGCGGCTTAACCTGCCTTCCCGGGCCACTGAGATCCATCCCGTTTCCTCAGACACGATCAGGGCCAGAGCATCTGAAACCTCGGTTATGCCAAGACCTGCCCGGTGCCTGGTTCCTAATTCTTTAGAAAGGTTGGGATTATCAGTTAACGGCAAAAAACACGCCGCCCTGGCCAGGCGCCCGTCGCTGATAATGACTGCTCCATCGTGTAAAGGGCTCAAGGGCGTAAAAATGTTTACCAACAGCTGTGAGTTGACTACACCGTCCACAGGAACCCCACTGTCTACGTAATCCCTTATCCCGGTCTCTCTTTCGATAATAATAAGAGCACCGGTACGGGTACGAGCCAGGGTGTTTACCGCATCCAGTATCTCATGGATAATTACTTCGGTATCCGTCCACCGAGCCAGGCTGCTGGAAAAGAAACTCCCTCTCCCCAGCTGCTCCAGGGCCCGACGTAATTCGGGCTGAAACACCACCGGCAGGGCAATAAAAAGCATAGTCCACAATTTATCTGCTAACCATTGAACTATTTCCAGGTGAAGATACCTGGATGCCACCGAGAAGCCTAGCAGCAAAAGCAGGCCTCTGAGCAGCTGTTCAGCCCGTGTTCCCCGGATCAGTAAAAGTATGCGATAAAAAAGGTAGGCAACTATAAGTATATCTACCAGGGCCAGGATAACTTTAACCGGGTCTGTAAATATTTCTGATAACACCCCGAGTTCCAAGCGGTTGCCTCCTATCGGTGGTCTGCCATTTTAATGCTAGCATTTATTGTAAGGATTAATTAGAATTTTTGCAAAAAACTTACGACCATTACGTTGTATTATCGCACATACTTGTTTTATCTGTCACTTCATAGCAGGCCACCATGATACCGAAGGTATCACCATCAGGGACATGAAAACTACATATTTAGGAGTGTGGTTAACCCGCTCGCTCCCCGACTTGTCGACTGCAGTATATGAATTTACGCTGAGTTCTAACCCCGTAGCGGAGACTTCAGCCTTCGCAGGAACCGCGGTAAAGGAATAGCTTCTGCTCCACTGTAGCGGAAGCTTTAGCTTCCGCGGGGAGGCTGAAGCCTCCCCTACTGCTTCGCAAGTCGCTCTTCAGCATTTTCATAATATTCTTCGTTATCCGCGTCCATCAGCGTACATCTGCGGTTTCAAAACTATGTAAAAATCGGAGACCGGCTCTGGCATCAGATCGGGCTCCGACTTTCTCCGAACTTAATTATAACTTAACCTGTTGGATTTCTCGCAGGTTTTTCAAGTCATTCATTTTTACCAGCTGATCAGATACGGTGTAAAGCACCTCTTCGATATACAACGATCTTTTCACCGGTAGACCCGTACCTCCCTGGTACCGGTTATCGGCTGGATGTTCAATCTTACCTCTCAGCTTAATCCTGGTATTAGAAAGGTCAAAGACATAGACTCCTTCCCAACGCTCTCCATACCGTGCCCTGGTACCCGCTCCCGCTCTATCTTCCATTATTATAAAAGGTGGACCAATTGACACCGGCAGTACCAACAGGTTTTTCTCGCGGCTGAACAGCACCGCCTTGTGTTCCTGCCGAGCTATGGAATCTGAATATCCATCTACCACGTATTTGGCCACCTCCCTCGGCTGAAGAGGATTGGTGACATCGAAAAGGGAAATCTTCAGCCCCTCGGACCGAACCACCGGAGGTGGCATGATCATCTTCTCAACTACCTGATCGCTTACGACACTACCCGATGCCGGTGTTGACTGCGGTGCATCCAAACGAGGTAACGGAATTGGCTCGGACATAGGTGCTGCCACCTCTTTGCCTATACCGATAATATGGTTCTCGTCATAGGGATGCAGGTAATTAGAAAAACCGGGGATTTTAAGCTGCCCCAGAACCGCAGGTTTACAGGGATCGCTCAGGTCGATAACAAACAGGGGATCCACCTGGCGGAAAGTAACCAGGTAGGCCCGCTGGCCCATAAAACGTGCGGAATAGATGCGTTCATTTGGAGCCAGGCCCTGCAATTTACCTGCTATTTTCATATCTTTATCCAGAACAAAAATGTTGTTACTGGGAGTACGGTCAGTGAGCAGCCAACTCTCCGAAGTGGTGGCGATGCGGAAAAACCCCTGGTGTTCATCCATGGAAAACTGGTTCAAAACCCGCCCCGGTACTTCTCCCTGACCGCGGTAGGTAACCTTGTTTCCGCTTACCCCCAATTTGTGAACGGTAGTCTGGTTCCGCTCTCTCTCCAGGTCCCGCTGCCATTTTTCCTGGTAGCTCCGTATTTTTTCCTCCAGTTCTGTGGCCCGGGCATAGTCCACCTGGCCGATGTATTCTTCCAGCACCACTTCCGCCTGCTGCAATTTCTCTCGAGCAGTTCCATCTGTATCCTTGATTTTGATTATCCTCTGCTGGTATGCTTCTGGAACCAGAGTGGCCAGACTATCCAGGAGCTTATTGGTATAGATCCTGACATCCGGTACCTTGCTATTGGTTAAATAAATATTATCCGGTGAAACGTAAATGTTTTGCGAACTTCCAGCCAGAATGGTCTTACCGCCTACCGACTCCTTTTCATTCATCATGTTGATAGCCAGAATACGAGTATAGCAATAGGAATAATCCAGGCCGTCAAAATAATGGATCTGGGTCGGGGGGATGGTTCTTACTATGCCATCAGTAGAAATCCAGGGTAACTCAATCTTATTCCCCATATGAGTGGTGGCCATCAGGTAGACGTAATCCCCAATGAGTCTGGAACTGACGGCGGATCCTTTGAATTCCACTTTCTTTTTAAGCTCGGGTTTTTCACGGTTCTTGATATCGTAAATCAGATCCACGATCTTCTGCCCACTCTCATCAGAACCTAAAACCATCATCCGGTCCTGGTTGATAAAAAGTTCAGCCGGTCTGCCCTCGAATTTTATCCGGGCCAGCACCCGGGCCTCCTGGGGCGGATAAGCAGCCAAGATTTTTACCTCATCACCGGTTATGATATAAAGATATTTACCGTCGGTTTTGACCATATCAGCTTCATCTACCCCGGCCACCTGGATATTGGTAGACGAATAGTCGGCTGCATCATTCATAACATTCATGTCGTTAGCAGTTTCGGGAACAGCTGCCTGGGGGGCAGCCATTTTGTTGGCACTCCCTGTGGTCGCTATCTCCCGGCCGCCATAACTGAAATAAGGTAAATGACGCGACTCCTCAGCCAATCGGGAATTTTTCTCAATATACTGTACCAATTCCTCATAAGAGGCAAAGGTCCGGGGTTCTACTGCGGCGGTGGGCTGCGGCTGCCAGGCCGCTCCTACCAGAGCAGCTATCACCAGTAGCGACAATACTATGCCTACGGGTAACGTAAACTTCTTCACTGTATTCCCTCCTCCGGTTCTTTATATAAGTTACGCAGCTAACGGTAAAACCTTACAACCCAACCATCTTATTTGGGAGAATTATGTGAAGATTCATGGTCATCATCAATCAGGATACCAGGTACCAGATTATTATGAAAACGGCTTAGAATGTGGAAAAAAGGGCGTCCAAACAGCAGGGAGAAGACGACATTCCCCAGGGCATGAAGAGTATCGAAAGGAAAACTGGCTGCGTAAACCGCCAGGAAGGTATGAATACTCAAAGGATACACAAACCCCAGCCAGTGCCAGAGGTTCATGAGCCAGCCAAACAGATAACCGCATAAACCGGCCAGTAAAGCGAAAGGTACCCGTTTAAAACTGCCAGGCCGTCCCGGTAAGATGGCAGCGAGAACCCCACACAACCCCCAACCCAGCATCTGCCAGGGTGTCCAGGGTCCCTGTCCCAGAAAGAAGTTGGAGACCAGAGCCGCCAGTGCCCCCACAACAAACCCGGTCTGGGCTCCGAAAACGTAACCGGTAATCATGACCATAAAAGTCGTGGGCTGCAGTCCTCCTATGAAAACAAAGGGAACCCTAAAAATGGCTGCTATCGCCGCCATGGTAGCGACCAAGGCCACCTCTTTGGCAGCCGCCTGACTGTGCTCAAAACGCCAGAGCAGCATCAACACCACCAGGCCAGCGATGACCAAAGAAAATAAACCCCAGTTAACGCTGGATAAGGGACTTCCCGGCAGCAAGCTGAGGGCCAATACCATAGCCAATAAAATAATTACCCATATCAAATGCTTATTTCTCATTATTCATCACTTCATCTAACACCATTTTCCCCTCGGCCAGAGTAACCACCTGGTCAGCAATGCCATTAAAAAGCTTGTTCACCTGGGGAGAATAGAAGGTAGAGCCGGTCAACATCTCATACTTGCTGCCCCGAGCAATGATGGCTCCGTCGGCCATCAGCACCACATCCTCCGCATATTCGGCCGCAAATTCCACATCGTGAGTAACCACTGCAACCGCAGTATCCTCCGCCTGCAGCTCTTGCAGAATTTCCCCCAAAACCTGCTTTAATTCGTAGTCCAGTCCCCGGGTAGGCTCATCCAAAAGCAGCAAACGAGGTCTGCCCACCAGAATAGAAGCTAACGCCACCCGCTGGCGTTCGCCGGTACTCAGATCCCGGGGATTGGCATCAGCACAAGCGGTAAGCTGCAGTCTATCTAAAACGGTGTCCACGATGCCGTTATCCGGTAATCCCAGGTTCCCGAGGGTAAAGGCTAATTCTTCTCTAACCGTCGGTAAAAACAAGTAGTCGCCAGGGTTTTGTGACAGGTAACCGATGGTGGAAGCCAGGTCTTCCACCATCAACTGTCTGATATCCTGCCCCCGGAACTTTACCCGACCTCGACCGGGCCTCAAAAGACCATTAATGGTCTTTATAAGCGTGGTTTTCCCGGCCCCGGTATCACCCATAAGCACGATAAAGTCGCCGGGATTAATACGGAGGTTTATGTTTTTCAAGGCCTCTTCTCCATTAGGATAAGTAAACCAGAGGCCCTCTATATCCACCAGGGGCTGCTCACCGTTCCCTTCCCGGACCGCTGGCTTCCCGCAGGAAGCAGGTTCCACCTTCTTTACTGCACTTAAATCTGGCTGACCGCAGCGCCGCAGAATTTCCCGCCCCTCTTTTACGGTAACCGGTGCTTGAATATACCCCACCCCAGCAAACAGTTTGACCAACGGCGGTACAAAGGGGGTTCCATTTTCCACCGCCCAGCTGGCGATGGCCCCGGGAGAATCGTGGTCAAAGACGATACGCCCCTCCTCCATCACCAATACCCGATCCGCCAGATGAAAACACCTTTCCAAGCGCTGTTCAATCAATACCACGGTGATGCCGTTCTCCTCGTTTAGCCGCCGGAGCAGGGCCAGTATGTCCTCCCCCGCCACCGGGTCCAGCTGGGAAGTAGGCTCGTCCAGCAGTACAATCTCCGGCTGCATGGCCAGGATGGAAGCCAGAGCCACTTTCTGTTTCTCCCCACCGGATAATTCCGGGATAAAACGATGCCGACAGCCGGTCAGCCGCAAAGCACTGGTCGCCTCCATCACCCGTCTTTTCATCAAGTGGTTGGAAAGCCCCAGGTTTTCTAACCCAAAGGCCACCTCACCTTCTACACTGGTCGTGATCATCTGGCTTTCCGGATCCTGAAAAACCAGTCCCACCTGCTCAACCAGGTCCCGATGTTTCAACTCCCTCAATTCCATACCACCCAGGTATATCCGTCCCTTATAGGCTCCACCATAAAAATCAGGAATCAAGCGGGAAATAGCCCTGAGCAGGCTGGACTTGCCGCTGCCCGAACCTCCTACCACCAGCACAAATTGTCCCGGGGGAATAGTTAGGTTAATGTGGTGCAAAGCCGACCGCCTGGCCCCAGGATAGTAATAGGTTAGATCTTGGATCTCAAGCACGGCCACTTCTTCCACCCCCAACTGAGAATCGCCGGCAGTGCCAGAGCCAGCGTAACCACCGATGCCATTTTGATTTCCTCCGGCCTGAATCCCACCAATCGCGGATAGTAAGTATAGCTCGACCAACCCTGTAAAGCAGCCCAGATACCGGCTGCCAATCCGCCCGTGGTGGCCAGAAGTACCAGGTAGTCACGGGGCCGGAACAGCTCTCGATGATAACGGCTCCGGGGTCCGCTCCCATAACCCCGGACATACATGGCCGCGGCCAGCCGCAGGGACTGTTCCAGACTGGAAGTCAGAAGTACCCCCGCCACCGGTACCCATTTGCGCACCCGTTCCCGCCAATTTCCCTCCTGGAACCGTACTCCCCGGCAGCGCTGTACCTCGGTTATCCGACGAAAATCCTCTATTATCAAAGGGAAAAGCCGGGTAGCCAGGGTGGCTGCCAGTATTGACTTGCTCCCTCTGCCGCCCAGTAATCCCAGCATTTTATCGGGGTGTACCGCATGAGTGTACAGGGCAAAAGCACTTATAACTACCAGCAGCCGCAGCCCCATCCCCGCCCCGTAGGTCAGAGCTTCCAGTGTAATCTTCACTGTACCCAACCCCGGCAGGGCAGCTGCCACCAGCACTGTATCTCCCATTTGAACCAAAAGTCCATTTACCAACATAATTAGTAGAACCAGTGGAATACTGAACTTCAGGTAACTTCCCCATTCTGCCAGGATCCCAGCGGCAGCGATAACCGCTCCCACTGCCAGCAGCAATCCCAACAAATAAAGAAGGTGGGAAAACACCAGGGATAAAATGAAGATACTCGCCGCCAGCGCCACGACCACCGCAGGATGCAGGCGGTGAATTAAGCTGTCTTTTTCGCGGTAAGAGA
This sequence comes from Syntrophomonadaceae bacterium, assembly GCA_012799365.1. GTDB lineage: Bacteria > Bacillota > Syntrophomonadia > Syntrophomonadales > Syntrophothermaceae > JAAZLJ01. Next base: position 20,055 of record JAAZLJ010000060.1, on the reverse strand, counting down.
GCATTGCTTGCTTGCTTCCTTCTTTAATAGGGGTAGTTTTATAACCCGCCCCGAAACCAGAGCAGCACTGCAGCATCCCCTGATTTGCTGCGGATCATTAACCAGCAGTCCGACCGCCTGTTCCAGTCCCTGACGGTCAGTTCCCACCACCAGCCACAAAGGAGCACCATCTCCCATCCCTGCCGCGGCAGCAGCTATGATACCAGCGCTACCCGTAACCGTCTGCTGCACCTTTCCTTGGTAATCCAGTAGTTCCAGAGAGTCATTAAAATGAACACAGAGACCGCTCTTTCCCCCCGCCTGATTGAGCTTCTCCAGTTCCCGGATCGACTTCAGATCTTCCCACTCACCCAGCACCAATGTCGGCCCACTCCGGTTTTTCCACCCGCTGGCCTCGATTTCTTTAACACTGGTGGACTGTACCCCCCGGGTCCGCAGGCTTTTTTCCAGAGTCCTGGCCAGATCCATGGCTCCGGCGGCGGCAGCAATAGTAGTGGTTCCCACTTTTCCCTGGTACCCCTGGACAAACGGCTCTGGATAACACCCGATAACCGCTGAAGTTACCACTCCCCCAAACCGCCAGGGATGGTAGTCCCACCAGACCACGTCCCCCTTCTGCAGCTGGCAGCTTGCAGCCCCTACGTTAGCACATATTCCGTTGATATAGTACATCCAATCCGACCTTCCGCCCGTTTTGCCTTCACCAGCTTTTACCCCATTGATGGCATTGACATAACCGCCAGGTCCGCTTTCCACCTGCAGGTGAGACTGCATGATATCCATAACCGTGGCCTGGCAGTCCAGTTTCACCTTCTGGTCGAATAATATCCGTTGGCCATAGTTTTGCGTTACCAGGAGGGTCACCCGGTCTGGTTGATTGCCCGCAGACTCTTCCTTTACCGGTGCCGGGCTGCCCTCCTTATTCTTACTGCTCTCCCCCTTGGTCTTAACTGCCTTATTTTCTGCAGACGGTACCGACTCCGGACTAACCTCTGGCTTTGGGTCTCCCTCCTCCCTGTCAGGAACATCAGAATCTTGACCGGAAGCCGAAACACCAGGTCCCCTATTGGCAGACCCTTTGTATGCAGCCCTTTGGTCAACTCCCCCTCCGCTGCAGCCGCATACGGCTGCCAAAAAAACTATGATAACCAGCCAACAGACCAGTCGTTTCCTCCTCATAAGCTGCCTCCTTCAGTAATCATAAAATGACGCAGATTAACGCTGACTTCTTTTAATTATTTGACGCAGAATAACGCAGATAACACTAAAAAATATAAATAACTCTATCTTGAGGTGCGGTAACCCGGCGAAGTACGGGCTATAAATAAGTGCCGGCTTGCACCGCAGACTGCTGCCCGAAGCGAGCCGGCAGTAGGGGAGGCTTCAGCTTCCCCGCGGAAGCTGAACTTCCGCTGCAGTTAAGCAGAAGCTATTCTCTTACCGCAGTTCCTGCGAAGGCTGAAGCCTTCGCTACGGGGTTAGAACTCAGCGTAAATTCATGTACTGCAGTCGACAAGTCGGGGTGCAAGCGGGTTAACCACACTCCACAAATATGCAGTCTTTTTAATTATTTTTGGGCAAGTTTATCACTGAGCCTGTCCATGCCGCTCAAGAACTGACTCGGTTTGCACCAGATGTCGATGAAGAATTACCGCTGCTTCCGCCCGAGTAAGCATCTGTTCTCCCCGGAAAGTCCGATCCTCATAGCCCTGAATCAACCCTTCAGCCACCACATATTCCACCGCCTCACGCGCCCAGGCAGGTACCGCCTCGAGATCCTTGATGGGGGAAGATATGTCTGCACCGACGGCTGATGGCCGCATCATCCGTTTAAAAACCACCGCTATTTCGTTTCTACTTATGGGAGCCTGGGGCTGGAAAGTTCCATCCGGATACCCACTAAATAAACCATTATAGCAAGCACAAGCTACCGCACCGGCCAACGGATCCGTAGAAGGAATATCACTGAACTCCCAGCTCAGGTTCTCATCGGTCTTTAACCCTAAAGCCCTCACCACCTGCACCACGAATTCTCCCCTGGTTATCGACTGCTGCAGATATTTTTGGTCTACTTCGGTGGTTATAACTCCCTTCTGAATCAAGACGGCGATGGCTTCCCGGGCCCAGACCATATTCCCTAAATCCAGAGTCACAATTACTTCTGGGGCTGGAACTACCTCTCCCTCCTGATCTGGTACGGACAGCTCTTCCGGTGGTACCACTTCTTTAGCTGCCTGGTCTTCAGGCTCTTTACCTGCTGAACCCGGATTACCACTCATTATATCTGACCAGTTCGGACCGGTTGATTGCGAATCCACACTGTACCAGAAGATGATCTCATCATCGTCCCCTACGGGCTGGTCACAGACTCCAACCGCCGGCAGCATACCATTCACCTTGTAACACCAGCCATTCATACCTTCATTAGCTTCACCAGCAATAGCTACGATAAACCCTTCATATTTGGGAGAAAACTCCCACCTCAAACCAGTCGCGGCCAATGCCCCCATCGCCGTCAGACCGAACTCGGAATCCTTGGAAAGATTGACCGAACCGGGACCAAACAGCAGCTGACCGTTTTTGCCCAGCACGGCCATATTAACTGTTATCGTCTGAGGCTCCTCCCAGGTGTCACCGGAGCCCCCAGTTCCTCTCACCCACACCCGGGCCGAACCGACCAGTTCCTGATAAACGGCGGTTACCACCGTATTTCCTTCCGCCACCCCGGTTAACACGCCAGCCTGGTCAATTTTAGCGATCTTGCGGTCAGCCGTTGACCACAGAACCGCAGTAACCTTTTTGTTCTGACCCTCTCTATGAATCTCGGCGGTCAATCGCTCGGTCCCGGCTGTTGAAATGTTAACCTCAGTCGGTACCACTCTTAGCTGCGGAACAGTCCCCCAGGTCAATTGTAAACAGGTATTCAGCACCCAGGTATTATCAGCCAGATTCCCCATGCCGAAACTACCGTCGGGGTTGAGGGTCTCTTCCTGAAGATAGTCTACCAGGCTCTTATCCTGCGAGCTTACCCAGGCAGCAGGGTCAATCCCCCGCAAAACCAGAGTACAGATGGCCTCCGCCGTATCTACCGTCGGATCGTCCCAACCCGCATCATCCTGTATACCTCCATCATCTCTCTGCTGACCCTGCAGCCACTCACAACCTTTGTTTATGGCATCTTCCATCTCAGCCGCCCGCTGCCCGGCCCGCGGCTGGAGATATTTCAAAGCCCTTATCCCCTGAGCCGTGGTCATAACATCCTGCCATTCTCCCGTCCAGGCCCCGGACTGGTCCTGCTGCTGCAGCAAGTATTCCACGGCCTTATCCGTATCCAGTTCTCCTACGGCCCCGGCCCGCCCCAGCAGCTCAAGAGCAGCAATATCGCTGAAAGGATTGCTATCAAACGAACCGTCTCCACTGTTCTGCTGTCTTGCCTGCAGTATACCGAGCAGTTTTTCAGCCCGCGCCGCCTCACCCAAACCGGCTGCTGCCAGGTATTCCTCGGCCACTCGTTTGGCCGACGACTGGTTCTCCGTACTTTCATTGCTAACGGTAGCATCGATTAGCCCCAACAAACTGGCCTTAAAACTCACACCATCGTAAACCCATGCATCCAGGTCCACTCCCGCCTTGAGCAGCACCCAACCATCATAAGCACTGAAATTCCCATATTCCCCATTAACCGAATGTTGTCCATCCTGGTATAGATCGTACATATTTTGCACTGCCTTGCTCGCCAGGTCATCGAGGTTAGAACTGGCAGCAGCGGTTGGTGTACCCGCCAAAGGCAGCAAGCTCGCCAAAAAGCAGGCGATAAGTATGACCGCTATCCTTACATTTTTCCTGCGCATTAATTCAATCCCTCCCGTTTAAACGTTTACGCAGCAGCTCCCCGCCTCCCCCAGGGTAGACGGACAAACCACTTGCAGCGGTAATAGCATTCTCCAAATAGGTTTCCGCAAGAGGTCATAACCCGTTTCTCCCAATTAGAAAAATCATTCCTGGAAACAACCAGGCTGTACCGCATTCCCGGGTAGCTTTCACCCTCATTAAAAAAACCTCATCCCCCGGTTCGGAGGAATGAGGTTAACTTCAGCCCATACACAGCATGACCATCAGCATCCACCCTCTTTCGCGAAAGGTTCCAATGCAGTGCTCAAGGCAGGTCTCCTGACTCGCGGATCCATGCAGTGTTTTCGCCTTCCCATCCCGCACTCGATCTCTTTCCTACCCGGCCAATAAATCCCCGTCGGCTAAAATCGGCCGGCTTGTAGGTTAATCCAATCAAATGCGCAGACAGTGGCACTATAGAAAACATCGCTTCCCGCTCACAGTGGCGCGACCGTTCAGGATTCTCACCTGATTCCCTATTATCCCCTGCTTTGTACCAGGGGCACCTCGGCACTCATTATTATATTATGTTCCTGGAGTTATATTTTACCACAAAACCGAGGTTCCGTCTCTCATCTTCCTCAATGAAATAGAGAGAGTTCCCGATGGTTTTATTAAAGATTCGCTATTCTTCGGGCGATTACGCTGATGCCATTACCCTGCCGCTGCAGGGTACCTTCCACCACCAGAGGACGGGTCTGGGGGGCGAAGATGAGGTGCCCATATCGCTGGTAAACCTGCTCGAAAACGGTGACATCGGTCAGACCGAATTCATCCTCCAACGACATGAAAACAGTAACCCGACCGCTCCGGGTGGGCGGGCGATGAGGACGGAAAAGAACTCCGGCCACCTTGACCCACCGCCCCGCCGGTAGCCCGGCCAAATCCCGGCTGCTTTTAAACCCCTGGCGTTCCAGCTCTCCCCGGAAACGGGCCATGAAATGTTCCCTTATATTCATCCCCAGTATCTCCCATTCCCAGTAAAACTTCTCCTCCTCGGTAAAATCGGGAACCTCGAGGACAACATCTCCCCCCGCTTCGAACAGTATCCCCACTCCCTGTTCCGCACTATTCCTAATTTCCAGGCAGGCGGGTAGAAGAGACAGCAGGCGCCGACGATTGGAATCCAGCGTATCCAGAGCTCCACACTTGATTAGATTCTCCAGCTCATCTCGATGCAGGCCGGTTCGCCTGACCAGATCTTCCAGAGAAACAAACGGACGGTTTCCCTGAATATTCTGCCGACCCTCGCAGCTCAGGCCTTTCACCCGGGACAGGGGACAGCGAATAGCCCACCCCGCTGATGTTCCCTCGTGGAAAAATCGCTCCCTGGGAGGAGGCGTATTCTGGTGTTTCAAAGCTGCCACACCCCCCGAAATATCTCCGGCCTTTCCCCTATAACCCCGCCGCTCCCCTGGCTCCACTTCGAACCGCTCCCCACTTAGATTAATATCAGGCGGCAGCAGCTCGATTCCCCGACGGCGAGCTTCATTGCAGATAATGTGTGGAGGATAATACCCCAGAGGCTGATTGCTGAGAAGAGCAGCGTAGAATTGGGCCGGGTAATGCCGCAGGAGGTAAGCAGTCTTGAAGCTGGTGGTGGCAAAAGCGGCCGCATGGGCCTCGCAAAATCCATAGCTGGCATACCCGGCCATGCAGGAAAATATGGCCGCAGCCGTTTCCAGTTCCACCCCGTTCTTCACCGCCCTGGCTATGAATTCATCCCCGATTTCCTCCATCGCCCGCTGGGAACGGGCATGGGTCATCACCCGCCGCAGCCGGTCTGCTTCTCCAGGAGTAAATCCAGCCACCGCAATAGCGATCTCAATCACCTGTTCCTGAAAAAGTACTACCCCATAGGTCTTCTCCAATATAGGCTGCAGAGCCGGGTGCAGATAAGTCACCGGTTCCCGCCCCTGTCTCCGAGCAATGTAGGGCTCGACCATATTACCCTTGATGGGACCAGGTCTAATGATGGCCACACTGGCCACGATGTCCTCGATATCGGAGGCTCCCAGCCGGGCCTGCAAAGCACGCTGAGCCGGACTTTCCAGCTGAAAAACACCGATAGTCTGACCGCTATTCAACATACGATAGGTAGCTGGATCGTCCAAGGGAATGTCTTCGTAAGATAATGCCCGGTCCTGGCGATGGATAGAGGACATGGCATCCTCGATCGCCGATATAGTACGTAAGGAAAGGAGATCCAACTTAACCAGTCCCAGAGCCTCCACATCCTCCTTATCAAACTGGGTTATAACCACCCCTTTGGCCGCCTCCTGTAGTGGAACCAGGTCGGTCAGCGGTTCCCGGCTCACCACCAGTCCCCCCAGGTGGGTACCGAGAAAACGAGGGAACCCGGCCACTTTTTCGCACAGATCCAGCAAAAGGCTGAACTTGTCTGCCTTCAGTCCGCTCCCCCGCAGCTCGGGTAACCGGGGCACCAGCTCCCGAATCTGATCCGCATGGCAGTAGGCAGGAAGCTTTTGGGCCAGACCATCTAATTCTTCCCCCGGCAGTCCCAAAGCCTTACCCAGTTCGCGCAGGGCCGAACGTCCTCGAAAAGTATTATAGGTACCAACACTGGCTACCCGCTCCTTGCCGTATTTATGGTAGACGTAACCAGCCACCTTATCCCGATAACGGGCATCAAAATCAATGTCTATATCCGGTTTTTCACCTCTCTCCAGGCTCATAAACCTCTCAAAAAGCAGGCCCCGCTCCAGGGCATCCACCTCGGTGATACCCAGGCAGTACGCTGCCAGCGAATCAGCAGCTGAACCTCGCCCCGCATAGCGGATACCTTCCCGGCGGGCGTAGTTGACTATATCCCAAACCACCAGAAAATAATCTGCATAACCCAGAGCCTCTATGATCTGAAGTTCATGTTCCAAACGCTCGCATAGCACCCGGGTTATTCGTCCGTATTTCTCCTGCGCCCCCCGATAAACCAACTCCCGCAGAAGATTCTCTGCCTTCCGCTCCGGAGGCAGGGCAAATGCTGGAAAATGTGAAGTGTTCAGCTCCAAGGCCGACTGGCATCTCTCCGCTATACGCCAGGTGTTCTCTATCGCCTGTGGATAGTCCCGGAAAAGAGAAGTCATCTCTCGCCCCGATTTCAAATAGTTCTCAGCATTAAGAGGTCGTTCCGGGTGTACCTCCTGTATCCGGGTCAAAGTCCGGACACAGGTCAGAACATCATGTACCTTGAAATCTTCCTTCTCTGCATAGTGCACATTATTGGTAGCCACCAGCCCCAACCCCAGTTCCCGGGCCAGGTTGGCCAGACCGGAATTAAGATGGCTGCCGCCCGGCAAAAAAGTGTCCTGCATCTCCAGATAGAAGTTATCCGTTCCCCAAATATCACGGTAAATGCAGGCTGCCTTACGGGCTTCGACGTAACGGTGGGCCAGCAGGAGAACCGGGATCTGGCCCCGGCGGCACCCGGACAGGACGATAAGCCCTTCCCGATTATCCCTCAAATTATCCAGGGTTACCCGGGGCTGATGTCGGGGATTCTCCAGGTGTGCCCGGGTCAGTATGCAGCACAGACTGCGGTAGCCCACCGGGTTCTGCGCCAGCAGCGTGAGATGGTACCCACCGACCAGGGTTATCTCCACCCCCTGGATCGGTTTAAGGCCCGCTTCCCGGGCTCGAACATTGAACTTCACCGCTCCACACAGATTATTATGGTCGGTAAGAGCCAGAGCCGGCATACCCAGATGCATGGCCCGTTTCACCAGGCTGTCAATCCTGCTGCCTCCATCCAGAAAGGAATATTCACTATGTACATGCAGGTGGACAAACACATCTACACCCCGTTTGAACTGCGTCAAATCATACGGCTAATGACTTTCTGCAGCAGAATCAGTCATATATCTTATAAAGATGCCAGGAATGGGAAGATTGGTTTTGGTACACCTCCCAGATGCGGCTCCCCTCTAACTGCAGACGAAAAAAGAGTTTCGGTGTTTCCCCTTCCCACCAGCATCCGGTATCATACCAGCGGTCCAGCACCTCCACCACCTGCAGCCACCTATTTCCCCGCTGCACCCGACAGGGCCGTCCGACGCCGTCCACTTCCACCATCAGACTCCCTTTCACCAGCCGACTCACCGTTCTTCACCCGAACGCCACGGATCCCAGAAAGCCAGCACCCGCTCACGACGGTCAAGCTCCAGCCCCGACTGCACTTTACCAGGATGTTTCTGGTTCAAAGCCTCGACCACCGCCTTCAGGTCATACCGGGCTCCCCCTGTTTTAATACCCGGAGAAAAAAGATTCGGTTCAGTAAATGTCCAATCATACAACGATGAAGCCTCTATAACCATGCCTGCCACCGGCCCTTCCCCCCATAATCGTTCCAGAAGTAAACCCAGCACCTCCCGCAGCCTCCCTTCATCCCGGTAGCCCCATGGTACCAACCGACTGGCCTGAACGGTCTTCTCCTCCATTATCAAGCGGAGACACAGCGAACGGCAGCCTTTTCTTCTGGTACGCAGCAGCGAGGTCAGCACCCGGGCTCCCTTCCGCAAGGCCCGCTTCAGGGTTTCCCGTTCAGCCACTTCCCCGGCAAAACTGAGGGAAAAAGCCACCTTCCCGGGTGGATACAGGTTGACCAGAGGAGTATGATCCTGGCCCCGACTGTGCTGATAAACTATGTAACCATCATCCCCTAACATCTGGGTCAGGTCATTCAAGGAAAGCTCCTGTATTTCTCTAAAATACTTGAATCCCATGCGTTTCAAGCGCGCCAGAGCCCGGGGTGGTAGTAACCAGTCTGCCTCCAAAGATAGACCCCGCAAAAATTCCTTTTCCTCACCGGCAGGTACTTCCACCACCTGAAAATCTGACCACCCCCTGTAATCCGTTCCCCCCAGAAGCTGCACCACCAGTCGGGCCAGAAACTTATTCCTGGCTATCCCTACCAATACCGGCCCCCATTCCTTTCCCGCTATATGGATTTTTAGTTTCCTGAGCTCCTCCTGCACCCGACTCCCGGTAAGATCAAAAAAGCATTCCTCTTCATTCCAGGGTTCAATCAAAGGAGAGAAACGGGTTAAAACCTGCAAATACCGATTCTGTGCCTTTTTATACAGAACACCCTCACCGGCTACAAAATGCCCCTCTGGACAACGCCCCCGAGCCTGCGGTAATGGCATTCCCACCAAAGCCCGACCTTTAAGCTCGGCCGAAACCCCAATGACCTGACCTTCCCGGTATACTACCAGAGGACGCTCATTCCATTCAGGCCTGTCCCACCGAGCCAGACTGGTATAAAAACAGGGGAAAAAAATACAGGCTATCGTCTGCATACGCACCATCCAAACATTTGTTCGTATGGCTATTTTACAACAGCTCTCTCCCTCTGTCAAACCGGGGTAAATAGTTCCAGACCAAGAGTGATTACCCGGCCCAAAGAAGGGATTATAGCCCCTCATAAAGAAGTATTAATAGTCAAAACTTTTTAGAAAGGAGCATAACAGATGGCAGATAATATCCGTAAAAACCCCACTGGCGATATGCCGGTCATCGACCCCTCGTCCTATGTTGACCCCTCTGCGGTAATCATCGGCAACGTAATCATTGGGAAAAACTGCTATATAGGTCCTAATGTAGTTATCCGCAATGATGAAGCTGACGAAAAAACCGGAAAGGTGGCTCCGGTTACCATCGGCGATAACGTTAACCTGCAGGATGGTGCGATTATCCACGCCCTGGCGGGAACCGAAGTAGTGGTAGGCAATAACATCTCTCTGGCCCACAACTGCGTGGTACACGGGCCATGCAAAGTTGGAAACAACAGCTTTGTTGGTTTCAGTGCCATGGTCTTTAAAACCGAGATCGGCAGCGGCTCCATGGTTAAACACGCAGCAGTAGTAGAAGGAGTAGATATTCCATCCGGTAAGGTAGTGCCTACCGGAGCCTGTATAACTTCTCCCGCAGATCTGGATCTGCTGCAGGACGCCGGACCCGGAGAGATCGAGTTCATGGAAGAGGTTGTACATTACAACGTCGGTTTCTCTCAAGGGTATAAAAAATAGTTCATATTTAGCATTAAAATAAGGGGGCGCAGTCTGTGCCCCCTTATCTATTTTCAGCGCTATTCATAATTATCAGCTGCTTCTATTTTTTACACTAATCAGACTCCATCAGCGTTCATCTGCATCCGTCGGCATTCATCCGCGTGTATCACGGTTTCACACCTCACACCTTTACCCCTCACTGACTCCCACCTTATAGTCAGCCTCCAGCGGGCGGGAAAGGTCTACATGACCGGCCAGGGTTTCAACCGGATTCCCGTCCACCATAAAACTTACCCGTTCCACTGCCGGGAATTGAGTCAGGGTATTAACCACCGAATAAACCGCCAAAACTTCGGCCTGTTCGCTTTTTACCGCCTTTATTTTATGGTTAAAATCTACTATACATAGACCATCTGGTTTCACATTGATATCTAAAAGTTTGGTTCCCTCTGGCAGAGCCAGTTTCAGATCCGGATTCCTGGGACCAGTCAGCAGTTCTTCCACTGTCTTACGTCCAATGCCTTCCTCCTTGGCTATCTCCCGTTTTTCGGCTTCCAGCCCGCTGCCATTCGATCGGGCAAAATAAAGGTCAACCGTAATAGTCTCAGCAACCAGGTCCTCCAAAGTAGGATCCTTCTGTTCCTCTTTATTGGGTGAAGATTTATCCGTGTCTTTTACCGGGACTTTGACCCAATCCTCCCATGACTTCAACCCGGTTTCCTCATTAAGCCAGCACCCGCTGGTGCAGCAGAACAGCAGCAGAACCAGGGTACCCAAACATATTAGTTTTTTAGCCACCAGCATCACCCCATTTTTTCACAAATCTTAAGTACATGCTTTCATTGATAATTATGTACTGACCAGGTAATTTATTCCGGTTTTCCGCTGCTGACAAAAAAATAGAGCGCAAAATAACAGCGCTCTATAAATGAAGGAGGAGTTATTAAAGCAAACTAAAAAGTTTGCCTCAAGCTAAGTCAATATTGTCCCCTGCCTCATCAGGGAACCTTACTTATATCTTCGCAAGATGCAGGGTAAGAGAACCTTCATAACTAGTAATTAATCCACCTGCACCTGCTCCTAACTTGCATTTAATGGCAATTATTGGACCTCTTCAATATTTCAATATTAGCAAACATTTCGGACAAACTCAAGGCCACTTCAGGACAATTATGGGTAATAAAAGACCTTTGCCTGATTTAGGAATGTTTTCTCACACGTAATCAAACGTTCTTGGCCACTCCGCACCAAGCTTTTTCTCCAATAATAAAACTATTCATTCCCTCTATCTATCATAACCCTTTTTGTTAAGATTTTCACTAACTTTATTAAAAAAATTTCTCCACCCAGGATGAGTAGTCGACGAGTCCGGGAGCGTGCGGGTTAACCACACTCCATAACCGTGCTGTTTTCATTCCCTGACGGTGATGCCTACGGTATCATGGACGTCTGCTATTGAAACCGGCTACTTCACCAGCTGGGACATGGCACGAAATTCTGGAGTTCCCGCTATTTTCAACAGGTCGAAAATAACCGTTTCCGCAGTGGTAATAACCGCACCCAGATCCCGCATCAGCTCCAGTGCCGAAAGATAATTCTCCTCAAATCGAGAACTGCATGCATTCCGCACCAGATGCACCTCAAAGCCTGCTTCTACCATATCCCTTACAGTCTGAAAGACACATATATGGGCCTCCACCCCGCCTACGACAATCTGGCGCCGCCCCAACTGTTCCAAATGTTTTTCCAACTCCGGTATCATGGCACTAAAGGTAATCTTTTCTATTAATTGGTGCTCCCCCAGGTACTGCTTAACTTCCGGCACCGTCCGCCCCAGCCCCCTGGGGTACTGCTCGGTTATAATAACTGGAATGTCCAGCTTCTCTGCCAGCTGCAGGAGCAGCCCTATATTATGGCTGACCTTTTCAGGCTGGAGCACCGCAGGCATAAGCCGTTCCTGGTAGTCAATGCCCAGCAGCACCGTATTTTCCGCAGATAACGAGTATTTGCTCATGCTGATCCCTCTTTCTTTTATGTTTTATATTTGCTAATCTGAGTCTGGAAGGAGGATGATTTATGCGCTACGAAGGCACGGTATATCGGCCCCCGAGCGAAGCCCACAGCCTGCTAATCCAGGCTACCATCGGCTGCCCTCACAATCGCTGTACCTTCTGCTCCCTTTATAAAGGAGTTAAGTTCAAAGTCAGACCAGTAGAGGAGATCAAAGAAGATCTGCAAATGGCCCACTCTTTCTATGGCGACTGGATCCGGTCAATATTCTTTCCGGACGGTAACACCATCATCATGAAAACTCGAGACCTGGTGGATATATTCACCCATGCCCGACAGCTGTTTCCCAACCTCGAACGAATAACCGTCTACGGTTCCGCACGCTTTGTGAACAAGAAAAGCCAGGCTGAACTACAAGAATTAAAAGCATCCGGTCTCAGCCGCATCCATATGGGTATGGAAAGCGGTGATGACGAAGTTCTGGCTAAAATCCGCAAAGGAACCACCTCATCCGCCATAATCGAGGCCGGGAATAAGCTTAAAGAGGCCGGTGTCGAACTCAGTGAATACTACCTGGTGGGTGTCGGCGGATTGGAACTCAGCCAACAACATGCGATCAACAGTGCCCTTACTCTGAACCAGATCATCCCCGACTTTATCCGCATCAGAACCTATGTACCGGTTCCGAATTCACCCCTGTACGAAGATTACCAGAACGGCGAATTTCAACTGCTTACCCCCCACCAGGCCCTGAGAGAAACCCGTTGGCTCATCGAAAACCTGGACTGTCCCGGAAGTATTGTTACCAGTGACCATATCTCCAACTACTGTAACGTCAACGGTTTGCTCCCCCGCGACCAGAAATATATGCTGCAGGGAATCGAACAGGCTCTTACCCTGGATGAATCAATACTGCGACCCGGACCCATCACTCACTTATAGTCAATTATAGCACAGGACGCGAAACACCAAATCAACCTTTCTCTGTATGCATTTGGTAAAATATTTTGGCATCTTGAAGCAGGTTTCAGGCAGGGAAAGGTTGATCTGTTTTAACCGTTACTACGGCGCATGTCGGTAACCAGAGCCAGATCCTCGGTGAATACTTTGCGATAGGACAGGCCTACAATAAGCAGACATCCGACAGCCACCGCCGCGGCCACCATCACCATCACTACAATCTGGTACCTTACCGCCTCCCGTGGATCTGCTCCCGCCAGAATCTGACCGGTCATCATACCCGGCAGGCTCACCAGGCCCACCACCATCAACGAGTTAATGGTCGGGGTCATCCCTGCTTTAACCGCCTTCCGCACTAAATCCCGTACCGCTTCCCAGGGAGTAGCCCCAAAACACAGCAATTCCTCTACTTCATCGACATGGGCCCGAATTTCGCCATACATTCGGTCTAAAGCCAGAGAGATACCATTCATGGAGTTACCCAAGATCATGCCAAAAATGGGAATCATAACCCGGGCCGAGTACCAGGGGTCCGGCCCAATGATCAGGCCCACCACAATCAATCCTACCAAAAAGGTACTGGCACTCAAACTGATAAAAGAAACCAGCATCGGCTGCTGGGTCGGCTCATTAACCCTGCGGGTAGCCTCCCGGGCCGCCACCAAACACATGAAAAATATGATGGGTATTATAATAAATAGATTATTCCATTCAAAAATATAAGCCAGAACATAACCGATAAGGGTTAGCTGGATAAAAGCCCGCACTGTCCCCCAGGCCAACGATTTCAACAGGCCCAACTTGAGAAAGGCAGAAACCATTCCCGCCAGCAATACCAGAACCACACTCAGGGCCAACTGCCAGTTGGAAATCGGTATAATCCCGTGCTCCATCTACACTACCCCCTCGCGGTTTATAGTTGCGATATCTACCACCTGTAACGACGGGAAAATATTGAGTTCATCCTCTGAGTGAGAGACGATGATCAGGGCCCGACCCGACCGTTCCTGCAGCCATTCGATGAGCAAGGATAAAACCAACCGCTCCGCTCCCTCATCCAAAAAAGCAGTGGGCTCATCCAGGAGCAGCACCTCGGGTTCCACCAACATAGCCCTCACCAGAGCTACCCGCGCCATTTCACCCCCGGAAAGAGTATGAGCATCCTGATGCATCATCTCCAGGGACAACCCCGTCTCCCTGAGCAATCGTTCCGCCCGCCCCTGGTCAAACTCCTGGTTTTTCAAGATCACCAACTCGAAAGGACGCTTCAGGTTATCCAGAACCGACCCGGAGAACATCACCGGCCTCTGCGGCAGGTAGTGCACCCGCCGCCGCCAGGTCATTGGGGATATAGAATACCAATCCCGCCCCTGGAAAATCACCGTTCCCTGCACCGGCTGCAGCAGGCGGGCCAGGATGCGTAGAACCGTAGACTTCCCCGCTCCTGACGGACCCCGTAGAGCCAGGGCCCCGCCCTCCTCCACTGCCCCTGATACCTGAATAGTCCGATCTCCACCATCAAAATGATAGGTTATATCTTCAAACTTAAACATTTAACCGCCAATCCTCCTGAGGTAAACAGATACTAAAAATTGATCATAACACTTTTATCCCTGTCAAGAAATAGCCCTTGGCTTCGTGCCTCACTGGTTACCGAGCAAGCGGCGCTCCAGGGAAAACTGTTTGGATACGGGATCATACTTAATAAGATCGGCAGCTACCGGCCCGATATCAGGACTGTAATGCAGGATAACCGCAGAGTAAACCGCATCTTCCGAATATAAACCGCGAATGCCAGCCGCTCCAGTACTGCCCGGATTAATAATAATCGCTTCCCCGTATTCAGTTAGCGATTGCTGGTGGGTATGCCCGGTCACGACCAGCGATGCATAGGCTGCCAATCGACGGGCCAGATTTGGCCGGTGAACCACCAGGATATCAGGACGTTCCTGCTCCTGGAGCCAGTGTTCTATGGCCTGAATCTGATCCTCGGCTATCACTTCCTCCCCGTCGGCCCCAGGGTCGGGTGAAAAGGACAGCGAGTCAGCTGCTCCCACCACCCGGATACCCCCTACTTCCGTTCCCTGCCGATCCAATACCACGGTCTGCGGCATCCCGGCCATAAACTTCGTTACCTCCGGGGTATCGTGGTTACCAGCCACAAAAATCTGCCGCACCCCTAATCCCCGCATCTCCTCCACAAATCGGGTTTCCAGTGGGGAACCGAAGTCAGTTAAGTCACCGGCATTTATGATACCGTCAACGTTAAACTTCTGGGCTATGGTTCTGGTTAACTGTACCCCTAACGGATTGGAGTGTAAATCACTGATCAGCAATATTTTGCGCACTTCGCCTTGCTGCTGCGGGTTACTCAACACAGTTATACTCTCCATACTGGTAAACAACGACTTGATGCTGGATACCACCAGATCGGCCTGGCCTTTTATTTCACTGAGATTGGTCAGAGAACGGTCCGCTATCCGAACCGCATCGGGAGCCATAGCTATGGCTCCTTCATACTGGGGCTCGCGAAAGGCTTCTACATCGTAAGTCATAACTGTGCCCACCAGCGCCAGCCCCACTACCAGAGCCCCGGTCAGAACGGTCCCCAGAAGAACCGGCCACCGGCGTGGACGCCAGACGAGCACTACCAGAACCAGGGCCCCCAGAGCGCCCAGGGCCATCTGCCGAACCACGAAGGTCTTTAACCAAACCTGAGCCCTTATTTGTACGTCTTCTATAATATCCTGATGGCTGGTACCAGTTGCAAGTGCCTTCGTAATAACATCGGTTTCGACCTTCTCCAGCCTCAGCTTAACGAGTACCGGCCCGCTATGAGTATCTGCAGATATGCAGCCAAAAGGAGGCAGCTCAACCACCGTCTCGCCCTGACCGACCGGGACCACCGTCACCCGCACTGCCAGCCCTTCAATGTCTACCACCATGGCCCCAAACAGGTATACAAATAAAACCGCCCCCGCCACTATGGTGGCCACTACCCCGAAAGCTCTTAAATATTTCAGATTCCGGCTGTTTCTGATGGAATTCCCATCCCAGACCACGCTGTATCTCTCCCCATTCCTGGATTCAGCCATATCAAGACATTTTGATTATATCACGGCATTGTCCCGCCAGTATGAGCCATAATTCGCCATTAATTTCTTTGAGTACAGGCTGCTGCAAGAAGAAAGAAAACTGTTTGCCACAGCCCATTATCAGTACATTATGGCTTCATCGTGTTTACCTGGTTAAACGATTAGTGTAGAATATAGTAGTATAGTATAAACACAATTTACTTGGGGAGGTTTTGTAATTGAAAAGAAAACTGGCACTGATTCTATTGTTATGCTTTTCCTTAACCCTGGTACTGGCAGGCTGCAGTTCTCAGGCTCCGGAAGAGCCGGGTGAAGATACCCAGACCCCGGCGGTGGAAGATACCTCCTGGCAGGACATCCAGGACAAGGGTCACTTCGTCGTAGGATTGGATGACGCCTTTCCCCCCATGGGTTTCAGAGAGAAAGGTACCAATGACATCGTAGGTTTTGACATCGACCTGGCCAAAGAAGTTGCTCAGCGCATGGGGGTCGAGGTACAATTTCAACCGGTCATCTGGGATACCATCATCGAAGAACTCAACGGCGGCAATGTGGATGTTATATGGAATGGTCTTACCATTACCGAAGAACGGAAAGCTAAGATCGCCTTTACCAAACCGTATATAGAAGATAAGCAGATCATTGTGGTACAGAAGGGTTCCCCTATTGCTAACAAAAAAGACCTGGCAGGCAAAACTATAGGCATTCAAAACGCCAGCAGTGCAGTAAAAGCAGTTAAGGCCGAGCCAGAAATCTATGAGTCTTTCAAAGACATGGTTGAATTCACCAGTAATGACGAAGCCCTGCTGGATCTCAGCGCAGGTAGATTAGACGCAGTGGTAGTAGATGAAGTTGTAGGGAAATGGTATATCTCCAAAAAACCGGATACTTATCAAATACTAGAGGATAATTTCGGCAAAGAACAATTCGGTGTGGGCGTAAGGCAAACCGATAAGGCTTTCCTCCAGGAATTGGACAAAGCTTTGGATGCTATGAAAGCCGACGGTACCGCAGCCGAGATCTCCCAGAAATGGTTCGGTGAAAATATCACCATATAACATAGAGAAGACTACCATAAGATGTGCTCTGACAGGCTAATGGCGTACGGCCGTTAGCCTGTATTTGTGCCCTGCCGGTTGTTTTCATGCTGCTCTTGGTGACATCTCCGTCCATGGGCGTCTTTTATGGAATAAACATCGTAACAAAGGGGTTTATCATGGAATATTTATTGTCGCTCCTGCCAGCCATGCTGGCCGGAACCACCATCACTTTGAAGCTTTTTTTCCTTACTCTGATAATGTCCCTGCCCCTCGGGGTGGTCGGGGCCATAGCCCGCATGTCCCGCTTCAAGCCTTTGAACCTATTAATGCAGCTTTATGTCTGGCTGTTCCGGGGTACCCCCCTGTTACTGCAGCTCCTGTTTATGTACTACGGACTGCTTATTGCCGGAATCAGACTGGAACGTTTCACCGCCGCGGTGCTGGCTTTTGTTTTGAACTATTCCGCTTACTATACCGAAATCTATCGGGGCGGCATTCAGTCCATTGACCGCGGGCAGTACGAAGCTGCACATGTGCTGGGCCTGAACCGTTTTCAGACCATGACCAGAATCATCCTGCCCCAGATGTTCAAGGTGGTTCTGCCGCCTACCAGTAACGAAGTCATCAACCTCATTAAAGATACCGCTCTTATCTACGCCATCGGGGTCAGTGAACTGCTGCGGGTGGCTAAAACTGCGGCGGTGCGGGATTTTTCCGGTACTCCCTTCCTGGTAGCCGCAGTCTTCTATCTGATTATGACCGGTTTGATTCAACAATTTTTCAAGTGGCTGGAGAAAAAGTACGATTACTATGGCTAGGGGTGGAAACCATGTATATACTGCAAGCATTGGATATATATAAAAGTTTTAAGGATGTCCGCGTTCTACGCGGCATTTCACTGCAGGTCAAAAAAGGCGAGGTGGTGGCCATCATCGGCCCCTCAGGTTCAGGAAAAAGTACGTTCTTACGCTGCCTGAATAACCTGGAAAAGGTCGATGGGGGCACCATTGAAATTCAGGGAGAATTTATGGTAGAGAACGGACCGGGTAATACACCAAGCTATCGCAGTGAAAAAGAACTGGCCCGCATCAAACGCAAAATGGGAATGGTGTTTCAGAATTTTAACCTTTTCCCTCACAAATCAGTACGGGAAAACCTGATGCTGGCACCAGTGCTGGTGCAAAAGCTCCGCCCGGTGGAGGCGGAAAAATCCGCCCTGGCGCTGCTGGATAAGGTAGGCCTGGCCGATAAGGTTGATAATTACCCCTTTCAATTATCAGGTGGACAACAACAGCGGGTAGCTATTGCCCGCGCTCTGGCTATGGAGCCGGATATCATGTGCTTCGATGAACCAACTTCCGCCCTGGATCCAGAACTAACCGGCGAAGTGCTGCAGGTCATGAAAGACCTGGCTTCAGAACATATGACCATGATTGTGGTAACCCACGAAATCGGATTTGCCCGCGAAGTGGCTGACCGGGTCCTGTTCATGGACGAAGGTGTGATTGTCGAACAGGGCTCTGCGGAGGAAGTGCTGCTGAAACCAGAACACGAAAGAACCAGGGCCTTCCTGAGCAAGGTACTGATGGCTCGATAACCCGAAACCTACACCCCTACCTCGGGGTGAGCTTCGGAATCGAAGGGATTAATCCGTACATCCAGGGAAAACATGTATTCATAATTAATCTTCAGGTGTTTCATATACTCCAACCACTGGATAATGAGCAGGGCATAAACCCTCTCTACATCCTGCACCAGATGCCGATGGTCGGCTTTCCGCATATTGAGCAGCTGTGGACGATAGCGCAGTTCCTCGACCAGGTGAAAGACCGCCCATAAAAGCTCGGTGAAAGACTCATGTTCCAGTAGAGTAGGGTTTTCCAGCAGCCGCAGCAGGAAATCCCGCATCTCTACCAACCTTTCCTTGAGCGCCTGTAAATCTCCCGGGCGCAGATCGATATCCATGTCATAATTCTTGACTCTTCTAATCCCCTGGTCAAAATCGTCCAGTGACCACTCCCTGATGTTAGCCAGCTCCTTTTTCAGTTCAGCTGCGGAAGAAAACCGGGATAACACCTCTACAAGATCCGTACCAACTTCGCTGAAAAAGACACCGATGACCATGTTCAGTTTGTTAAGCCGTGCCAGCTTTTCCCTGCGGCTCATCAGCCCATCCAGCACCAAGGTGACCAGCAACACGGAAATCGGTAAAAACCCCAGATCCAGAATACCGGTTTGCGCCATAAAATCAGCATCGCGAAAGACAACATAGTAAAAGACATAGACCAGCACCGAGCTTGCTATTAACAGTAGAGCAAGATTAAACTGCCAACCGAATTTTCTCACCGTGATTCAACCCCCTTTATTTATGTTCCACCTGCACTGTAAACTGTAACCACAGACGCTGACTACTAAATATCCTTCCGTAATTAACTGGTTAATACGCATTTTACCACGGCATGCCTTATCTGTTTAGACAATTGCCATGGATTGGGCTTTTGTCTGCTTTTAATATCTCCTGTTACCAACAGAAAACATGATATAATTATGCATGTGAAGATAGTCACCTGGGATTTACCGCGCTGCATGGTGTATGTAATGCAACAATACTTTGCTCAAAGTGAATTCGTGGTAAATTCCCGGGATCAATTCCGAGATTCTCCCCGGGCCGGGACTGTAAACCCTTAATTATTGAAGAGGATGGAGTGGTATTAAGGATGAAAGGATCGGAGCAAGTGCCGGAAAACTTGTTTTCACACTGGAAGGACTTTGTTACTTTCGGTAAGGGGCCTTATACTGGCCTGCAGCGTGAGATATTTGAATCCTGGCAGAGAGCACGAGAGACCGGCGTCGATCCATATCGGCATATAATTGATCCCGGGGCACCCGGCATAGGAAAATTAACCGATGGGCAGGCCGAACTCCTGACCACAATTTATCCTGTTATGGAGGCAACTTACGCTGCCCTCAGGGGTTCTGGTTTTCGGGTTCTCCTGGCTGATGTAGATGGTTGGATTATCGGCAGTATCCCCC
>JAAZLJ010000059.1 GCA_012799365.1 Syntrophomonadaceae bacterium | reverse complement strand
TTTGTCCCGGCTGAGAAGATACGGGGTTTGATAAACGAGTTGGGAGTACCGGTAAAGAACGTATACATAGACTCCAATCCCAACGTTTTCTGGATCCAGGGAACCGCCGGAGCCCAGCAGAAGGTGCGGGAAATCGTTAGTGCTGTAGATCGGCGAGAAAACGGAGTGGGAATGAAGTACCGCAGTCTTTACCTGACTCAGATTTCTCCCCGGCGCCTGGTAGAACTGTTCCATAATGCAGGATTGGAACTCAAACATTATGTTATCCTGGGCAGCCGGTTGGTGGTCTTCGACCGTCAGCTTTTTGCCCGTTGGGACGAGGTGGAAGGACTGGCCCGGGAACTGGATGTACTCGATGCCCGCCAGGAAAAAGTGTTTCTTTACCGATTGCGCAACCTGACCGCTCAGGAGGCGGCCGATAAACTAAAACTCCTGGATTTCAGTGGTGAGGGCGGCGCAAGTGAGGATGGCGCAGGAGGGGGCGAGGTAAAGACCATTACTTTTAATTACGCCCAGTTCAGCCGCGAGCTGCTGGTGGTCTGTCCGGCCTACCTGGAAGACGAGGTACGTGGGGCTCTGGGCAGTCTGGACACTGCCATGGAGAGGATCAAGGTGCCGATATTAACCCGCAATTCGCACCAGAGCTGTAATGCCTACCGGGACCTGCTCAGCAAGTTGACCGGAGTTCCGGCTGGAAGTATGCATGTTTCTTCCAACCTGGGGACGGATGCATCACCCGAGTATGTGCTCTGGGTGGAGACGACTCCGGATCGGGTAAAAATGCTCAAGGATGCCATAAAAGAAATGAGATCAGAATAACTCATTGGGAAGGGAGACACACTGGTGAAGGTCAGATATGGTTGGAACTATCTGGGCAATATGTTGGTTGCAGCCGGCATCATAACTCAGTCTCAGCTGCAAGAAGCCCTGGAACAGCAGAAAATAAAGGTTCGCAATGGGGGAAAGGGCCTGTTAGGGCGGACTTTGATGGAAATGGGCTACTGTACCGAGGAGGATATTGCCCGGGTGATGGCCGAGCAGGCGGGGGTGCCCTACCTCTCTCTGGAGTCTTATACCGTGGATGAGACTGCTGTCGGCCTTATAACTCCGGAGATGGCTCGTCGTTATCATGCCCTGCCGCTGGGTTTTGACCAGGGCCGTCTGATAGTGGCCATGATGAACCCCAACGATGTCATTGCCATTGATGATCTGCGCCTGCTGACCGGTTATGATATTCAGCCGGTGATGGTTCCAGATAGTGAGTTAGAAGCGGTCACCAGAAGGATGGTCCATTCCAACCTGGAAACTCGGCCTGAGCCAGCTGCAAAGCCGGAAGAACCCGTTCTTCCCCCGGATGCGGTGGAGAATCGGCCGGTAGTACAGCTGGCCAATATGATATTAAACCAGGCGGTACAGGCCCGGGCCAGTGATATCCATATCGAGCCCCGGGAAAGGGATACCAGGGTGCGTTTTCGCATCGACGGGGTTTTACATACCATAATGCACCGGTCGGCGGATATACACGCCTTGCTGGTATCTCGTATTAAAGTGATGGCCAACATGGACATAGCCGAACGGCGGGTACCCCAGGATGGACGTATGACCATCAAATTAGAGGGAAGGACCATCGATGTGCGAGCCGCCTCGCTGCCCACCGCCTATGGGGAGAAACTGACCCTGCGCTTGCTGGATCCGACCAACCAGCTGATTACCCTGGAGCAGCTGGGTTTTCCACCCCACGGCCTGGAGAAATACGTAAAGATCATGTGCCGCCCTTATGGTTTCATCCCGGTAACCGGTCCTACCGGCAGCGGTAAGAGCACCACTCTGTATGCTACCCTGGCGGCCTTGAATACAGAGGAAAAGCATATCATCACCGTCGAGGATCCCATAGAGTATCGGGTGGAAGGCATCAACCAGGTCCAGATCAATCCCCGGGCAGGACTAACCTTTGCTACCGGCTTGCGTTCCATTCTGCGTAATGACCCGGACATCATCATGGTGGGGGAGATCCGTGATCAGGAAACCGCCCGTATCGCCGTGGAATCAGCCCTGACCGGACACCTGGTCTTATCTACCCTGCATACCAATGATGCCGCCGGGGCTATAACTCGTCTGGGTGACATGGGTATCGAGCCTTTCCTGGTAGCTTCATCACTGATGGGAGTGGTAGCCCAGCGTCTGGTACGGCTCCTGTGTCCTCATTGTAAAGAAGCCTACCAGCTCTCCCGGGAAAGCCTGCTGGCCAGTGTCCCTGATTTTCCCCTGCCAGCGGGCAAAGATTCCGTTCGCCTCTACCGACCTCGGGGCTGTCTGCGCTGTAGCAATACCGGCTACCGCGGGCGTATTGGGGTTTATGAGCTGCTGCTGATGAGTGAAACCATCCAGGGCCTTACCCTGCAGCGGTGCCCCTCCCGCGACATCCGGGAGGCGGCTGTGGCTGAAGGTATGGTAACCCTGCGCCAGGATGGCTTGCGAAAGGTGGGGGAAGGCCTCACTTCCCTGGAGGAGGTGATACGGGTCGTGGTATAGACCGATGATACCGACTCGTATCTGGCATGGGTTATCTCCCGCATCCCGGGGGTCCCATCCGACTGCAGCAGAATGAGAGGAGGTGAAGTAGATTGCGAATATCCAACTTCTGTCGCGCCCTTAAGAACGATAAAGGTTTCACCCTGGTCGAACTCATGGTTGTTCTGGTTATCATCGGTATCCTGATAGCCATAGCGGTACCTATTTATAACAAAACTCAGGCAACCGCTGAAGAGAGAGCTTGTCAGGCCAACCTGCGCATCCTGAATGGAGCTGTGGCTCAGTATCAGTTAGATAACGATGGTGCACTGCCCAGTACCCTCAACAACTTATCAGATTATATTAAGGATGTTGATAATTTGGAATGTCCGAGTGGAGGGACTTATACTATTGGCACCGATGGTGCGGTCACGTGTCCCAATGGCCACACGTTACAGGGCGAAGCGGGCGACGTTGTCAACAGCATCTAGTCACGTGTCCCAATGGCCACACGTTACCTTGAGTCACGGTACGGATGTATTTTGGTGGAGCCGTAATTACAGCATACGCCGCAAATTACCCGGTCTGCAGTTGATTCCGCTGCGGAATCCCTGTTTCCAGTTCTGTTAGCCG
>JAAZLJ010000058.1 GCA_012799365.1 Syntrophomonadaceae bacterium | reverse complement strand
GGCTGTGAAGCGGAGCGAGAAACAGGAGGTTTCGAGCAGGGAGAACTGAGTGCATGGACGCCGAATTTCGACCGGTCCGCTTCACACTGAAGCGAGCTGATGTACTGCAGTCGACGAGTCGGGGAGCAAGCGGGTTAACACACTCTCTTTAAGAATCTGTATTTACAGCATTGTCTGCATCCATCAACTTCATCTGCGGTTTCCATGTAACAGATACTCATAAATTCTGACGCGGGTACCACATCTGCTTTGTTAGGGGTAAAGGAGTAGAAACCATGTATAAACGAGTTTTAGTGGGCACTATTCTGATTGCGGTTATTGTGTGGTTTTTGGGGTCGGCCTGGTTCGCGCAGGGTTCGATGACCAAACAGCAGCGTAAGGTTTTGGACGAAATACTGGTAGCTACTGTAACTGATGAACAAATCAAAGCGATGGAGCTCTCAGAAGAAACAGCCCGGAAATTCCCCGCTGTTGATAGAATGTTCAAAGTGGTGGGTGATGGGGAAGGGCACTACGTATTTATGGTTAGTCCGGTGGGATATCGGTCCCCCATTAACATGATGGTAGTAATAGATGCTGGGAAGGACAAGGTGATGGGCATCCGGGTAATGCAGCATGACGAAACGCCCGGGTGGGGAGAGTGGTTGATGGAAGATTGGTTTATCGACCGGTTTCCAGGAAAAAGCGTGGATAAATATTTGCAGAGAGTCATTTTAGAGGCCGAACATGACCATGAAATTGTCCAGATCACCAGTGCTACCATCAGTACCCAGGCCGTATTAAATGGGGTTAACGCGGCCATGGGCACCTACCGAGAAGTGGTCCGGGAGCAGGAATCCCCTCCGGTGCCGCTGAAAGTCGAGGGATTTATCACCGAAAGTCAGTAGGTTTCCAGGAAACGTAGAAAGTGGGACTAAATTTATATGATTGAATGGGGTAATCCAATTTTATCTGAACTTTGGGAGGTTCGGTTATACTGCCGAACACTGCTTTTGGATTAAGAACAATTCTACAGTAATCAAGCATGTGGATGAAAGGGGGGGTGTACCAATGGCGGGGCCGAGAGGTTCTCTTAAGGTTATAGTAACGGCACTTATAGTTCTTCTGGTAGTACTGGTTGGCATATTTGGCTATCTAAATGCCCGGGGCGAAAAACTGGAAGAAGGTAAAATCAGGTTCAAAGCCGCAAATGAGATTTTAGGAGAAATCACCGTGGAGGAGGTAAAACAACTACCGGCGGTCAATAAAAAGATGGCGATATCATCGACCAGCGGATTGACCAAACATAATTTTACTTGTACTCCGCTGCTGGAAGTATTTAACCACATAGACCCGGAAATCGTTAAAAGCTACGAGAAGGTTATTACCAGGGGTGTGGATAATTATGTTTCAGGAGTCAATATGGAAGAAGTTTTAGAAAAGAATAATGTGTATTTGGTTTATGCGGATAATGGGGCACCCTTGAAGAGTAAGACTGGCACCGAAGGTACCATGAGAATTGTGATATTGGATGATCTGTACGGACAGCGGTTTACCAATTATCTGGTCGAAATACAGTTGGAATAGCTCTCCTGCCGGCTAACGAAAGGAACAGGATACGGAGGGTACGGGAATTTGCGCAATATAAGCAGAAGAGCAGTCCAGTTTATCACTGCCATTGGTATCAACAGTTATTTCATCGGTTTTATTGAGGGAACCATTTACCGGGGAGGTCTTAAGAATATCTGTTTCCCCGGACTAAATTGCAGCTCTTGCCCGGGGGCATGGGGATCATGTCCCCTGGCACTGCTGCAGACTGGAATTGCCGGTACGGCTAGGCCCCAGTTCACCTTTTTTATATTCGGTTTTTTGGTGATGATGGGAATTATCGGGGGGCGTCTGGCCTGTGGGTGGTTTTGCCCTTTTGGGCTGCTGCAGGAATTGATTTATAAGATACCTCTACCCAAATTGGCCTGGAAGCCGGAATTCAGACGACTAGAATGCCTCAAATATGTAGTATTGGTCGTTTTCGTGATTTTGCTTCCTTTGCTGGGTCTGGGCACCACTGCTTTTTGCCAGTACATTTGCCCGGTGGAGGTTTTAGAAGCTTACTTTCCGCTTATGGTTGTAAAGCCCTCTATTATGGCTACCCTGGGGTTTCTGTTCAGGTGGAAATTAGTACTTTTAATCGGGATTATCTTATTGGCCATAGTCATTTTTAAACCGTTTTGCCGGTTTCTCTGTCCCCTGGGTGCGATTTATTCTTTATTCAATCCAATAAGTCTTTACAGGTACGAGGTAGATGACAACCAGTGTATAGAATGTACCATCTGCCAGGCCGAGTGCAAATTAGATATCCCGGTGCACGAAGAACCTAACCATCGGGAATGCATGCGTTGTAATGAGTGTTTGGGATGCCCCACCGGGGCTCTGGGTGTGAAACATTATGGAAAGAAAACCAGCCGGGGACTGGAATCATGAATAGCTTTCTGCGGTGAGGTATGAGTAAATGGACAAGGGAGGGATGTTTTTGCGACGGCAGCTGGCAGCAGTAGGAATATTAGCCTGGTTTATATTTATGATGGGTGCTGGTTGTGCCGACCGGTCAACTCAGCCGCAGGAATATATCCGGGAAGATTTTGTTATGAACACCCTGATTCAGGTAAGGGTATTTGCGGCGGAAGCTGAATCAGGGCAAAAGGCCGGGCAAGAGGTTTTGGATGAATTCACCAGGATAGATCATTTAACAGATAGGTTTGCGGAAAAGAACCTGTCAGATCCGGAAATTAGTGATGTTTACCGGATTAACCAGAATGCCGGCATAAGGCCGGTACCTGTTAGTAAGGATACTCTGACCATGCTGGAGAGAGGCAGCTATTTTTCTACAATGTGTTCAGGAGCGTTTGATGTCACGGTGGGACCGCTCATGAACCTCTGGGGGTTCGGGCAGGCTCAGTACCATGTGCCTTCCACCGAGGAATTAAAATCAGGGTTGGAATTAGTCGGATACCAGCAGGTGGTGGTGGATAAGACTCGTAAGACGGTTTTTTTGCCCGAGAAGGGCATGGAGATTGATCTGGGGGGCATTGCCAAAGGTTATGCTACGGATAAGGCAGTGCAAAAACTGCGACAAATGGGTATCGAATCGGCCTTGATCAACGCCGGGGGCAGCGTATATGCCCTGGGCTCCAAACCGGATGGGGAGCCCTGGCTGGTAGGAATCCAGGATCCTCGTGATGAGAAAAATCTGGTTGCTTGTCTCCGAATCAAGGATACAGCGGTAGTTACTTCCGGAGACTATGAGCGCTATTTCACCCGGGACGGGGTTTGCTATCATCATATTCTGGACCCAGCGACCGGGCAGCCTGCCCGCAGTATAATGAGCAGCACTATTGTGGCTCCCAGTGCCGCTGACGCTGATGTACTGTCGACTGCACTTTTTGTACTTGGTTCCGGGCCGGGGATGGAGTTGGTTAATAAAATATCCGCTACTGATGCTGTTCTGGTAGATGACTTGGGGAATATCACTTTCTCAGAAGGTTTGAGCAATCAGATAAAGTTCACCGGCGGAGGAGGGTATACGCTTCAAAACGGGGAGGTCGGCGGTGATTCGTGAATCAAAAAGACAGTTTGTCAAGTTGACCGGACAGTTCCAGGTGTTTGAGTAACTCTTTTAGTAAAAGTCCGGTAATTAATCCCGTGGGTACGGAGGAAACCAGCATAACTGGTAGATAGCCGAAGATAGCAGCATGTCCGATCAAGAGGGCAGCCATGGCCAATTGTCCCAGGTTATGGGCGGCGGCTCCGACTACACTGATTCCCAGCAAGCCGAAATCACGATGGGAAGACCATAAGCGGGCCCCATGTACGCAAACGGCCATGACCAGGGTGGCCGACATAGCGCCGGAAAAACTCAAAAAGAAGGCCAGATTCATAAAGGTACCGCTCATAAGCGAGCCCAGTACGGTACGTAAAAAAGCCACTATGAATGCGGTTTTAAAATCAAAAAGCACTAATGCCAGCAAAGTTACAATATTGGCTAAACCCAGCTTCACTCCGGGAACGGGAAAAGGGAAAGGTAAAAACGACTCAACTATATGGAAAACTATGGCGAGAGATACCAGGACAGCAACGGTGGTTAGTTTTTTTAAAGGCATTAATTTTTTCATCTCCCTAGCGCGAAATAGCGTCTACCTGGCTTGCCTGTGGTGAAATTTTTATAATAATCCGATTGGGAACACAGGCAATTACCTGACCGGGCCGATCGATCCAACCGGTTTTCATGCAGTAATGGTCAGGACAAGGGGAGGTTTTCATTCGGATGGCACCCGGTTTTACTTCCGCCACACTGGTCCCGAGTGGGCCTGAAATATCAATTAGCCGGGGTGCAGGGTTAGTCAGATCGATGGTGGTTACGGTGCTGCCGTTTACCGAGATTTCCGCTGTTAGTACCGCATTACCCTGACTACCCGGAGAAAGTACCAGGTAGCTGAGCAGGGAAAGGGCCAGGACCGCTCCCATCAAGATTTTGTCATACTTACTCATATAGGTGGTCATCCTTTGCAGTACTTTTGAGCGGGGTATATGTGTTTTCATTATCTGCTGATAGCTTCAGCCTTGCACCCGACAGAGAGCGATTTCGACAGCCACACCATTTTTTCCTGTCTGGTAGGACTGTGTATGCGAAGACGTAAAGCGGGGAACATGTTTTGTTTTAGCTTGATAAAGTAGGAAACAGAGATATTACAATAGTTCAGGTGGGGGAGTATCCCGACATAAAGGAATGGGGAGTTAATGAGTATGCTGCAAAAGTTTATGGACGGATTTTCTCTTTATCATTTAATCATCATAGCCTTGATGGCGGCTATGGGGATTGCTACCAAGCCAATAATAGTACCCCTGGCCCATATTATTACCGGACCGCTCTTCATTCCCTCGGGGGCGGTAGCAGGTGGGTTCTATATGATGTGGCTGGTCCTGGGTTTTGGCATCACCGGTAAACGAGGTACCATGACCTTGATTGGTCTGGTTCAGGCCATTCTGGTTATAGCTACCGGTATCGTCGGTTCTCACGGAGTGATGAGTTTGCTGACCTATACCATGCCGGGTATTCTGGCCGATCTGGGGCTGCTGCTCATCAGACACCGGGTTTGCTGTCTACCCTGTTCCTTTGTGGCGGGGATGTTATGCAATATCGCCGGCACCATTATGGTAAATTTCGTATATTTCCGTCTGCCGTTAATCCCTCTGGTATTGAGCTTGAGTGCAGCTGCCTTATCCGGCGGGCTGGGGGGCATGATTGCTTACAAAATCCTGGAACAGATACGGAAATTCCAAAAACCTGACCAGAACGTGAGTAGAGCATGACAAAGCGGGGAGGACCGCAGATGTCATTTTTAGAATTGAGCCAGGTAACGTTTTTTTACCCCCCAAAAACGATTCCGGCGGTAAAGAGAATCAACCTGGGTTTAGAAAAGGATGGTGTAACTGCTATTGTCGGGCCCAATGGTTGTGGCAAGACTACTCTGACCCGGCTTATGATCGGGGTTCTACAGCCTGCCGAGGGAAGGATTTGCCTGGAGGGTCGGCCCCTGACCGATTATTCACTGGCGGAAATCGGTCGTCGTATCGGCTATGTTTTTCAAAATCCCGATGTGCAGCTTTTTTCTAATACAGTGGCCGAAGAGATTGGTTTCGGATTGACCAATCAGGGGTGTGAACCTGCAGCGGTGGAAGCCAGAGTAGATTTCTACCTGGATTATTTTGAGCTGGCAGACTATCGGAATGTTTTTCCTCTGCATTTAAGCCAGGGAGAAAAACAGCGGCTGGCGATAGCTGCTGTACTGGCCAATGAACCGGAGTTTCTCATCCTGGATGAGCCCACGGTTGGTTTGGATGCTTACCGTAAAAGACTTCTGGGAGATTATTTACAAAAAGTCGCCCAGTTGGGCCGGGGCATGCTTCTTATCAGTCATGATATGTCTTTTGTCGACCGGATGGCAGAGCGGGTGATCACCATGGAAAACGGACAAATCAAGTCGGATAGTGAGCGGAGAGGAAACATGGCTTATGACCATTGACCCCCGAACCAAGATGGTGATGGTGATTTGTCTTTCCGGTTTGGCTTTAATGTACAATACCCCGGGTCAGCTGCTTATGGTGCTGGCGGTTACGGTGGTATTGTTATTAATTTTTCGCTTCAAGCTCAGTGCTGTATGGAGATACCTGAAGGCTTTTTTGTCCCTGATGTTATTTCTTTTTGTGATACAGTGCGTCTTTACCCGGGGGGGCGAAGTGCTGCTGGCGGCAGGTTCGGTACCCTTGATTACCAGCCAGGGTGTGACCTCGGGGGCCAGTGTCGTTTTGCGTATTATGGTGGTGACGGCTGCGGCTATGCTGTTTACCACTTTCAGTTCCCGGGATTTTATCCTGGGCCTGGTGCAGTGGAGGGTTCCTTACGAACTGGCTTTTATGGTTTCCATAGCTCTGCGATTTTTGCCGGTTTTTCGGGATGAATTCATAAATGTGGTTACAGCTGTTCAATTACGGGGAGTGGAGCTGAAGAAGGTACCCTGGGGGCAAAAAATTGCGTTGTACCGCCGTATGTTCTTTCCGGTGGTCTACAGGACTATGCTCAAAGCCGAGCAATTGGCGGTAGCCATAGAAGCCCGTGGTTTTCGAGCTTACCCCCGGCGCACTTATCTGCGGCGTCTGCAGTTTCATTATGCTGATTATGCGGTGATGCTGGTTTTTTCGGCGGTTACCATCTTGCTGGTGGTAAGGCATATCAGTTAAAATTGAAACCGCAGATGATAAAAAATAGACGCAGATTAACGCTGATTATTATGATTTACGCTGATTTCCTTAAATATGTAGGCAGTAGGGGAGGCTTCAGCCTCCCCGGCGGAAGCTATTCTCTTACCGCGGTTCCTACCAAGGTTGAAGCCTCCCCTACGGGGTTAGAACTCAGTCGACAGTCGGGGAGCGAGCGGGTTAACTACACTCCATAAATACGTAGTTTTCATTCCCTAATGGTGTCGGTGCAACCGACATACGGGTCTGCCATTTGACAAATGGACGGCACCCATTATGATCTATACAGGCAGTATTTTACTGCAGGTATATACTTATGAACCGTGGTAACCAACAGGGATGAAAATGGGTGATGTGAATGAAAACAGGTGAAGTCCGTCTTCTTTACGGAGAGGAACCGTATCTTATAAACCAGAGAATCGAGAGCATCCTGACCGAGATGAGGTCGAAAACTACGGAAGAACCGGAGTATTTGGTGTTGGATGGAGAAAGGCTGCAGCGGGAGCAGCTAAGAGAGGCGTTGGAGAACGCTTCGCTTTTTGCTCATTTCCGGGTGATACTTATCCGCCGTCCCCCCTGGTTTGGCAAACCGGGCAGCAAGGCGGCGCGGAAGTTAGGAGAAGTGGAGGAGACTTTGCTGCAGTACTTCGAGCATCCTTCCCCCTTCCAGGTGGTGGTGATGACCGCTGAGAAGATAAATAACAGCAACCGCCTGGTGAAAGCCCTTAAAAGCAAGAAGGCTGTAGAGGAGTTAAAGAAGCTTTCGCGCGATGACCTGAGAAAGTGGGTGACCAACCAGTTCCAACAGCGGGGGTTGGAGGCGGAGGCTGCGGTGATTAACCGCCTGGTGGGCAGCAATTGGAGCATGTTTCAGCTGCACAACGAGATTGAAAAGCTATCTCTGTACCTGGGGCAGCGGAAAGCCACCATGTCCAGGGTAGCCGAGCTGTTGGAGGATAACCAGGAGATTAACATTTTCCGGCTTACCGATGCTCTGTTGGCCAGAAATACGCGGGCCGCTCAGGACGCGCTGCAGCAGCTGTTTATTCAGGGCCAACCGCCGGTGTTGACGGTATATATGATCAGCCGGCAGTTTTTACAGATGGCCAGGGCCAAAGGTTGGAAAGAGAACGGCTGCTCAGCGGCCGAAATCGGCAGCAACCTGAAAATCAGGCACCAGTTCATAATAAATAAGCTGCTCCAGGTCGAACGTTCTTTTAGCTGGGATGATATAGCCGCTATTTTCCAATATCTGCTAGAAGCGGATACTGCCCTCAAAAGTACCGGCCAGAATGAGAGGCTGGTACTGGAGATGCTGGCAGTGAACATATGCCAGGCGGGCCGACATTAGGTCCGCTTTTTTACTTTCTGCCCGGGTTTAATCTTACCCGGTTCTAAAATTATCTGTTCCCCGGGGGACAGTCCTTTTACTATCTCGATATACTCACCATCGGAGATGCCGGTGACCACTTCCTGGCTTACTGCTTTCCCGTCTTTTATCGTCAGTACCTGACTGGTGCGGCTGGATTCCATCACCGCAGCTACTGGAACTACGGTGGCATTTTCCCGGCGGTCAGTGGTGATGGTGACATCAACCTTGCTGCCGGGACGCAGAAGTTCAGGCTGGCGGGGGGCCACTTTGGTTAAAAACTTGGTTTGCTCCACTCCCAGACTGGAGATAATCTTCTCTGCGGCCGGAGCTACGTAAACCATCTTTCCTTCTACAACCTTATCTCCCAATGTTTCACCACTGAGTTGTGCGGGCTGACCCGTTTTTATGGCGGAGATATCATCCTGCAGGATATAGACCTTCACTACGGTGGTTTGCGGGTTACCTACAACCAACAGCGGAGTATCGGGATAGATGTACTGCCCGGGGTCAATATGCCGGTAGAGTACGGTTCCATCCCGGGGAGCGGTAAGGGTGGCTGCCTGCAGATTCTCGCGAACCAGATCCAGCTGGGCCCCGGCTTCATCCACTTGAGCCTGCAGGGCTTTGATCTGGCTGCCTTCGTGTTCCCGCAGTTTGTCCAGTTCCTGTTCCGCTATCTTTACCGCACTTTGCGCCTGCTCCAGTTCCAGTTCGGCGGCATCCAATTCACTGCGGGCCACGGCTTCGGCCTGGTATAACTGCAGGACGCGCTGGTGATTCAGTTCTGCCACTCGGAAAACCGCCCGGGCTTCGTCCAGGCGGGCCTGTGCCTGCTGACGTCCGGCACTGGCAGCTCCGGCCAATTGGGCGGAAAGAGCCTGGTAACGGGCCTCGGCTGCTTCCGCTTCCAGCTCCAGGTCGCGAGAATCCAGCTGTGCCAGGGTCTGTCCTTGCTTTACCTGGTCACCTGCTTCTACGGTGACCGACTCAATTTTCCCGGCCAGTTTACTGTGCAGGACCACCTTGTCTTCCGGTTCCACTTCACCGGTAGCCTCCACCTCACTGGTCAGGGTTCTTTTTTCCACCGCTCCTACCAGCACGGTTACCCCGCTGGTCCAGTAATATCCGGCCACTGCGGCCAGCACCACTGCCAGGGCCAGCCACCATCTGAGCTTTGACCAGCGGATACGTTGTCCGGTCATTA
Source organism: Syntrophomonadaceae bacterium (assembly GCA_012799365.1). Classification (GTDB taxonomy): domain Bacteria; phylum Bacillota; class Syntrophomonadia; order Syntrophomonadales; family Syntrophothermaceae; genus JAAZLJ01. The sequence goes on along the minus strand of JAAZLJ010000058.1, from coordinate 3,732 downwards.
CTTAACCCTCCCTTTCTTTGAGAACTTCTACCAGATCCCAGTCTTCCACCTGGCGCAGGGCTATAGCCTGTGAGACCCACAGCATAAACAGCATAGCTGCCAGGGAAAGAATATAGGTACGGGGATAAATGACAAAAGGCAGCTGCATGATCTCGGTGGAGTAGCTCTGGGTGAAGGCCTGTGATATCCAGGTTCCCAGGGGGAATCCGATCACGGCTCCCAACAGGCCTACTGCCGTATTTTCTACCACTACCATACGCTTGATCACACTGCTGCTCAGGCCCATTATTTTCAGCAGGGATAATTCTTTTTTCCGTTCCCAGATATTAATGGTAGTGGTGTTAAAAACAATGGCGATTCCCATTATCGATGCAAAGCTGAGCATGAAGCCCAGGAATGCGTAAAAGAACTTCATATAGGATTGGAAATCATCCCGGGCAAAAACCTGATCTTGAATATACAACACCCGGGGAGAATCGGCCAGATAACTTTTTACCTCGGCGCGAAAACCGGGCTCCACCGTGAGCATGCAGGAGTTATACCCTTCACCGCTTTCCAACAGCTGCCAGGCCCGGTTAAAGGTAAGGTAACCGGCATGGCCTACCAGTTCGTCGGCAAAGCCTACTACCTGGAGGGAACGGGAACGGGCATCGGGGAGCAGAGGTTTGGTCTCGAGATAATCGCCTTCGGTCACCTGCAGTTTATTACGCAGGGTTTCGGTTAGTATTATGCCTCCTTCTCGTACTGGCAGTGCTTCACCCTGCCGATTGCTGAGCTGATGCAGCTTACTGCCGGGTGGTAGGGAAACCGTCACCGAATCTATACTTTCACTGCCATGGGAAAACTTACAGGGTATTTCCAGCATCGGTTCAGCAGTGATGACGCCGGGTAACCGGTCGATCTCTTTGATGGCTTCTATATCCAGGGGTTGGTTAAAATATACTTTCAGGTTGAAGGCCTGAATCTCCTCAAAATAGCGATCCATCATAAAATCAACCTGATCCCAGAAAGCCAGCGACACGATCAGCATTAATACCGCCATCGACATACCCAGGGCGGTAAGCAGGGAGCGGCGGCCGGTACGCAGGATATTGCGGGCCGCCATCCTGGCCACCAGGCCCAGATTACGGGTCAGGCGCAGGATGGTGGCGGAGAAATTCACCGTCTGAGCGACGGGGGTCTCCTGGCGCATGGCCTGAGCCGGGGGGATGCGGCTGGCCATGCGGGCTGCGGTATAGGCAGCAATACCCAGGGCTAGCCACGAAATCAGGATACTGACGGCAAAGGTTGACCAGCTAAAGCGGTGAACGATAAAGGGTATGTTAAAGATATCGGCATAGATGCTGGTAAGGCCGGCTGAACTCAGCTGGCCCACCAGGGTTCCGAAGATGGCTCCAAATAATCCAATAATCAAAGCAAAGCCCTGGTAATACAGAAATATGCTGCGAGCCGGAACCCCCAGGGCCATAAACAAACCGATCTGCTGTTTCTGCTGGTTAACCAGTCGAAACAGCAGGATATAGATGGTGAATCCAGCCACTGATAAGAATAGGAAGGGAAACATAACCGCCATTTGTTCCAGCCCCATCATTTCCATTTCAATGGTCATGGCGGAAGGTTGATACTCCCGGGGTATGGTCTTGAGCAAACCGTAAGGTTCCAGCATGTGCTCGATCTGCTCGGTAAGGGCTTCTTCATCAGTTCCCGGCTGAAACCGCACGCTGATGTCGTTGAAGTTGCTGCCAAATCCCAGCAGGTCCTGTACCTGTTCCTGCGGCACATAAAGAATGGCAAAATTACGGGTGCTGGGGGTCATATCCATCTGATCCTTCATGGGATACAAGTATTCAGTGGTGCGCATGGACCCGGATATCGCAACATCATGTTCTTTACCCTGGATCTCCAGGCGCAGCTGGTCACCGATATTCAAACCGTAGTATTGGTAGAAGTCCTCATGGATGAGGCCGCTGTACCGCTCCCGGGGATAGCTGCCATCCAGGATTAATACCCGGTTGACGTCTGGCTGGGGGGAGGGCATGGAGATGATACGGCAGGTCACCTTATCTTTGACCTGGAAAGGCAGTTTTACCGAAACATCTTCTATGATACGGCCTTCGGCTGCTTCCACTCCGGGCAGCCGCTTGATGTTATCGATAATGGGTTGCGGGGCCTGGTAAACGGAAAACCAGGCATCTCCGAACCGGAGTTCTTCATATGAGTAGTCAACCGAGTACCGCAGGTCCTGAAATGAGATATAGACGGCGGAAAAAAGGGCAATACCGAGTAACACCACGATTCCTACGGCCAGGAACTGGGAGCGGTAGTGGAACAGATCTCGCCATCGTACTGTACTCAAGCCTTTCATTACCAGCTTACCTCTTCCGGGGTGACCGGATGGGGGTTATCCTCTATCCGGTCGATTCTTCCGCTATGCAGGTAGATGACCCGATCGGCCATGGCAGCTATGGCTGCGTTGTGGGTGATGACCATGACGTTATGTCCCATCTGGCGGTTAATATCGTACAGAACCCGCAGCACCATAACCCCGGTTTCGTAGTCCAGGGCTCCGGTGGGCTCGTCACACAGAATGATTTGCGGTTCTTTTACCAGGGCTCGGGCAATGGCCACTCGCTGTTGTTCACCGCCTGACAATTGAGACGGGAAACTGTCGGAGCGATGGACCAGTCCGACCAGTTTCAGGTAATGCCGGGCATCTCCCGGTTTCCCAGCGATAGCCGTGGCTAGCTCTACATTTTCCCGGGCGGTCAGGGTAGGTACCAGATTGAAGAATTGGAAGACGAATCCTATATTATCGCGGCGGAAGGTGGTTAGTTCATCGTCGCTGCAGGCCGTGATCTCCTGACCCTGAAACTGGATCCGGCCCCGGGTAGGCCGATCCAGCCCTCCCAGCAGATTGAGCAGGGTGCTTTTACCCGAACCACTGGGACCCAGGATCACGGTGAATTCACCCTGGTAGATGTCCAGTTCTACATCTTCCAGGGCTCTGACTTCTACTTCCCCCATCTGGTATATCCGGGACACCTGATGGAGCTCGAAGATTTTGCTGGTTTTATCCATAACCTATTCCCGCCTTATGGTGTCGGTTGCACCGAGACCACCGGAGAATGAAAACAGCATATTTCGGAGAGTATTAACCGATTCGCTCCGATATTCCTCGAATGCAATACATCGGCCTGCCAGTTCATCCCCATTATCTCTTATCTATCCGGCTCCGTCCATGCTTTTTGCTCAGTAAAAAAAGGAACCTGTACCAGGTTCCTTTATGTCATTTTCGTTAGCTTTTCCTTTTATTCAACTCGGTACTCATATCCCTGCCGTTATTCATGATGGAATGAAAGTCTACGGGGTTGTACATGATATTCAATATTGTGTGCCCCACAGACCCTTATGTCGGTCAGACCGAAACCAGCAAAGGCATAACACCAATGGTTATTTGAGTATGGTAACCCGTTGGCTCCCGGACTCGTCGCTGCAGTACATCAGCGTTTACTGCGTATGGCTGCAGTTTGAACCTGACTAAACTGAAAAAATTGACCACCTCACACCTGACCCCTTACGCCTGACTATTAAACTACATTTTCCATTTAATCGGGTTCATATTCCGTATCCTCATTCTTGGGTAACGTATACGATGCCGACGGCTCCAGGTCCTACATGGGTACCGATGACCGGTCCTATCGATAGTACCGGAGGCTTGAATCCGTAACGATC